>JBJFGJ010000084.1:0-3778 GCA_051892575.1 Alloprevotella sp. | reverse complement strand
CTACACCAAACCCGAAGAAGTAATCGACTTCGCCACCCGTACGGGCTGCGACAGCTTGGCCATCTCTATCGGTACCAGCCATGGTGCTTACAAGTTCACTCCCGAACAGTGCACCCGCGACCCGAAGACCGGCCGTCTCGTACCTCCTCCCTTGGCATTCGACGTGCTCGACGCCGTTATGGAGAAACTCCCCGGCTTCCCCATCGTGCTCCACGGTTCTTCAAGCGTACCTCAGGACGAGGTAGACACCATCAACAAGTTTGGTGGCAAGCTCCCCAACGCCGTAGGTATTCCCGAAGAGCAGCTCCGCAAGGCTTCTGCTAGCGCCGTTTGCAAGATCAACATCGACTCTGACTCTCGTCTGGCCATGACCGCTGCCGTTCGCAAGGTCTTCGCCGAAAAGCCGGGTGAATTCGACCCCCGCAAGTACCTCGGTCCGGCTCGCGACGCCATGAAGAAACTCTACGAGCACAAGATTGTAGACGTTCTCGGTTCTGACAACAAACTCGCTCAGCTCGACTAATCATCCCCACAGACTGAATTAGTCTATTTATAAAACCGGCGGCATCCTCTCATTGTGAGAAGATGCCGCCGATGTTTTTTTTGTTTGAGGGGAACTTAAGACCTTTATTCCAACTGATTATGTGATGACTATGACTAAAGTCAGATTAAACGGATACAACTCAAATATAAATCCATTTCATCCGTATCCAAATGATATATAACAGAAAGACTATATCATCGCCATAGCCCAACCAGGAAAAGTATCTACATATTGTTTCTCAATACGTCCATCCACCATACGAAACAACAATCGCGGAAGTTCATTATCCACAGAATTATCATAAACATATGCTCGATCCACAACACGTATGATTTTTGCAGCTAATTGAAGAGACTTATAGTAACGACTGAAGATCTTTGAAATTGGCACTTCATGCCCACCATTCAAATAGCGTTGGACAACTCTTTTTACATTAATTTGGGGGTCCTCAGTACAAACGAAAAAGAACCTCACAAAAAAACCAGCTTGCTTAGCAGCAATTAAGAAATCAAATTTCTCTTGAGAGGAAAACACTGTTTCAAAAACAAAATTCTTTCTCTCTTCAAGACACTTATATCTCAATGTAGTTGCATATTCAGCAGCTTCAATAACGGCATCGACCGAGTTCCAGTCGCCAAACTTGTCTTGAGCGATATTATCCGGATTGATATATAGACAATCTGAGGTCCATTCATTTGTCAACAGTTTCTCGGTTGTAGATGTTTTGCCAGAGCCATTGGGCCCGGCAACAACACAAAGCACCGGCCTTAAATTATTCGTCATTTGATTTTAAACCTGTTAATGGGAACTTCTCGTTGTTGGTGTATCAATTTAATTGTTTCCTCCATCCTCTCCTTGAGAACATGCTGGGCGTTCTGGTAGCTTTCTCTTGCAGATTTTGCCACCTGTCCCATTAACTCATACAACATCTCGTCAGTCGGTTCTTCTAATGAGTTCAAACGATAATTCTTTATATCCATTATATCTTGAGTTTTAGATGTAATAGTGTTGAACATGCATAAACATACCAAGAACAGACCAAACCGTTATTAGCACGCATCTGCTTATGCAAAGATAGCGCAAATACAGACTATGGCAATTAATTTAATGGACTAATCACCACCCGTAGGTAAGAATCCAGAAAATTTGAAAAATCCGGATACTTTTTTACCCCGCCTTATAAGCCCCGTCTTTGGCTTCAAAAATCACGGCGGGAACCTTCACCTCGACAGAGTGCCACATCCCCTTAGGCACTTGACAGCCCAAGCAACCATCAGAGGCGGAAAGATGAATACGCTTCACCTCTTTCATTTCCGTTTGGCCATCGGGCAACAAAACCGCCTCATAAATCACCTCGTCCAATTCCCCAAGCACACAAATCACCGTCTCGTCCGTATCCTCGTGACGATGAACAGGCACCACGGTACCTGGTAGCAAAGCGTTCAAAATGCGTTGACTCGTATCCGCCGGCGTCGTACGCAAGTCCAAACAATGCCGAAGTCTTGGGTTTTCACCCGCCTTAGCCAGCAATTCGTCCAATAAAGGTTTGTCAAATTCAATCATAGGTCAATAAGCATAGAGTTGATGATGTAAAGATAGGGGTAAAATCGTATTATAGCCCCAAAAGAATAGCAAAAAGATTTATTTATGCAAAGAGGTGGACACACGCCAATCAAAGACGTAGGTCCACCTCTTCATTTATTTCACGGCAAGCAAAGGCTTTATCTCACAATGGCCTCGTTGATGCAATCCACAATATAGCGCACGTCGTCGTCCGACACATAAGGACCGGCAGGCAGACACATACCCACCTTGAACACAGCCTCCGACACGCCATTAAGGTAGGCAGGCGCTCCGTCATAGACCGGCTGCTTGTGCATCGGCTTCCACACCGGACGGGCCTCAATCTTCTTGCCCAACATAAACACACGCAACGCCTCGACATTGTCGTTGGGCTGGCAGTCTGTCGTCGGGCTGTCCACCATATGGATGACACCAGCCGCACCGCCCACGGCCGTCTTGATTACCTCCTTGTACGCATTCTCCTGGCCCTTTATCTTCAACGACGGGTCAAGTTCAATCGTACAGAGCCAATAGTTTGAGTCGAAAGTCTCGCCGGGAGCCTCGTGCAGCGTCACACCCTCCACATCTTTCAGCAACTCTCTGTAGAGCGCCTGCACATGTTTGTGGTGGTCGATATGCTGCTGCGCTACCGTCATCTGGCCGCGACCAATGCCGGCACAGATATTCGACATACGGTAGTTGTAGCCGATGGCCGTGTGTTGATAATAAGGATAAGCATCGCGAGCCTGCGTGGCATACCACATGATATTGTTTTTGCTCTCCGCGTCGCGGCAAATCAGTGCACCGCCACCCGAGGTCGTAATCATCTTGTTGCCATTGAAAGACAACACGCCGAAACGGCCGAAAGTGCCCAATACTCTACCATCATATTTCGAGCCAAAACCTTCTGCGGCATCTTCAATCACCGGGATGCCATATTTGTCGGCCACGGCCATAATCCGCCGGCAATCATAAGGCATGCCATAGAGCGCCACGGGAATGATGGCTTTGGGCAGCCGTCCCGTCTTGGCCTTGCGGTCAATGATGGCCTGTTCCAGCAACTCCGGGTCCATGTTCCACGTCTCACGCTCAGAATCAATAAACACCGGCGTCGCCCCGAGATAAGTGATGGGGTGAGACGAGGCGCAGAACGTGAACGACTGCACACACACCTCGTCGCCGGGCCCCACGCCACAAGCCATAAGGGCCAGATGCACAGCCGCCGTACCGGCCGACAGCGCCACCACTTCATTCTTACCACCCACAAACGCCTTCAAGTTCTCCTCAAAAGCGTTTACATTCGGGCCGAGAGGCACCACCCAGTTCGTGTCGAAAGCCTCCTTGACATATTTCTGTTCCTCGCCCGTCTCACTCATATGAGCCAAGCAGAGATAAATGGTTTTACGTTCTTTCATAGCTTATTGTTGTTAGTTTTTCAGTCAAACATAAGTTTCATTATTCCATCTCAATGAAGCTCCGTAATGCTCTGAAGCGTCTGAAGTTTTCATCAATCCTTAATGGTCTTGAACCGTCGTAAATGTGCGATGCTGCCGTACCATAACTGCCAACAGAGACCTTCACGATAGACGAGCCTGCGTTTCCATCGGTTGGCAAAAAACCGCCGTGTCTTAAACCATATCACCCGGGGGGTATGGCCAACCGGCTTCGTCT
>JBJFGJ010000083.1:0-3789 GCA_051892575.1 Alloprevotella sp. | reverse complement strand
TGCGCACGTGGTTGATGTTGCCCTGCTTCATGAGGAAGACTTCGTGCTCCATCTGTTCGCGGGTCACGAAGTGGCCGGTGGCGGGATTGTTCTCGTGGCGGTTGACACCCTTCATTTTGATGGGCTTGCCGTTGAGATAATAATAGCGCCCGGCCAGTCCGAACTCGTCTTGAGCAGCGGGTGTCTCTTTGATTTCAACCTTGCGGAAGCCCACAGCAGTCGAGAAGGTTTCCACCACTTTGCCTTTGGCGTCTTTGAGTGTGCCCACCAAGACATAGCGGTGGGGTGCCTCGGCGCTCCAGGGCTTCACGGCCTTTCCGGCGTTGAGGGTGACGGTGGTTGTTTCCTCGTCGTTTTTGGCCAGGTCTTCCACTTTGGCGGTGGCGCTCACGCCGGCCACGAGCGTGTTGTCGTCGCCGTAGAGCTTGTTTTCATAGAGGGCGTAGTCGATGGAGTAGCCCTTTTGAGCCTTGCCCGAGAGGTTGGCCACCTGGGCCGTAATCTTGAGCGAAGCGTTGGTGAAGGTGGCGTCGTAGTCGGGGATGGCCTTGATGTCGCGCACCTGCACTTTGGGTTTGGCCGTGAGCGAAACCGAGCGGAAGATGCCCGGCAGGCGGAACATATCCTGGCTTTCGAGCAGTGAGGCGTCGCTGTTGCGATAGACCTCTACGGCAATGAGATTTTCGCCTTTCTTGTTGAGATAGGGCGTGATGTCAAACTGGGCCAGGTTGCGTGAGTTTTTGGAGAAGCCCACATAGCGCCCGTTGATGTAGAGATAGAAGAAAGAGTCTACGCCGTCGAAGTTGAGATAGATTTCCTTGCCGGCCCATTCTGCGGGAACGGTGAAGGTGCGACGGTAAGAACCCACCTCGTTGCGGTCTTTATACGTGAGCCAGTTCTGGGCCGGTGTGCGCATCACGCCACCCTTCCAGTCGCCGGGGCGCACGCTGTGCTTGAAGATGACCTGCTGGTTCACGTAGACAGGCTGGCCGTATTTCTGCGAACCGTCCTTGCCGATGCCCACCACGTTCCAGTTCATAGGCACTTGCACGTCGTCCCACGAAGAGGCGTCGAAGGTCGGGAGGTAGAAGTCTTTGGGACGGGCTTCGGGATGTGAGGCCCAATGGAATTTCCACGTGCCGTCGAGCGACTGCCAGAGGCTGCTCTTTTCGGGCAATACCTGGCGGGCTTCGTCGGTGTCTTTGAACGAGAAGAACCACGCGTGTGGTTGCTGCTTGTTGTAGGCTAATGAGTCAGGGCTTTGCCATTCCCAGCCGGTGGGGGCCTTCATGTCGCCATAGAAGAAGCCGCCGAGAGGCGGGACTCCGGCCAACATGGGAACGGCGAAACAGCCCAACAGGAATGTGAGGCTTGGTTTACGCATAGTGTGATAAATAGGTTTTAAATTTGAATTCAGATTTAAGGTGGTGCGTTGAGGTCCGATAAAGCACTTAACGCACGGCGTGATATCGTGAATGCAAATGTACACAAAAAAGTCAGTGAAAACGACAATAAACCTAAATATCACTTTTTTTAAGCCTTTCCGGGGCCGCCGGCCGGCTTTTGTCTTTTGCCTTTTGAGGTTCGGGCCGTATATTGGCCTTGACAAAGGAAAGAGAGGGAGGCCGACGGCCTCCTTTTTTGATTGTCAGAGCCTTGCCGGGGATAAGGACAGTATTCACGGGCCTTATGACAGGAAAATCTCTCCTTATGCCAGATTGCTCCGGCCCTATTCCTCACTGAAAAATCCGGCTTTCAGGCTGTTTTTCATGCTTGGGTCGCCCGACGGGCAGCAACCTATATTAAAAAAGGTGTATTCTCGTCACGATGAAGGCCGTTTTTAAACACTTTCGCGCCTAATCTTGGCCGTCGGCCCTCGCGATAAGCGCAAAATATGTATTTTTGCAACAAACGCCCCACAAGTGGTGGCACAATTCGTCAAGTCATGAAAAAACTCGTAGTTTTGACAGGAGCCGGCATGAGTGCCGAGAGCGGATTTGAAACCTTTCGCGATGCCGGCGGACTCTGGGAACGCTATCCCGTAGAGAAGGTGGCCACGCCCGAAGGCTGGGCGGCCGACCCCGACCTGGTGACCGACTTCTACAACGGGCTTCGCCGACAGTTGGTAGAGGCAGAGCCCAACGACGGACACCGTCTGCTGGCCGCCATGGAAGCCGATTATGACGTCTGCATCGTGACGCAAAATGTTGACGACCTGCACGAAAGAGCCGGTTCGTCAAACGTCATCCATCTGCACGGCGAATTGATGAAGGTATGCTCCTCGCGCGACCCCTCCCACCCTAAGTTCATCAAGACGCTGCCGCCCGGCCATCTCGACGTGGCCCACGGCGAGCGTGCCGGCGACGGTTCGCTGCTGCGCCCGTGGATAGTCTGGTTTGGCGAGGCCGTGCCCAATCTTGAGGCCGCTGCACGCCAGGTGGAGCAGGCCGACATCTTCGTCATCGTGGGCACGTCGCTCAATGTCTATCCCGCCGCCGGCCTGGTGCGCTATGCCCGTCCCGGTGTGCCGGTCTATCTCATCGACCCCAAAGAGGTGCATGTGCCCGGCGGACGGACGGTGCACGTCATCAAGGATGTGGCATCCAAAGGCGTCGCCATCCTGCGCAGACTCTTGGCCGAAGGCTAAAACTTTTTCCCTCCCCCCACTCCCTATGTCTACAAAACACAACTGGCGCAAGCCCCGCTATGTCAGCGTCATCATCAACACGGCACTCTTTGTCGTGACGCTGGCCCTGCTCGTCTATTTTGCGCCCCGCGAAAGCAAATTCGGCTACGTCTACGAAGAAAACCGGCCGTGGCGCTACCAGCAACTCATCGCCTCGTTTGACTTCCCCATCTATAAAACCGCAGACGAACTCAAGGCCGAGCGCGACAGCATCAAGCGGCATTTCGAACCCTACTACCAGCTCGACACCCTCACGGCAGGCCGTCAGATTGCGGCCCTGCGCCAACAGATTTACAGCGGTGACGCACCGGGTTTCGACGTAGCCTATCTGCCACGGTTGGTCGAATTGCTCCAGGAGGTCTACGACCGTGGCATCGTCTCGGCCGCCGACTTGTCGCAGATGAAGGCGAGCGGTGTGGGCATTCGCGTGTTGCGCGGCAAGCAGGCAGGTGTGAGAGAGCCCGACGAAGTCTTCACGCCACGCTCGGCCTATGAGCACATCATCGAGGCCGACGCCCGCAGCGTCAGTCCGCTCATGCTTTCACGTCTCCGACTCTCCGGTTATCTTGTGCCCAACCTCAAGGTGGACCAGGCCAAAAACAAGACCGAACTTGACGGACAGCTTGCCGCCGTGGCCGACAATATCGGTATGGTGCAGGCCGGTCAGTTCATCATTGGCCGGGGCCAGCTGGTCAATGCCCACCAGGCCCGCATACTCGACTCCATGCGCCGCGCCAGTGAGCAAAGGCTCGACCCCACAAAGAGTTTCTGGCTCGTCTTGCTCGGACAGACCGGCTATATTGCCATCTTGCTGGGCATCCTGATGTTTTATCTCAAACTCTTTCGCCGCGACTATCTGGCCTCGACCCACACGATGTTGCTGCTCTTCTCGCTCGTCGTCATCTTTCCGCTCACCACCTTTCTGATGATGTCGCACCACTTCTTCAGCGTCTTCCTCGTGCCTTACGCTATTGTGCCCATCTTTATCCGCCTGTTTATGGACTCCCGCACGGCATTTGTGACGATGGTGGTGACGACCCTGCTCTCGGCAATGGCGCTCCACGCGCCCTTTGAGTTTGTGCTCCTGCAGATTGTCACGGGTG
>JBJFGJ010000082.1:7934-15675 GCA_051892575.1 Alloprevotella sp. | reverse complement strand
TAAGGAAACTAACCTGCTGCCGAAGAAGCCAGCAATGAACTTCGAAATCATCGACAAAACCAGATTGATACCATAAGGCTTATATCGAACTCACGTAAACGGAGAGACAAACACAGAGGACTTGGGTGGCGAAAAAGCCGTTTTCCGCCCCCTCCGCGTTGCGGACAAAAAAAACGGCCATAAGGCCGGAACAATCCTCGCCTATGGCAGTGAGCCTCCAAGATATGAAAGAAAGAGACCGAAACCGGCCTCTTTCTTTTTCTTTCCTCGGGGGGGAATTTCGTCTTGTTCTGTCAAGACTATCTGTCGGGCTGTGCCGTCGGCATTAGTCTTCGAGCTTGCCCAAGGCTTCGCCAATGCGGCGCATGGCTTCGACGATGTTTTCGTCGCTGGTGGCGTAGCTCATACGGAAACATTCGGGTGAGCCGAAAGCAGCGCCGCCAACGGTGGCGACATGGGCCTCTTCGAGCAGGTAGAGGGCGAGGTCCATAGAGTCGTTGATGACGCGGTCGCCACGGTGTTTGCCATAATAGGCGCTGCACTTGGGGAAGAGATAGAAGGCGCCCTGAGGATTGTTGACTTCAAGACCGGGTATCTCTCCGGCCAGGCGCACAATGAGGTCGCGGCGACGCTCGAAGGCTTGGCGCATCTCTTCGACGCAGGCCTGGCTGCCCACATAGGCGGCCTCGGCGGCTTTTTGCGACACGGAGCAGGGACCGCTGGTGTATTGGCCCTGAAGTTTGTTGCAACCTTTGACAATCCACTCGGCGGCGGCAATGAAACCGATGCGCCAACCGGTCATGGCGTAGGCTTTGCTCACGCCGTTGATGATGACGACACGGGGCCGTATGGCATCAAACTGGGCTATGCTCTCGTGGCGGCCCACGTAGTTGATGTGCTCATAGATTTCGTCGGCTATGACAAACACGTCTTCGTGGGCTTCGAGCACACGGGCCAGTCCGGCGAGCTCTTCCTTGGAATAGACAGAGCCGGTGGGGTTGCTGGGCGAGCAAAGGATGAGGGCACGGGTGCGCGGCGTGATGGCGGCCTCGAGCTGCTCGGGGGTGATCTTGAAATCCTGCTCAATGCCGGCAGGCACAATGACGGGCTGGCCGCCGGCGAGCTTCACCATCTCGGGATAGCTCACCCAATAGGGGGCGGGGATGATCACTTCGTCGCCGGGATTGACAAGGGCCATGACGACGTTGCAGACCGACTGCTTGGCGCCGTTTGAAACGGATATCTGGGCGGGCGTGAAGTCGAGGCCGTTTTCACGTTTGAGTTTGGCACAAATGGCTTCGCGCAGTGCCGGGTATCCGGCTACGGGAGAATAGCGCGACCAGTTGTCTTCGACGGCCTTGATGGCTGCGGCCTTGATGTGGTCGGGGGTGTTGAAGTCGGGTTCGCCCACACTGAGGTTGATGACGTCGACGCCACGGGCTTTGAGCTCGGCGCTCTTTTGCGACATCACGAGGGTGGCCGACGGCGAAAGGCGGCCAAGGCGATGGGATAATTCGTTCATGGGTCTGGCTGTTTTTGTAGTGATTTGGGGTTGAAGAAAAAGGCTTGTTGTTTTAGTCTCTGCCTCCGCCGAAGATGCGCAAGAGGAAGAGGAAGAGGTTGATGAAGTCGAGATAGAGGGTGAGGCTGCCGAGGAGGGCGAGCTTCTGCGTGTTGTCGTTGACTTCGCCTCCATAGACCATGAGCATCTGCTTGATTTTTTGCGTGTCGTAGGCGGTGAGGCCAGCAAAGACGAGTACGCCGAGGTATGACACGGCCCAATAGAGGCCTTCGCTGTGCATGAAGATGTTGACCACGGAGGCTATGATGATGCCCACCAAGGCCATGATGAGGAAGCGGCCAAGGCCCGAGAGGTCGCGCGAGGTGAAGAAGCCCAAGAGCGACATGGCGGCAAACATACCGGCCGTGACGAAGAAGGTGGTGGCAATGACGCCGGGCTCGTAGGCCAGGAGGATGACGGAGAGGGTGGCGCCGTTGAGAATGGAATAGGCTGCAAAGAGGAGACCGGCCGTGATGAACGACATCTTCATGATGCGGGCCGAGAGGAACATGACAAGGGCCAACTCAGCAATGACGAGGATGATAAACGACGAACCGGTGAAGATGGTTTGCATCAGGGCGGCATTGCCGGCCACATAGGTGGCGGTGAGGGCCGTCATAATGAGGCCGAACATCATCCACAAGTAGGTTTTCTGCATCAGGCGCGGAAAAGCGGCTTCGCGACTGGGCGCGGCAAAGGGATTGTAGGTGTTTTCGTTTTGCATAATCGTGCGGTTGTGTAGTAAAGTTGTTAATAATTTTGTCTTATAAAAAAAGAAGATGCAAATGGCGTGCCAAAGAACGTTTAAGAGACTAAGAGTCTAAGAGAGTTGAGCGGCCAAGCAAGCCCTGTAAGGGCGTAACATAATAGCCCAGGTCGTTAGGCCTGGGTGAATATGGCCTCAGACATTCCGGCCTGTAAGGTCGGCACCCCAAAGCGATTTTTAAGGCTCAAGTGTTCGTGATATGTTTTCAATGTTTTCAATTCATTGTGCCGACCTTACAGGCCGGAGATTGGAGGTATGCCGCGTACCCAGGCCTAACGACCTGGGCTGATATGTTACGCCCTTACAGGGCTACTTGGCCACTCAACGCTCTTTATCTCTTTGTCTCTTTGTCTTTTTTTATTTATTGAAGTGCAAAGTGTGCCCCATACGTTCTTGCTTGGTACGGAGGTAGCGCTCGTTGTAGGGGTTAGGGGTGATTTCAATGGGGACGTTTTCGACTATTTCAAGGCCGTAGGCTTCGAGTCCCACGCGCTTGACGGGGTTGTTGGTGATGAGGCGCATCTTTTTCACGCCGAGCAGGCTGAGGATTTGGGCACCCACGCCATAGTCGCGTTCGTCGGGGTCGTAGCCCAGATGGACGTTGGCGTCGACGGTGTCGTAGCCTTGCTCTTGGAGTTTGTAGGCGGCAATCTTGGCCATGAGTCCGATGCCGCGGCCCTCTTGGTTGAGATAGAGCACCACGCCGCGCCCCTCGGCTTCAATCATTTGCATGGCTTTGTGGAGCTGTTCGCCACAGTCGCAGCGCTCGCTGCCAAAGATGTCGCCGGTGACGCAAGAGGAGTGTACGCGCACCAAGACGGGTTCGTCTTCGCGCCAAGTGCCTTTGATGAGGGCTACGTGCTCGAGCAGGTTGCTCTTCTGACGGAAGGGGATGAGATGGAAATGGCCGTATTCTGTCGGCATATCGACTTCTTCGCCTTTCTCCACGAGACACTCGTTTTTGAGCCGGTAGGCGATGAGGTCTTTTATGGAAATGATGTGGAGCCCCTCGCGGGCGGCAAAGACTTTGAGCTGCGGCAGACGGGCCATGGTGCCGTCTTCGTTGAGTATCTCTATGAGACAGGCGGCCGGCTGCATACCGGCAAGACGGGCCAGGTCGACGGCGGCCTCAGTGTGGCCGGCACGGGCCAAGACGCCGCGGTCTTGGGCATAGAGGGGATTGATGTGGCCGGGACGGCCAAAGGTTTCGGGACGGCTCTCGGGGTCGGCAAGGGCACGGATGGTGGCGGCTCGGTCGTGACACGACACACCGGTGGTGCAGCCTTCGAGCTTGTCGATGGTGACGGTGAAGGGCGTGCCGAGCATACTGGTGTTGGTCTGCACCTGGTGTTCGAGTTCGAGCTGGCGGCAACGCTCATTGGTGATGGGCGCACAGAGCACACCGCGACCGTGGCGCAGCATGTAGTTCACCTTTTCGGCCGTGACAAGCTCGGCGGCGAGAATGAGGTCGCCCTCGTTTTCGCGGTCTTCGTCGTCGACTACGATGACAAAACGGCCTTGCTTGAAATCTTCTATGGCTTGTTCGATGGTGGCAAGTGGGGTATTTTCCATATTATATAATAATGAGTGCTTGGATGTGACGGTTGATGAATGGTGACACCGGGGCGGCTATCTGAAGGGGGCGGCTGTGCGACTCGGGGCCGTGAGTTCGCGCAACCGGCTCACGCCCTCATTGGGTGCTGTCTGCTGCCGCTCGGCGGCGGAATGGCCCGTGGGCTTCGGGGCGGTCTGATCTGTGGAGTTGAGTGCAGGGCGGACTTGCTCTGTGGGTGCAGGCCGACGGCGCGCCTGGCGCTTGAAATAGCGGTAGGCATACCAGCCGGCGGCAAAGGCCAAAACTATCAAGGCGGCCCATTTGAGCCAATGCTTGAACTTGTCAGCCTTCTTTACTCTCACCACCTCGGGCTCGAGTTCGGACTGGGCCGTGTAGTTTGCCGGTGCGCTCTCTTCGCTGACGATTTGCCGCAGGGTGCCTTCAAGACGGTCGCAGATGGCGACGATGGTTTTCATGTCGCGCCATAGTCGCAGTCTGAAACGCCAAATCCTCAACCACAACAAGCCGCCCAAGGGGAAGAACAAACCGGCCAGCGCCGACGTCCAGCGCCGCTCAAAAGGCGAGGTGTGGGCGTTGACGTAGATGACGGGCAGACGGTTGAGCAGAGCAATGACGCGGTTGTTGCGACTGTTGGAGAGCTGCTCGACTATGGCCTCGAGGCGCTCGCTGATTTCTGCCACCTTATGGTCGGGCCGCGGACGGAAGAAAATGCGGAGATAGTTGGGCGCCGTGTAGAGCTTGTGGCTGCCGGCATAGTCGCGGCAGGCTGAGCGCAGGCGGTCTATCTCTTCGAGCATCTGTACATTGTCGGGACGGTCGATGATCACTTCCTTGCGCACCAAATGGCGCGAAGAGCGGAGGCCCAGCATGCGGGAAATGACCGACATATATACTTCGGCGTTGAACACGACCGAGTCTTTGTTTGACTTATAAGTAAGGAAGGTGGCAAAGAAAAGCAACACGACCGAACTTATCCACATGCCCACAATCATATCGAGCGCGCCGTCGCGTGCCTGCTTAATGCCGGCAGTGTTGATGGCGTAATAGCAGAGGAAGATGAACACCGAAACCACGGCCGGCAGGCCCAAACCGCCCTTGCGGATGATGGCGCCGAGAGGGGCTCCTATGAAAAAGAAAAGCAGGCAGGCCAGCGAGAGGGTCATCTTCTGATGCCATTCCACGATGTGGCGGCGCACAAGATTGTATTCCTCTTTGACGTTCTGGCTTTTCCATTCCAGTTCCGACTGGGCCGAGCGGACTGTGCGCATAGCCATTTGCCGGGCATTGTAGCGTGCGGCGTCGCCGGTACGGGCCAAGAGGGTGTCGAAGGGCAGAGTGTTCTTGGCCAGACGGGCAGAGTCGGCCGGCAAGAGGGCAGGTATGGCATACCACCGCTCACGTGCTTCTTCATAATTCCGGTGCCCTATGCTGTCGAGTCCACGTTGCATGGAGTCCACGCTGTGCTCAATCTCGCGCATACTCTTGGCTTGCGGCATATTGCGCAAGAGGGCTTGGTCCATCAGCGCAAAGTTGCTGTCGAAGTCGATGATAAACTGCTTGTAGCCGAAGGTTTCGCGGTTGTAGGGATTGGTGGTGCGGCTTTGTCCCATGGTGTTTTGCATGGGCGGGTCGCCAAACTGCGCTCCCTGCCACAGGTCGAGTTTGAGGTGCAACTTGTCTGCCGACATTTCGAGTCGACCCGAGTCGGCGAGGACGATTTGCTGGCGCTCGAAACCTTGGTCGGTCTTATAGATAATCACGTCGTAGAGCATGCCGGTGGCGGCATTTTTCTTTTTGACGTAAAGATTGTAGTTGGGTATTTCGTTATAAAAAACGCCCTCGGGAATTTCGACGGCCGGCTGTGCCTGCTTCATACTGATGAGCAGCGTGCGCAGGTTGATTTGTGCCTCGGGCGATGTCTTGTTCTGAAAGTAAAACGAGAGGCCTGTCATGGCGACGACCAGCACCATAATGGGGCGCATGATGCGAAGGAGCGACACGCCGGCAGCTCTCATCGAGAGCAGTTCGAGTTGCTCGCCCATATTGCCGAAGGTGATGAGCGAAGCCAGCAAAACGGCAAGCGGCAGGGCCGTGGGCACGAGCGTGATGGCCATGTACCAGAAGAATTGCCCCAGAATGTCGAGCGACAATCCCTTGCCTATGAGCTCGTCGATGTAGCGCCACGTGAACTGCATCATGAAGACGAAAAGGCAAATGCAGAACGCTCCCACAAAGAGCGGGAGGAACTTCTTGAGGATGTAAAGGTCGAGTCGTTTGATGAGGCGCATCCTGATGGGGTCTAATCGTCAGAGCAGTGGGGGCAGAGTGAAGAGGCGTGTGCCGTTGCTGCCTTTGATGAGAATGAGCCGGCCTTCGACGGGCTGCTCAGTAAGTTGTTGCTTCACCTCCTCCACATTGGCAAAATGGCGGAGTGATGGTGCACAGCCGCTGAAGGCTTCGCCCACAAGCCACACAGCCTCGCAGCCCATCGCTTCGGCCTGGGCGGCAAGCGTCCGGTGGGCTTCGGCCGAGACAGTGCCCAACTCACGCATCTCGCCGAGTATCATCATTTTATGGGGATGAGGGATGAGGGCAAAATTGTCGAGCGCAGCCTTCATGCTGGTAGGGTTGGCGTTGTAGGCGTCGATGATGAGGCTGTTGCGGCCGGTTTCCTTGAGTTCGGAGCGGTTGTTGCTCGGCACGTAGTCGGCAAGAGCGGCGGTGATGTCGTTTTCGTCCACACCGAAGTGGCATCCCACGGCAGCGGCGGCCAGGGCATTGTCGCAGTTGTAGGCTCCGATGAGGTGGGTCTGCACTTCGTGCCACTCTCCTCCCCTACGGCGCCATTTCAAAGCCAGGAAGGGCGAGCATCCGGTCACCTCCCCCTCGACGTCATAACCCTTGCCGGCGACGCCATATTTATAGGAGTCCAGTCCCTCTGCCATTCCGGAAAGCCGGGGATTGTCGGCGTGAAGGAAGACAAGACTGCCCGGCTTTTGCCGCAGGTAATCGTAGAGTTCGCCCTTGGTCTTGGCCACCCCTTCGACAGAGCCGAAACCTTCGATATGGGCCACGCCGATGTTGGTGATAAGGCCGCAGTCGGCATCGACAATCTTGCTGAGTTCGGCGATTTCACCGGGATGGTTGGCTCCCGTCTCCACCACCGCCACCTGGTGTTGCGGCGTCATGGCAAGCAGGGTCTTGGGCACCCCGATATGGTTGTTGAAATTGCCTTGGGTGAAATGCACGTTGAATTTTCGGCTGAGCACGGCTGCCGTCAGTTCCTTGGTCGTGGTCTTGCCGTTGGTGCCGGTGATTTGTACGATGGGTGTGCGCAGTTGGCGGCGATGATGGGCGGCGAGGTCTTGGAGTGTTTTCAAGACGTCAGCCACGTGGATGAGCCGCTCGTCGTCGCCGAGTCCCTCCTTGTCCACCACGGCATAGGCACAGCCCTGGTCGAGCGCGGCCTTGGCAAAGTCGTTGCCGTCGAACGAAGCGCCTTTTAGGGCAAAGAAGATGGAGCCTTCGGGGCAGTGGCGCGTGTCTGTGGTAATGGTGGGATGAGCGCAAAAAAGCTTGTATAATGATGGGATGTCTGTCATAAGGCTTGCGCCTCGTCGGCCCCTTCCGTTGTGCTGCGGTGTAAAAAAACCGCACCCAAGTCGGGGGTGCAAGGCGGCTTTTTGATGAATACAACCGCAAAAATACGCTTTTTTCACGAAAGATTAAACGCGTCACGAATATTCTCACTAAATTTGTCTGTGTGTCTGCAAAAAGTCGAAGAGACTCCACCTCAAACCTATTCCATACCGAAAATCCAAGCAGTCTTTATGTCTTT
>JBJFGJ010000082.1:0-7834 GCA_051892575.1 Alloprevotella sp. | reverse complement strand
AGACTCCACCTCAAACCTATTCCATACCGAAAATCCAAGCAGTCTTTATGTCTTTCCCCTATTCGCTCAACTGCCACGGCCGACTTTTCTCACTTGCACGGCCACAGGTGATGGGCATTCTCAATCTCACTCCCGACTCTTTTTATGCCGACAGCCGCAAACAGTCTGAGGCTGAAATCATCGAGCGCGTACAGGCCATCATCGCCCAAGGCGGCACGATGATCGACGTCGGTGCCTACTCGTCGCGACCCGGTGCCGACGACGTGCCGGCCGACGAGGAAATGGCCCGGCTGCGCCGCGGACTCTCGCTGTTGCGCCGCGAAGCTCCCGAGGCGATTGTCTCGGTCGACACCTTCCGTGCCGACGTGGCCCGTATGTGTGTGGAAGAGTTTGGCGTCGATATCATCAACGACATTTCAGGCGGCGAAATGGACCACCGCATGTTTCAGACGGTGGCGCGACTGGGTGTGCCTTACATTCTCATGCACATGCAGGGCACTCCCTCCACCATGCAGCAAGCCCCCTCCTACGACAACCTGCTCGGCGATATGGCGCTCTATTTCTCACGACGCATAGACCGCCTCCACAGCCTCGGCGTGGGCGACATCATCCTCGATCCGGGTTTCGGTTTCGGCAAAACACTGACGCACAACTACCACCTTATGGCCCACCTCGCCGACTTCGCCGCTTTCGACCTGCCTCTGCTCGTGGGCATCTCGCGCAAATCCATGATCTACCGCCTGCTCGACCTCACGCCCTCAGAGTCGCTCAACGGCACCACGGCCCTGCATATGGCCTCGCTGCTGGCCGGGGCCCACATCTTGCGTGTCCACGACGTGGCCGAAGCCGTGCAAACCGTCAAAATCTATCAAGCCCTCGCCGAGGCGCGTTAAGCCCTCCCGACATTCTCTCCCTCCTCAAGCCCCACCCCTTATGCTCTTTATGATTTCTTTTGGCATCATCGACGTCATCGACATCATTGCCGTCGCCCTACTCCTATTTTATATATACCGCCTTATGCGCGAGTCGGGCTCCGACAAGATTTTCTATGGCATCATTCTCTTCGTCTTGGCGTGGCTCGTGGTGACGGGTGTGTTTGAAATGCGCCTGCTGGGCAGCATCATGGACAAGCTGGTCAATGTGGGTGCCATCGCCTTGATTATTCTGTTTCAGGAAGAAATACGTCGTGCCTTTTCCGACATCGGTTCGCGTCGCCGCAGCTGGTGGTTGAGCCGTGTGCTGAAACGGCGGGGCCGCGGCGGGTCCGACGCCACCCATCGCCAGGAAGTCTTGCCCATCGTCATGGCCTGCATCAACATGAGCCGACAAAAGGTGGGTGCCCTCATCATCATACAGCGCCGCGACCCGCTGGCCGACGTCATCCGCTCGGGCGAGGTCATCGACGCCACCATCAACCAGCGCCTCCTCGAAAACCTGTTTTTCAAAAACAGTCCTCTCCACGACGGTGCCGTCGTTGTATCGGCCGGACGCATCAAAGCCGCCGGGTGCATTCTCCCCGTCAGTCACGACCTCGACATCCCCAAGTCGCTCGGACTGCGCCACCGCTCAGCCCTCGGCATAGCCCAAAAGAGCGATGCCTTGGCCGTCATCGTTTCCGAAGAGACCGGCAGCATCTCCATGGCCTTCGGCGGACAGTTCCGACTCAAACTCACGCCCGAAAGCCTCGAAAGCCTGCTCACGGCTGAGTGGCCGAAATAAAACATACAACTAACTGACACACAAGTTATAACACAAATTCATTCAAATAACCCTTTAAACCACAAACGACTATGAAACAGATTGTAAATGGCCGCATACTCACGCCACAAGGTTGGCTCGAGGGCGGTTCTCTCGTAGTGGACGGCAACAAAATCAAGGCCGTTCTTCCCTCCGATCTCCACGTTGTAGACGCCGAAATCATAGACGCCGGCGGTGCCGACGTTGTGCCCGGTGGCATTGAGATGCACGTACACGGCGGTGGTGGCCGCGACTTCATGGAAGGCACCGAAGAGGCGTTCCGCGTAGCCGTAGATGCCCACCTGCAAAACGGCACCACAGCCATCTATCCCACTCTCTCGTCGTCGACTGTCGAAATGATAGAGGCCGCTGTCAAGACGTGCCAGAAACTCATGGACGAGCCCGACAGCCCCGTGATGGGTCTGCACCTCGAAGGCCCCTATTTCAACCCCGCACAGGCCGGTGCACAAATTCCCGAATGGATTAAGGCTCCCCAGCCCGAAGAATACAACAAGATTTTGAAAGAGAGCCCCTGCCTCAAACGTTGGGACGAGGCCCCCGAACTGCCCGGCTCGGTAGACTTCATCAAGTCTTGCTGCCACCATGGCGTTTTGCCCTCCATCGCCCATACGCGTGCCACCTACGACGACGTGCACGCCGCCAATGAAGCCGGTATGACGCACGCCACCCACTTCTACAACGCCATGCCCGTGGTCTACAAAAACCGTGAGTTCAAGACCGCCGGCACCGTCGAAAGCATCTTTGCCGAAGAGAATATGACGGTCGAAATGATTGCCGACGGCATCCACGTACCTCCCGTAATGCTGCGCATGATCTATCAGATCAAGGGCGTGGAGAAAACGGCTCTCGTCACCGACTCACTGGCTTGCAGCTGCACCCACGGCAACGCCGCTTTCGACCCCCGCGTCATCCTTGAAGACGGCGTATGCAAACTGGCCGACCGCTCAGCCCTCGCCGGCAGCATCGCCACAATGGACCGCCTCATCCGCACCTGCGTGCAGCAGGCCGGCATCCCCCTCGAAGACGCTTGCCGCATGGCCTCCGAGACCCCTGCCCGCATCATGGGTATCCTCGACCGCAAAGGTACGCTCGAAACCGGAAAAGATGCCGACATCATCATGCTCGACGCCGACCAGAACATCAAGTTTGTGATGCAAATGGGACGCGTGGTGCGCAACGAACTCTGACAAATTGGGAGCCGGCAGGCGGAGCGACAGTACCGCCTCCATCCGTCGGCTCCTCTATCTATTGGCCGTTCAACAATCAGACATTATGACAGACAAGACGCTCACCATCGCCTACCGCTCATTGCAGCCCGACGAACTCGCCGAGACCGACCGCCAACTCATTGAGGCTGCCATCGGCGCCACCGAGACCAGCTATGCGCCCTATTCCCATTTCCGTGTGGGCGCGGCCGTGCGGCTGAAGAGCGGCGTGGTGGTCGTGGGCAGCAACCAAGAGAATGTGGCCTTTCCCTCCGGCACATGTGCCGAGCGTTGTGCCATGTTTTATGCCGGAAGTCGTTATCCCCACGAGGCTCCCGAGACCATCGCCATTGCCGCCCGGGGCACCGACGGCCGTTTGACGACCCGACCCATATCACCTTGCGGCGCCTGCCGGCAAGTCTTGCTGCAAGCCGAAGCCCGCTTTGGCTGCCGTCTGCGCGTGTTGCTCTATGGCAGCGACGAGGTGGTCGAAATTCCCAGCGTCAGCGACCTCCTGCCGTTTGAGTTTGTCGAATTCTGAAAGACTGGCGGTAGACATCCGTCACATCAAGCCCGGACCGAACGGCCCGGGCTTTTTTCGTGGCGTTTTGTCTTTGTTTAGGCGTGGCGAAACGGTTATTTTTGATGTAAAGAAGAAGATAGAGGCCCGCTGAGGGCCATTTTTGTTGACTTTAGGTGCGTTACGGGCATAAGGAGAGTTTTTCCTGTCCTTATGAGAGAAAAAGCCGGCCTTATGCCCGACCCGTTTTCCGCAGTTGGCGGCTTCTGCAAGTCGTTTTTCGTCCTTCAAAAAAGCCTTCGAGAAATTTTCAGAATAAAAAAGAGGCCGTCTGCCACAAATTGTGTCACAGACGGCCCCTTCGTTTGTACGTTTTGAGCAAGTCTCCCGATTTATTTCAAAGTCTTCAATCTGCCGCCGGCATCGTCGGGCGTCTTGACTGTCTTGAAGCGCACGAGGAAATAGCCGATATGTACCACGCCAAACACGACGCTGATGATGAGCATGGTACGGTCGGCCTGCCAGCCGGCCGTCTGCTGGTGCCAAAAGCCGGTGAGGATGCAGAGGAAGCCCAACACCACGCCCAAGCCGCTCAACAGCGTCTGCCCGTGGCGACGCACGGTGCCGCCGCCAATGCGGCTGTGGATTACGCCGTAGTTGGCGTAGATGTCAAGGCCAATGAGCATCCAGATGACCAGTCGTATCCACGTCTCGGCAGGGAGGAAAAGCATCATGCCCACACAACACATCACGCCAAGTGCAGGCACGTAGGGCACAAGCGGCGTCTTGAAGCCTCGAGGCGCATTGGGCATGGTGCGGCGAACCACGATGACACCCACGCAGACTAACGAGAAGGCAAACAAGGTGCCGATGCTGGTCATCTCTCCGGCAATCTGGGCGGGCACCACGCCGGCACAAAGGCTCACCAGGCACATGAAGAGGAGGTTGCTGCGGGCCGGCGTGTGGAAACGTTCATGGAGATGGGAGAAAAGCGGTGGCAGCAGACCGTCTTTGCTCATGGAGAAGAACACGCGACTCTGCCCCATCAGCATGACGAGTATGACACTGGAATAGCCGAGCAATATAGCCACGATGATGCCCATATTCAGGGCCGGCCAGGCCGGGGTGACGACGCCATTTGCCCCCACCTCGCCCATATGCTGAACGGCAATGGCGGCAGGAGCAATCGAACCGGTGTCGCCGGCATAGACGTGATAGTCCACCACTCCCACCATAACGAAAGCGAAAAGGATGTAGATGATGGTGCAGATAAAGAGCGAACCGAGTATGCCTATGGGCATATTGCGGCGCGGGTTTTTAGTTTCTTGTGCAGCCGTACTGACTGCATCGAAACCAATATAGGCAAAAAAGACGATGGCGGCTCCGCGCAATATGCCCGACCATCCGAACTCGCCAAACTGCCCGGTGTTTTCGGGCACGAAGGGCGTGAGGTTTTCGGTGTGAATGTATTTCAAGCCCAACACTATGAAGGCCAACACCACGGCAATCTTGAGCACGACGATGAAGTCGTTGAACCGCGCACTGCCCTTGGTGCCTCGCATGAGAATAAGCGAAAGCACAACGACGATTATCATCGCCGGCAGGTTGATTATGCCGCCCTCGGCCGGACAGGCGGTGAACTCACGCGGCAGCTGCCAGCCCAAGCCCGCCATCAGTTCGCAGAAATAGCGGCTCCACGAGATGCTGACGGTCATGGCGGCCACGGCGTATTCCAACACGAGGTCCCAACCGATAATCCAAGCCACGAGCTCGCCCATGGTGAGATAGGAATAGGAATAGGCACTGCCCGAGATGGGTATCATGGAGGCAAACTCGGCATAACACAGACCGGCAAAAGCGCAGGCCACGGCGGCAATGAGGAAACTCAGCGTGATGGCCGGACCGGTATGGAGACCGGCCACGACGCCCGTGACCGAAAACAGTCCGGCGCCGATGATGACGCCAATGCCCAGAGCCACGAGGCCGGGCGCGCCAAGCACGCGCTTCATACCCTTTCCGCCGTCGTTCTCTGCCTCTTTGAGCAGCGCGTCAACAGACTTTCTGACAAATAAACTCATAGTTTTAGTTTCATTTTGTGGTTCGCTGAGTTGCAAAGTTAGCAATTTGATTAGATTTAAACGTTTTTTATGAAACAATTCTTAAGGCCGGCCCAGACGAAACGGCAAGCAAGACCTACGAGGCCGCTCGTGGTCAGAAATGGGCCGATGATTGAAAACTCGCGATTTTGACTGAAAAAGAGTAAAAAGTTGTCAATATATTCGCTAACTTCGGCGGCGAAATATGAGGAGGCTTCGCGGCACTCCCGGCTACGTCGGCACTCCTTATATATATTATGCCACATACCTTAAATCTGTCATGAAAACCACCCTTAGGCTCGCCCTTGTCGGACTGAGCTGCTTGGTGATGTTTGTCACCCCGTCTGCGGCAGCTACCGTAGACCCTCCCCTTTCTGATCTTACAAGTTATTTCACCGCTGTCTCTTCCGCGCCGGCCACGGCCTTTGAGGCGGACCGCTGGTATGCCGTACACAACCCCAATCGCGGCGGCTACATCAAAGCAGGCGAAGACTGCACGCTCTCTTGTGCCGGCACGGCTGTCGTCGATGGCGACGCGGTCACGCTGGGTGCCGACCGCCTGTTCCGGTTCGTACCGACGGCTGACGGGGCCTCGACCTACTACCTCCAGACAGGCTATGGGCACTACGCCAAACGGCTCATCAACGGCGTGTGGACGACCTACGGCAACGACGGTTCGGCCACGTCGACCGACGACGCCGACATCGGCATTTTCACCGTCAGACAAATCTATGACAGTGACGGCAACGCCATCGAGGGTTACTTCATGATTGTCGACCAAAACAGCGTGGACCTCGACGCCGACAACAACAAAAACCTCGGCGGCTGGGGCACCGACGTCATCACAAGCATCAACGGCCAAGCCCGCGCCTGGCGGTTTTATGCCGTAGACGTGGTGACCGAGAGCGAACTCTCGCCACAGACGCGGCTTAACAACAAACTCTCCCACTACAGCCTCTTCCGCCTGGTCAACCGCCACGCCTACGACACAGGCTGGACGGCTCCGACGGCAGCCGAAGACACCACCACGCGCAAACTCATCGTCAACGAAGGCTCCAACCTCACCGACTGGAGCGGCATTTGGGCCTTCACGCCCTCAGGCTCCGGCTATCACATCCAAAACGCACAGACGGGCCACTACCTGCCCGGAGAAATGAACAACGGCTCGGACAACTACGCGGCCACGGCCTGCCCCGACAAAGTGTGGTACGTGAAAAGCAGTGCCTCAAACACCACCAACTCCACCGACTACGTGACCGTCTCGACCAATGCCGACCTGAGCGACTACAAGGCGCTGCACTTCGCCTCTTGGAAAATTCTCGTCACTTGGCAATCGGGCACGGCCGACCAAGGCAACGCGGCCTCCGACTGGCTTTTTGAGCCGGTGGAAGACGTGACGACGGAAGAAGTGAAAGCCCATTTCAACAGCCTCTCAAACTATGTCTCAACCGTGGGAAGCGGCAAATACTATCGGCTCATATCCAAACAATATGGCACGACTATGACCGAAAACATCGCAACGGGCAAGGTGGGTTCGCAAACTGCCGCCGAAAACGACTACTCGCAACTCTGGCAACTCGCAGAAGCCGATGGCAAATGGGCCATACAAAACGCTCTGACGGGACGCTATCTGGCCTTGCAAGGTGGCGCACTGAGTTCCTCATACACTACGACAGGAACGGCGGAGTCGGGATTTACCTTCACCGAAAATACGGCAGAAACCTTCTTGACGAGTTTCAAGATTGCCGACTCGGGAAGCGTGGGCCTGCACACCGATGCCGGCGCCAACGTGGTGGGATGGTACACCGACGCCGACGCTTCGCTCTGGTACATTCAGGAGGTGAGCGTAGACGCCGACGCTCTGACACAGGCTCAGACCACTTACCAGGAGGCCTGCGAGGCCATCGAAAACCAAAGCACTTATGCAGCTTTGATGTCCAACTATTTCACCGACAACGCCTGCACCACCCTGCTGCCCGAAGTCGCCGCCCTGACCGACGCGGCCCTCACCTCACAAATGACCACCGACGGTCTGCCCTCGACGCTGCAGGAGATGGTTTTGAAAATAAAGAACCACGCGTGGACGGTGTGGGACGAAGGATGGGACAAAACCGAGGAGACGTTCCGCATAGCCGATTACGGCGTCTACAGCGACTATCAGCGCATGGCCTGGGAGCAGCTCCAAATAGGCTATCACCTGGGACGGTTGAGCAATCCTACGGGTATCGTGGTGAAAAAAGGTACGCCGTTTTATG
>JBJFGJ010000081.1:0-3818 GCA_051892575.1 Alloprevotella sp. | reverse complement strand
GACGCTTGCCTTCGTCGAGGATGCAACGGCGCATGGCGTCGCGCTCCACGTCGTGGTAGTAGCGGTCTACGAGTGCGTTTTTCTCTTCGAGTTCCTCGGGAGTGAGTTCGGGATGTGCTTCGGCATAGGCGGCCTTGAAGTCTTCACGGATTTGGGTGAAGGCGTCTTCGCGCTGGTGTTTGTCGTGGTCGCCGGCCTGAGCGATGGCATAGGCGGGAGCGTAGCACTGTTTCTTCACCTCTTCACGGAGTTCTTCGTCGTTGACTTCGTGGCAGTAGGTGCGTTTCACGTCGGTGCCGAGCTCTTTGGAAAGTTCCTTTTGCAGGCGGCACATAGGTTTGATGGCTTCGTGAGCCACCTTGAGGGCTTCGAGCAGTGCGCTTTCGGGCACTTCTTTCATTTCACCCTCCACCATCATAATGTTTTCTTCGGTGGCACCTACCATGATGTCCATGTCGGCCTCTTCAAGCTGAGCGAAGGTGGGGTTGACCACATATTCGCCGTTGATGCGGGCCACGCGCACTTCAGAGATGGGGCCTTCGAAGGGAATGTCGGAGCAAGCCAAGGCAGCCGAAGCGGCGAAGCCGGCCAAAGCATCGGGCATATCTACGCCGTCGGCAGAGAAGAGCGTGATGTTGACGTAGACCTCAGCGTGATAGTCGCCGGGGAAGAGGGGACGCAAGGCGCGGTCTACGAGGCGCGAGGTGAGGATTTCATAGTCTGAGGCACGGCCTTCACGCTTGGTGAAGCCACCGGGGAAACGGCCGGCTGCCGAATATTTTTCTTTGTAGTCACACTGAAGGGGCATGAAGTCGGTGCCCGGGGCAGCGTCTTTCGCGCCGCAAACGGTGGCGAGGAGCATGGTGTTGTTCATGCGCAACATCACCGCGCCGTCGGCCTGCTTGGCCAACTTGCCGGTCTCGATGCTGATGGTGCGTCCATCGGGCAATGAGACGGTCTTTGTAATCACGTTCATCTGTTGATTGTTTTTATTAATTGTTTCTTTATCTGTCGTAAATCACGCAAAATTAAGAATTTATTTTCACAACAAAGGCGGCACAACGTTTTTTTAGCCGCAATGGTCTTTTTTTATGGACAAAAGGCGGTGTCAGGCGTGACGCAATGGCAAGAACCTTTAACAAAAGGCGGCTTAAAGACGTTGACCAAACGACCCAAAACAGCCTGTCATCGGCAGCAAGCCTTGCAATTTTGGCGGAAAGTATGCCAGACCTTTCCGAAATAAGGACAAAAGTAACGGGCCTTATCCCCGCAACGGCCTAATGAACAACAAAAAAGAGGGCTACAGACCCTCTTCTCTTCCTTCTTACCACAAAGGTAAGGCGACGGGGCGCAAAAGGAAAAGACAAAAGGAGAAGACATTGGAGAATGAGGCGAGTGGGTGGTGGCAAAGGCAGAACAGCCTGTCCCGGCGTTGACATTTTTCCATAGAAAGTCCCCGAGACCTCTTGATGTAGAGACCTCGGGGACAATATGAGTCACTCAAATAGTGCGGTCGGGATTATTTCATGATCACCGTCTTGCCATTCTTGATGTAAACACCCCGGAGGGCAGGATTAACCACGCGGCGACCCTGGAGGTCGTAGATGACGTCGTCGGCCGGGGCGTTGACGGTCTGCATACCCTCGATGGCATCAGCTTGCTGCTCGCAGATGGGATGGAAGGGGCTGTCTTCGGTGAACTTGTAAGCGCCGTTGCTGGCCCAGTCGAGGCTGAAGCGGACGAAACGGAGCACATAGTTGGAAGCATTGTAGTAGCCGTCTTCTTCATAGTAGACACCGAGTGTGCCGTCGGGCAGAACCACGCAGGTGCTGTAGCCCGATCCCCACGGACAGATAGTCTTGGGCGTGCCGAAGGTTTCGCCTTCGTCGGTAGAGAGACAGATGCTCACGTTCTGACGAGAGCCGCTGTTGGGCAACGTCTCAAGAGCGATGTTCCAGGGGTTGCCGTCGAGCGTGGAGCACCAAACCATATATTCGCCGTCGCAAGCATTGCCTGAGATACCGGTGGTGAAGCGGGTTTCGGGGGCGTATTTCCACGTGGCGCCATCGTCGCTGGTGACGTTGTGGAAGTTGTAGCCAGAGGCACGGACGAAGATGGAAAGGTCGCCATTGTTGCGCTCGAGCGTCTTGGGTTCGTCGGCGCTGGTCGTACCGCTCGTCCCTCTCACGGCCCAGGTGTCGCCGTCGTCTTCACTCATGAAGAAGTAGAAGTTTTGAGAGGTCACGCCGTTTTCAACCTGACGGTTGACGAAGCTCGACACGAGTGTGCCGTCACGTTTCTGCAAGGCTGCGCCGGAGCCGGAGAAGCCGGCCGTCCATGTGGGATTGGGGCTGCCCACGCCATAGAGGCTGCTGGTGTGGTCAACGGGCACGCTCCAAGTTTCGCCGCCGTCGGTGCTCTTGATGGTCTTCCAAAGCTGAGGCTGTGCGGCAGTTGACGACCAGAAGCCGTGACCATAGGTGCCGGCACAGGTCATGATGCCGATGATGTTGCCATTGGTACGGTCGGTGACGATGGAAGCGTCGCCGTGGCCGTATGCACCACCGAGTTCGGCCGTACCGGCCACGCGAACGGGAGCGGTCCATGTCTTGCCGAGGTCGTCGCTATACTGGGCCACGATGTAAACCTGATTGGGGAGGTCGCCGTTGTGCTGCAGACGGTCGTCGGTGAGCACCACGAGGCGGTCTACCACATCACCATTGTCGAGAGTCTTCTTCACAGTGGTGATGGCCGGGATGCGGTAGTAGCGTGAGCCACAGTCGTAGGGCATGAGGGCGGCACCCTCGGAGAGGAAGATGGTGACGGCGTTGGCGGGGTTGCCGTTGGTTTCGTTGACGGTCTCGCCGTCGATGACGTAAGACAATACCTGAGCGTCGACGGTGTGACCCTCGGTGGCGTCTTCGGCAATGTCGTAGGCAATCCAGAGGTAACCTTCGCCGGGAGCCAGTTTCTTCGAGCCGGTGATGGTGAAGGTGCCGTCGGCGGCCACGCTTTCAGCCACGCCATAGAGTTCGCCGTTTTGTTCGCGCCAAGTCATGAGGCTGTCTTCGTCGACGAAGAGCTCACGGCCGTTTGTGGCGAAATAAGCCTTGACGGCCTTCACGTCGGCCAAGTCGGTGGCCACCACCTTGGCGGTGATGCTCTGCACCTCGACAGAGTCTCTCAGACCAACCACAGAGAAGGCTGTGCGAACGATGCCTTGGTTCTTGTTGCCGATACCGGTGGTCACCTTGCCTTGTTTCACGGCAATGTTGCTCACTTGGGCTTCGGGATGGCTCATATCGACTTCGTCAAAGCGCCACAGCGAAGCGCCGCCGTCGGCTGCTCCCCAGCGCACAATGACTGCACCGGCTTCTTGAGCGTGAAGCTCAACGGCAGAGTCTTTGATGATGAAGAAGCCGTAAGCGTCTTCAATGGTATAGATATAGTTGGGCGTGTCGCTCTTGCCAAACTGAGTGGTGCCACCGGTGCCGCTACCGGCCGTGCCGATGTATTCGCCGCGGTAGTTCTTGATGGCGAGTTTGCCGTCTTGTTCCCAGAAGCTCCACACGCGGTCGGGCTTGTAGGCCTTGTCGGTGAAGCGCATACGGTCGATAGACTCGTCGTAGTTCATCACCTTGCCGGCACAATAGGTCTGCGTAGAGGCATTGGTGATATAGTACCAGTGCTCAGCATCTGCTGTGCTGACAATGGGCTTCTCGGGCTTGTCTACTTTCACTTTCACCACAAAGTTGGTGACTTTGACTGCCTTGTTGCTTCCCGAGAGCGCGAAGCTTACCGTTGAGAGGCTCTTGCCT
>JBJFGJ010000080.1:0-3825 GCA_051892575.1 Alloprevotella sp. | reverse complement strand
CCGAGAGCGGGCGTGTTGGTCGTGGCGCCGCAAAGCACGCCCATCATGTCGGGCAACGGCAACCAACCGGCCCACACCGTGACAAGGGCCATAAGCGTACCAATGACGATGACGCCAAGGCCGAGCAGGTTGAGTTCGGTGCCGCCTCGCTTGAAGGTACTCATAAATCCCGGCCCCACCTGCAGGCCGAGTATGTAGACAAACAATATCAAGCCGAAACTTTCGGCATAGCCCAACATCTGTGCGTCGAGCTTAAGGCCAAGTGCGCCGGCGAGAATACCGACAAAAAACACATAGGTCACGCCAAGGCTCACGCCGCAGATGCGCCATTTGCCCAGCGAGAGGCCGAGGGCACATATCAGGCAGATGACGATGACGGCCTGTATGGCGGAGGTTTCAAATAAGGTGGTTTGTAGCCAGTGTATCATGGATAGGTAGGTTGATGCAGGAGGAATGATGGAGGATTAAGGTTGGCCTGTGCGCTGTCGTTTGGCCTTTTTCATCAGTTGCCAGGAGGTGAAAGCCGAAAGCGTCAAGGCGGTCAGTCCCAGTCCCCAATGCAGGACGGGGTCGCTCTGCCAGGCAGCAGTCAGGCCGAGAGCCAGCCAGAGAGCGCAGACGAGGGCGCGCCAAATGGTGGGACGTGCCGGCTGGAAGCCATATCGGCGACGGTAGACCAAAAGCACGAGCACGAGATTGTAGGCTCCGCTCAAAGCCAGTCCGATGCCGGCGCCGGCGAGTCCGTACCAATGATAGCCCAGACAGACCAAGACCACAAAAGGCAGGTCGTAGAGGGCCTCCATCAGGAAATAGGTGCGCGCATGTCCCGAAGCCAACGGCAGATAAGCCGCCGGACTGAACAGGGCTTTAAAAAACATATAACTCATCGCGCAGAGCGTCATAGGCATCACGGCGAGAAACTCGCCTGTATAGAGCAGGCGCACCACCCACGGCAGGCCGAGCGCAAAGGCAATCAGGAACGGCACCATCAAGACCATGAGCACGTCGGTCTGGCGGTTGACAGCCACGTTCATTGCCGCCTTGTCTTTCACCGCCACAGCCAGACGGGCATAATAGTCGGCATCCATGGCTGTGAAAATGAGGCGGGCATAACTGGCTGTCAGAGTGAAACCGGCCGAATAGAAGCCTACAGCCTGCAGGCTGCCCGACTGAGAGATGAAGGCACGTATGCCCAGTTCGGCCAAGGCGCCGAGAAAGGCTGCTCCCACATAGGCCAGACCGAGGGTGAGCAACGGACGGCCTTGGCCGATAAAGCGCCACTTGGTGAGGGTTATTCTATAGGGGCAGAGCCTTGTGGAAGCATAAAGCGCAATGGCCATCTGCACGGCTATGGTCAAGACCACCACCGGCACCACACCGTCCAAGCCCAGCCAGGCATAGAGCGGGGCTGTCACGGCCAGTGTGCCCAAGGCACCCAATGCCGACACGCGCCCCAGGCGCCCCAACTGCCGCAAGCCGCGCAGCAGGGCCAGTTCGCCGGCCCATATCACAGACATACCAATGGCCGGGGCCACCCACACGTAGGTCAGTGTGGCGCTGTAGTCGCCTATGGTCAGACGGCTCACGAGCGGCGAACAGACTGCGCAGACGGCTGTGCCCAAAAGGGCCAAGCCGAGCATCCACGAGCGGATGAGGCGGACGTAGTGGGAGATGGCGCGTTGGTCGCCCTGCTCATAGAGTTCGGAGAGATGGCGCACGCCGCTGAAGGGAATGCCCAAGTCGGCCGTGGTGGAGAAAAGCGTCACCGTGCGCGAGAGCAAGTCGGCCAAACCCATGCCGACGGCGCCTATGAAAAAGGCCGTAAGTTTGTTGCGCACCACCGAGACCAACACATTCAGGGCCTGTACACCGCCAAAAATGCCGGTATATTTGAAGATGTGTCGATAGGAGGCGGTTTTCATGCAAACAAGACTGGACGGGCAGAATAAGACAAGGGAGGGAGGCCCATAGTGAGGCGATAAGAAGGCAGGCTTGGCGTGGCTCTTCAGCGGTTCAGACGCCCGGCAAGGAATGGCCGTTGATTTTGCGATAAAGGTCGAGCGCAAACACGTCGGTCATGCCCGAGATGTAGTCGAGCACCCCCATGATGCGACACGTCAGCGACGGGTGGGTGAGTTCGTATTGCGGACTGGCCTGACTGAGCAACAAGCGGCTGTAGGCCTTTTCGGGTGCCAAGACAGCCTCGGTGAGGAGGTCGAGCAGGGTATAGATGATGTGATAACCGGCCAAGTCGATGTCGGTCACTTCCTTACAATTATAGATGCGGCGCTTCGCCAGTTGGCCCACACGGTCGAAGGCCTCGCGCAGCGGCGACGGCAGTCGGCCGATAAGGCTACCCTCAAACGTGCCGGCGAGCAAGGCTTCTTCATGGTCTACAAAGACCTTGACACAAGCGCGCTCGAGCGCGTTGATGACACACGAGCGCAGGTAGGCTATGTGGTCGCCCTTGTCGGTCGTTGACGGATAGGCCGCCAAGATGTCGCACTGCGTCTGCTCGTCGAAAAAGTCCATAAAGAGACTGATGGTCTCTTCGGCAGATAGCAGACGGAGCTTGAAGGCATCCTCCACGTCCATGATTTCATAGCAGATGTCGTCGGCGGCCTCAACGAGATAGACCAGCGGGTGGCGCACACAACTGACGCCCTGCGGTGTCACCGTGCAGGGTATGCCGAGTTCGCCGGCTATGCGCAGGAAGTCGTCTTTCTCGGTCTCAAAAAATCCGAATTTGCCCGGTTTGGGCGAGAGGGCGGACGAATAGGGATATTTCACGATGGCGGCCAGCGTGGCGTAGGTCATGACAAAGCCGCCCGGACGCCGCCCGGCGAACTGATGGGTGAGCAGGCGGAAGGTGTTGGCATTGCCGTCGAAATGGGTGATGTCTGACCAAAGAGCCTCTGAGAGCCTTTCGCCATTGGGCGAGACGTAGTCGCGCAGACGGGCGCCGCGGCCTTCGGAGAAGAAACTGCAGATGGCCTTTTCGCCGCTGTGACCAAAGGGCGGGTTGCCCATGTCGTGGGCCAGACAGGCGGCCGAGACGATGGCCGGCGTGGCTTGGAGAGCCGTGGCGGCTTCGGGGTGGCGCGGCGTCAGAGCCCGACAGACGTCGGCACCCAGCGACCGGCCCACACTCGAAACCTCAAGGCTGTGGGTCAAACGGTTGTGCACGAAGATGCTCCCGGGCAGCGGAAACACCTGTGTCTTGTTCTGCATCCGTCGGAAGGGTGGCGAAAAGATGAGCCGGTCGTAGTCGCGCTGGAAATCAGTGCGCTGTTCGGTCGAAGCCGGCTTGGCCGTCTCTTTGCCAAACCTCTTGTCGGATATGAGCGTTGTCCATTTCATTGGCAAGTGCATGTAAATCGCTACAAAAGTAACTCAATTTATGCGCGCAGGCGCTTTTTCTCCTCGAAAAAACGCCCCCACGCGGTTGCCGCGCCCGGTTTGCGCTCACCGGTTCGCCGATTTGTTCAGAAAGCCGGCCGTTTCTGACAGAAATATGACTGTTTCTCTTGAAAATATTCTCCGCCGCCCGCCGTGCCGGCGAGAAACAGCCGGAAACGGCCTAAAATCTCCTCCAACAGACCTAAATCTTGTCTGGAATAGGGAGAAAATTTGCTGGCATAAGGCCGGTTTTTCCTGCCATAAGGACAGGGAAAACGCCGCCTATCCCCGTAATGGCCTGAAACACAAAAAAAGAGGACGCCGAACCGCATCCTCTTTCCTTCTTGCCGCAATTTACCCACTTTCCTGCCTTCGGCAAAAGACAAAACGGCACGCCCGGTGACGGTGGCAGGAGGCCGGGGCTGC
>JBJFGJ010000079.1:0-3853 GCA_051892575.1 Alloprevotella sp. | reverse complement strand
CGAAAGAAACAAAAAACCAGCTCGGTCGTGAAAGCCGGGCTGGTTTTTTGATTGACCTAAGGTTATCTGCCGTGATTGGCGTGACAGAAACGTCCAATCACAGCAATCGCCACAGCCTCAACAAATTACAAGCGCGTGACTGTGTGATTGGGGAAAAGGCAACAAATTGGGGGGGAGGGAGACATCCGACGGTGCAAGGTTTAATGGCTGCGGTGGCCGGTTGTGCAGAGTCTGAAACAAAAACTCTACATCACCCAAAATCTTGACGTTTAGCCTATTGGTTTGGGGAGATGTAGAGTTGCACGGTTTGGGCCACCTTTGTTAAATACGTAAAGGTGGCGGCTCGTTTATTGCAAAGCGGCAAGAATGTCTTCCACAATCAGGGGACTCTTCAGACGATTGGCCGTGAGGTATTCGTCTACGTCGTAACGGTCGACAAAACCTTTTCGGGCACCATAGCACAACACCTTGGCAGTTGTAGCACCCAGATGCCGGGCCAGTTTCTCGCCCCAGCCGCCGTCGAGTGCGCCGTCTTCGAGCGTCACAAACAGGCGATGGTCTGACTGCAATGCATCAATCAGCGGTTTGTCGATGCCCGAGATGAAGCGCGGGTTAATTAAGGTGGCGTTGATGCCTTTCTCCGCCAGTGCCTGACGCACCTCCTCGCCCAAACCATAGCAACCGCCGAGGCCCAAAATGGCCACTTCACTGCCTCTTTGGGTCACCTCGTAGGTATTGAGACGCGAAAAGTCCGTAGGCACCGGTCGCGTGGCCGGACAGGTCTGCCCGACAGGCACACGGATAGCCACGGGATGCTCACGATAGTTGAGACTCCAGTCGAGCATGGCGAGATATTCCTCCCGATTGGTCGGTGCCAGATAGACCAGATTGGGAATACCCGAGAGCAAGGGGATGTCGTAGTGGCAAAGGTGCGTCACATCGGTCATAGAGGCTATTGACGCCCACAACACCAGGAGTGTGGCCGGATTATCATTGATGCAGAGGTCTTGTGATATCTGGTCGTAGGCGCGTTGCAGGAACGAACTGCACACGCCGAACACCGGTTTGCTGCCGGCCTTGGCCATTCCCGAAGCCAAAGCCACGGCGTGTTCTTCTGCAATACCCACGTCGACATACTGACTGCCTGCGGCCTGTCGGCGCTCGGGTATCCAGCCCCAAATACCCGGTGTGCCGGCCGTGATGGCACAAACGGTTTTGTCTCCGGCCATTCGTTCCAACAGATGACGGGCCGTGAGGTCGTTGTAGTCTTCGGCCGTAAATGTCTGTTTCAGTTCGCCCGTCTCGATGTCGAAAGGCATGGACCAGTGCCACCGCTCCTTGTCGGCCTCGGCAGGTGCATAGCCTTTGCCTTTGAGCGTGGTGATGTGCACTACGACGGGATGGTCGGTGTCTTTCACTTTCTTGAAGGCCTCTGTCAGGCTGTCGATGTCGTTACCTTGGGCCACATACACATAGTCGAGGCCCATGGCACGGAAGAAGTTGTTGCTGCACGTGCCGTCGGTCTCGCGCAGTTGGCGCAGATTGTCGTAAAGGCCGCCATGATTTTCGGCAATCGACATTTGGTTGTCGTTGACCACGATGATGAAGTTCGTACCCAATTCGGCCGCCCAGTCCAATCCCTCCAGTGCCTCGCCACCGCTGAGCGAACCATCGCCGATGACGGCAATGACGTTGTGTCGTTCTCCTCTCAAGTCGCGACCTTTGGCCAAGCCGCCGGCCAGACTCACGGAGGTAGAGGTATGGCCGATGATGAAGTGGTCGTGGGGGCTCTCTGAGGGTTCGGTATAGCCCGACACGTCGTCGTAGTGGGCTTCAGAGAGAAAGGCCTCAACGCGGCCGGTGAGCATTTTGTGCACATAGCTTTGGTGCGACACGTCAAAAACGATTTTGTCGGTCGGCGAGTCAAACACGCGATGCAGGGCGATGGTGGCCTCCACCATACCCAGGTTGGGACCGCAATGGCCGCCGTGGATACTCAGCTTGCGGGTGAGCAGCGTGCGAATTTCTTCGGCCATAACCGTGAGCTGGTCCGTGTCGAGTCGCTTCACGGCGGCCGGCGAAGAGATGTGTTCGATATACATATATATGAATGTGTTTTTTTATTGCTTGAAAGGTAGTGATTATTGCGGAGATGATGAAGTTTTGGCGCACCAAAAGCCCTAAGAAGCCGAAACCATCTCTGAGCCTTCTCAATTTGCCTCGTCATTGAGTTTCATATCCAGATATTTCAAGCGGTCTTCATAACGTGCCTTGAAGAAGCGCTCTTCTTTGTTGAGACTGCGCATTTGCTGCATATCTTCTGCTGTCAAGGTAAAGTTTTTCCCGTGCACTTCACCCTTTGCGGCAGCAATGTTCTCGTGGATGTAATCCGGATTGGTCGCTCCCGGTATCGTGACGAGTCCCTCTTGTATCTCCCACCTGATGATGACCTGTGCCGGCGTCACGCCGTGTCGCTCCGCTATCTGCACAATGACGGAGTCTCTCAGCAGTGCACCCCTGCTCATGGCGCCTCCAAGCGGGAACCAACAGGTCACTTTCATGCCGTGTGCTTCGGCCAACTGACGTTCTTTGAGACGTTGGGCGTAGGGATGACACTCCATCTGCATGACGACCGGCTTGATCTCTGTAGAGTCCACACACCAGCGAAACCACTCCTCAGCACCGGGCACTTCAAAATTGCTGAGTCCGAGCACTCTCACCTTGCCTTGTTTCACAGCCTTTTCGAGATGATGCCAGGCCGCCTTGATGTCGCCCACAGGCTGATGAGGATAGACCAAATCAACATAGTCGAGCCCAAGGCGCTCCAGCATACGGTCTATGGCATTGGAGTCGGCATACTCCGTCGGCCAGATTTTGCTGGTCACCCAGATGTCTTCACGCCGGCAACCGCCTTCGGCTATGAACGCCCTCACGGCATCACCCACACCAAGCTCGTCCATATAGGCATGTGCCGTGTCAATGTGCCGATAGCCTGCACGAAGTGCCGTCAGCACCGCCTCTTTACAAATGGCATTAGACGGCACATTGAAGGTGCCAAGTCCAAACTGCGGCATTTCCACCGCGTCTTTGCCGAGTTTCACCGTCGGCACTTGTGCTGATGCAGCCATCATACCGAGACTGCATACGAAAGTTGTCAGTAATGCTTTCATTTCTCTTCCCTTTAATCCAATTTTGCTTTAAGGTTTTCGGTCTGACTCCGATTAGTGGCCATACCCTCGTAGGTGAAGCCATACATTGAGGCGAATCGGCTTATGGTGTATTCGCCGTCGTCAATCATCATTTTGGTGGGAGCGGCACCTTGATAGACAAAGAAGAGGCGTTTGCCCTTGAACGTATTTTCGGGAATGTAGCCGTAGAAACGCTCCATAAGGGTACGCATTGAGGCGCAGATGTTGTGCCAATACACCAGCGACCCCATCACGATGATGTCGGCAGCCTTCATTCGTTCCACCACCTTGTCGAGTTCGTCGCCCTCGAGCGTCTGGCCGTAGAAATTGAGGCGATAGTCGTTGAGGTTGAGCGTTTCGTAAGTTTTGCCCTCCAGCAGTGTTTGGGCGAGTGAGGCCGTATTGCCGTCGCGATTGGGACTTCCGTTGATGAAGAGGATTTTCTCTGTTTGCTTGATCTGTGTCATATCGTTTACCTTTTCTTGTTTGTTTTGGCAAGTGGCACCCAGCCAAGCACCGAAGGTGATGACGAGCAGGGCCGCGAACTTGCCGATGATGCTATTCTTCATAATAATAAATAGATATACAGGAGTTTAGTTGTTTGTGCTTTTCAGATTGTTGTAGGTCTCGTCGTCCACCGGTTCCAGCCATTCGTTGGACGTTTT
>JBJFGJ010000078.1:0-15831 GCA_051892575.1 Alloprevotella sp. | reverse complement strand
CTCCACCTACGACAGCGTCATCAACTTCGGCACCCATGTCTGGGGCATCGGCGACCATCTCAGCCTCTTCTGTCTGCTCTTCTGCGCCACCAACTTGCTTTATAGTTATATGACCATCCGTCAGCAACGCGAGTCGATGTCCGGCGAACAGGCCCAGCAGATGAAGTTCATGCAGTGGATGATGTATCTCATGCCCGTGATGTTCTTCTTTATGTTCAACAAGTATTCGGCCGGTCTCAACTACTATTACTTCATCTCGCTCCTGGCCAGTGCCCTGACCATGTGGTATCTCAGACGGAAGACCGACGACGCCAAACTGCTCGAACAACTCGAAGCCAACTATCGCGCCAATAAAAACGATCCCAACAAAAAGCCCAAAGGCTTGGCAGCTCGTCTTGAAGCCCTCAACAAGCAGGCCGCCCAAATGGACGAAATGCGCAAACGCGGCAAACGATAACAGACAGGCGAGTGGGTGTGGATGTCGCCACGCCTGCTCGCTCGTTTGTTGACTCGCCCACTATAAATCAATATTGTCTATGAAACTCAAAAACGGCTTACTCACAGCCTCTCTGCTTATGTCCCTTTCGCTTGGTGCCCAAAACCTTCAGCAAGCCGAAGATGCCTTCCAAAAAGGTAGACTCACGCCCGAAGCGCTCTGGAGTATGGGACGCATCGGCGGCACCACGGTATCACCCGACGGCAAAAACGTGGCCTACACCGTAACCACCTACGACATCAAAGCCAACAAGGGCGAAACGGCCATCTATGTGATGGACATCAACACTTGTCAAACACGCCGACTCATCGCAGGACGTGGCAGTCAGCCTGCCTTCATCGACGGCGGCAAGCGCGTGGCCTATCTCAGTTCTGCCTCGGGTAGTTCACAGGTCTGGGCCACCGATCTCGACGGCACAAACACACAGCGGCTCTCTGACGAAACGGCCGACGTGGAAGGCTTCAGTTTCTCTCCCGACGGCGCACAGGTCATCCTCATCAAAAGCGTTCCCTCCACCACATCAATCGCCGAAAAAGACGCCGACCTGCCTCTCTCATCCGGCATCCTGGCCACCGACTTGATGTACAAACACTGGGACCAATACGTCACCGCCATACCGCATCCCTTTGTGGCCAAATTTGATGGCAAAAATATTAGCGGCGCCGTCGACCTGCTTGAGGGCGAACCCTTTGAATGTCCCACATTGCCTTTCGGAGGCATTGAACAACTCGCTTGGAGTCCCGACGGCAAAGCCATCGCCTATACTTGCCGCAAAAAGACAGGACGCGACTATGCCGTGAGCACAGACAGCGACATTTTCCTCTACGACATCGCCACCAAGACCACGCGCAACCTCTGCAAACCCGCCGACTACAAGGCGCCGACCATTGACCACACCAAGAGTCTGCAAGACCAGGCCGTCAACAATCAACCGGGCGATATGAGCGTGGGCTATGACGAAAACCCGCAATTCTCGCCCGACGGCCGCTACATCGCCTGGAAAAGCCGCGAACGCGACGGCTACGAAAGCGACCTCTCACGTCTCTGTGTCTACGAGTTCAAGACCGGTCGCAAAACCTATCTGGCTGCCAACTTTGCCAGCGAAGTCAACGAATTTGTATGGGCTGCCGACTCCAAGCAACTCTATTTCACCGGCGTGTGGCATGGCAAGACACAAATCTACCGAACCGACGTCAAGACGGGTTCTTTCAGTCCGCTCACAGACGAAGTGTGCGACTACGGTTTGGCTTCACTGATGCCCGACGGCAAATCGCTTTTGGTCACCCGCCACAGCCTGAGCCGCGCAGACGAAATCTTCATCATTCCCACCCAAAAAGGCCGAGCCGTCACCCAACTCACTGAGGTTAACCGAGCCTTCTACGACCGCCTGGCATGGGGAGAAGTGAAAGAGCGCTGGGTGAAAACCACCGACGGTCAGGCCGAACTCTGCTGGGTGGTCTATCCGCCTCACTTCGACCCCAACAAAAAATATCCTGTGTTGCTCTTTTGTGAAGGTGGCCCTCAGAGCCCTGTCAGCCAATTTTGGAGCTATCGTTGGAACTTCCAGATTATGGCCGCCAACGATTATATCATCATTGCTCCCAACCGTCGCGGCCTTCCCGGCTTTGGCAAAGAGTGGCTCGAAGAGATTTCGGGCGACTACAGCGGCCAGTGCATGCAAGACTACCTCTCTGCCATCGACGACATTGCCGGCGAACCCTACGTAGACCGTGAGCGTCTCGGTGCCGTGGGTGCCAGCTTCGGCGGCTACAGCGTCTATTGGTTGGCCGGCAATCACGACGGACGCTTCAAGTGCTTTATCTCGCACGACGGCATCTTCAACACCCAGCAGCAGTATCTTGAGACCGAAGAGATGTGGTTTGCCAACTGGGACCTCAAGTCTGCCCCCTGGCATCGTCAGGCCAATGGCGAGATGCAGAAAGCCTTTGCCCATTCGCCCCATCTTTATGCAGATAAGTGGGATACCCCCATACTCTGCATCCACGGCCAACGCGACTTCCGCATCGAATACACTCAGGCCGAAAGCGCGTTCTCGGCAGCACGTATGCGTGGCATCGACGCCCAATTGTTGCTCTTCCCCGACGAAAACCACTGGGTATTGAAGCCACAGAACGGCATACTTTGGCAACGCACCTTCTTCCGCTGGCTCGACAAATACCTCAAGAAATAACGCCTTTATACAAATAGACAACCACAAACCTTCTTATGACTTCAACCCTTACCACCAAACTCAGTGACAAAGCCTCTGCCCGTTGGGCGGCGCTCTTCATTGTGGCCTTCACCATGATGGCTGCCTATTATGTCAACGACGTCATGGCACCGCTTAAAGGTATGCTCGAAAGCGACCTGCGCTGGACCAGCGGCGAATTTGGCATGTTCACCGGAGCCTATAGTTTTCTCAACGTCTTCCTGCTCATGCTCATCTGGGGCGGACTCATTCTCGACAAGTTCGGCATCCGTTTCACCGGCATCCTGGCCGCCGTGCTCATGGTTGTGGGCACAGGAGCCGAGTATTATGCCATCACCCAAATATCCGGCGACGGCGCGCCCATACTCGGTTCGCGTCCCGACGTGTTCATCGCCTCTGCCGGCTATGCCGTGTTTGGTGTGGGCGCAGAAGTAGCCGGCATCACCGTCACCAAAATTATAGCCAAATGGTTCAAGGGTAAGGAAATGGCCCTCGCCATGGGCGTACAGGTGGCCCTAGCCCGTATCGGTTCGCAAGCCGCTTATGCTGTTGCCCTTCCCGTGGCCAAGAACTTCGGTCTCTCCATGCCCCTCTTCATCGGTGCCCTGCTCCTCGTAGGCGGCCTCGTAGCTTTCTTGGCCTTCTCTCTGATGGACCGCAAGCTCGACCGCCAGGTGGCTCAGACGCAGACCGGCTGCGAAGAAGAGAAATTCAGTTTCAAGGATGTCGTGGCCGTGGTGAAAAATCCCGGTTTCTGGCTCATTGCCCTGCTTTGCGTACTCTTCTATTCTTGTGTATTCCCCTTCCAGAAATACGCCACCGAAATCATGATGTCTCGCTATGGCGTGTCTGAAAACGTGGCCGGTCTCGTCGCCGGTTTGCCGGCACTCGGTGCCTTGTTCCTCACACCCGTCTTTGGCGGAATGATTGACAAGCAAGGCCGTGCCGCCTCCATTATGATACTCGGCTCACTTATGCTCATAGGTGTCCACGGCATCTATGCCATTCCCGGCATCCACTTTGCCTGGCTGGCCATCGCCATGATGATTGTGCTCGGCATCGCCTTCTCTCTCGTGCCCTCCGCTATGTGGCCCAGTGTAGCCAAAATCTTCCCCGTCAAGCAACTCGGCACCGCCTACGCCTTGATATTCTTCATCCAAAACATCGGCCTTTGGGGCGTGCCTGCCCTCATCGGCAGTGTGCTCGACAAATATTGCGTTGTGGGCAGTCAAATCGTAGAAGGCAAGACCGTCAATATCTACGACTACACGCTGCCTATGTGCATCTTCACAGCCATAGCCGTTCTCGCCTTGCTCGTAGCCTTTATGCTCAAAGTGGCCGACAAGAAATACGGCTACCATCTTGAAGAGCGCAACATCAAATAAACTCAGACTTTTATAAAACCACATTCCGATATGCTCACCATCAAGCAAATCACAGAAGACAAAGAGGCCGTCATTCGTGGCCTTGAGAAAAAACATTTTGCCGGCGCCCGCGAAGCCATAGACGCCGTGCTCGAAGCCGACGGCCGCCGCAAAGCCGCCCAGGCACAGCTCGACAACCTTTTGGCAGAAGCCAAAACCATTTCCAAACAGATTGGTGCTCTGATGAAAGAAGGCAAGGCCGACGACGCCGCAGCCGCACGTCAACGCGTGGCCGACATCAAAGAGCAGACCAAAGCGCTCGAAGAGGCCATGAAGACAGCTGCCGAAGACCGCAAGCAGCTGCTCTACACCATCCCCAACGTCCCCTACGACCTCGTACCCGAAGGCATCTCGGCCGAAGACAACCTCATTGTCAAGACCGGCGGCCACGACACCGTGCTTCCTGAAAACGCCCTGCCGCACTGGGAATTGGCCAAGAAATACAACCTCATAGACTTCGACCTCGGCGTGAAAATCACCGGTGCCGGCTTCCCCGTCTATATCGGTCAGGGTGCCCGTCTGCAGCGTGCCCTCATCAACTTCTTCCTCGACGAAGCCCGTGCAGCAGGCTATACTGAGATTATGCCGCCCACCGTGGTCAATGCCGACTCCGGCTATGGCACCGGCCAGTTGCCCGACAAGGAGGGACAGATGTACCATTGCAACGAAGACGACCTCTATCTCATCCCCACGGCCGAGGTTCCCGTCACCAACATCTACCGCGACGTCATCATCCCCGAGGCCGACCTGCCCATCAAGAATTGCGCCTACACACAGTGTTTCCGCCGCGAAGCCGGCAGCTACGGCAAAGACGTGCGCGGCCTCAACCGTCTGCACGAATTCTCCAAGATTGAGATTGTGCGCATAGACAAACCCGAACATTCAGAGCAGTCGCACCAGGAGATGCTTGCCCACGTCGAGGGCCTGTTGCAGAAACTCGAGTTGCCCTATCGCATCTTGCGTCTTTGTGGTGGCGATATGAGTTTCACTGCCGCCATCTGCTACGACTTTGAAGTGTATAGCGAAGCCCAGAAGCGCTGGCTTGAGGTGTCGAGTGTGTCCAACTTCGACAGCTACCAGGCCAACCGCCTGCAGTGTCGCTACCGCTCGGCTGCCGACAAGAGCATTAACCTGTGCCATACCCTCAACGGTTCGGCGCTCGCCTTGCCCCGCATTGTGGCTGCGCTGCTCGAAGACTTCCAGACGCCCGAAGGCATCCGCATCCCGAAGGCCCTCCAGCCTTATATGGGCACCGATATGATCAAGTGAAACGACGGCAACATTCCGCCATATACAGACAGGGACGCCTCTCATTGCTGAGGGCGTCCCTGTCTTTTTGTTTTGTTTGGAGTGATAAGCAACAGTCAGAAGTCAGTTCAGAATGTAATGCTCCAGCTCTTCGGGCCGGCGGATATAGTGGGCCTCGGGATAGCGTGAGCGGAGAAACGCCTCGTCTCTAAATCCCCACAGCACCGTCGCGCAGCGACAACCTGCGGCGCGGGCGGTCTCGATGTCCACCTCAGAGTCGCCCACATAGAGCGTCGTTTCGGGCGTTTCGCCGAGCCCCTCAATGGCAGTGAGGAGTGACGTAGGGTCGGGTTTGCGTGGGATGCCGGGCCTTTCGCCTACGGCCACGTCTATAAGACCGCCGAAAAACGTTTCGTGCAACTGTGTCACGGCCGGCTGCAACTTGTTCGACACAATCGCCATCTTGATGCCCCTTGTCTGCAAACGCTCTAAAAGCGTCATGATGCCTTCGTAGGGCACGGTCTGCTCCACACAGTGGGCCACGTAGCGGGTGCGGAAGGTGGCAAAAATGGCTTCATAATCGCTCTCGGCGGTCCCTTCGGGCACGGCCTCAGCCACCAGCCGCCTGATGCCGTTGCCGAGAAACGAGCGTATTTCACGGTTGGTTCGCACCGGCCGGCCGTGAGCCGCCAAAGCGTAGTTGACGGCCGAGGCAAGGTCGGCAATGGTGTCGAGCAGGGTGCCGTCGAGGTCGAAAACCACGGCACTGATTTTCCGGTTGTTGGGCGTTAGCATAAACAGATAAATATAAAAAAAAGACTAAGAGACTAAAAGTTTGAGCGGCCTCGCCTACTTTTTGACTTTATTGTCTCTTTGTCTCTTTGACTTTTTAACTCAATAAGTCCGTTCTCCAAATATAGCGCTACCGATACGCACCATATTGCTGCCTTCTTCCACGGCAATGTGCCAGTCGCCCGACATGCCCCAAGAGCGCAGCGTGAAAGCCGGACTGTCGGCAAACCATGTGGACTTGGCTTCGCGGTAAAACCGGTAAGCCTCACGGAAATCGGCCCGTATGCGCGCCTCGTCGTCGGTATTGCTGGCCATGCACATGATGCCGGCAATCTCCACGTGGTCCATATCGCGCCAGGCTCCCTCGTCGAGCATCTCCCGACACTCCTGCGGGGTGAAGCCGAATTTAGTCTCTTCGGCTGCCACGTGCAGTTGGAGCAGGCAGGGGATGACACGGTCGCAACGGCGGCCCTGTTTGTCGATTTCCTGCAGCAGGCGGAAGGTGTCTACGGCGTGGATGAGCGAAACGAAAGGCGCGATGTATTTCACCTTGTTAGGCTGAAGGTGACCAATGAAATGCCACTCGATGTCGGCAGGCAGCGTGTCGTGTTTGCCCACCAGTTCTTGTGCGCGGCTTTCGCCAAACACACGTTGTCCGGCTTCGTAGGCCTCACGAATGGCCTCGGCCGGATGAAATTTTGAGACGGCCACGAGGCTCACCGTGTCAGGCAGGGCACGGAGTGTGTCGTTGAGCCGTTGTTGCAAGTCGGTCATGATCAGTCCTCCAATGCCTCGGCGTCGGTGGCTTGGTCGGGCGTTTTGTAGCGGAAAATATCCATAATCGGCGTTTCGTTGATGGCAGCCACTTCGTAGTCCATCATCGAGCCCTTCATACCCTCTTCGAGGCGGTCGAGTGCGCCGCGCAGTGTGCCGGCTTGTATAAGCACGTTTTGCGACGAACGTTTCTCTTTACCGCTTTTCTCGTCGAGCGTGATGAAAACGAGTTTGGCTTTATACCAGCGGTCGGCCTCGTCGCCGGGCGTCTCGAAAAATTCGGCGTAGCGGGCGCGCTTGATGTCTGAAACCTGAAACTCGCCTGTCATAAAGGGACTCATTTCTTCGATGATGCGGCGCTCGGCCTCGGTGAAGTTGAGCGCGTCGACCAGATAAGGCTCCACGGCTTTCTTGACAAGGCCGTTTTCCATTGTCTTGTCATACTTGATTTTACATTCAAACCATTCGTTCATAAGTGTGAGTTTTGTGTTTTGGCCAAGCGAAGTTACGCCAAAACGCAAGAAATGCCAAACAAAGCGCGGCGTTTTGTGCGGGATTGCCTACATTTGTTTTCGAAAAACACACTCCTTTTATCTATATCCAGTCACGCACCATGAATTTCCTTGAAGAGAAAATCGCTGCCGAGGGCTATGTGGGCCAAGGCAACATCCTCAAAGTGGACCACTTTCTCAACCACCAAATCGACGTGAAACTTATCCATCAGATTGCCGAAGAGTTCAAGCGGCGGTTTGAAGGCTGCCGGGTCGACAAGATCCTAACCATTGAGGCCAGCGGCATAGCCATCGCCACGCTTTTGGGCCATCTCTACGGCGTGCCGGTGGTGTTTGCCAAGAAGGGAGCCACGGCCAACTCTACCGACGACAAATATATGGCCGAGGCCTATTCGTTCACCCACCGGCGCATGAACCGCGTGTTTGTCTCGAAGCCTTATCTCCGTGCCGGCGAGCACATTTTGATTGTCGACGACTTTCTGGCCGACGGCCAAGCGGCTTCAGCGCTCATCAGTCTGGTGGAACAGGCCGGCGCCACAGTCACCGGCATCGGCATAGCCATAGAGAAGGGCCAGCAACAAGGCGGTCAACTCTTGCGCCAACGCGGTTTCCATCTTGAGTCAATAGCCATTGTACGGGCTATGGACCACGCCACACAGACCATCACTTTCGCGCCGCAGCCCGTCAGGCGCTGACCAACGTTTTTATCCTTTCCCATCAACTTCACACCCCCTATCGTTATGGGTTCCATCTATCAACTTGACGGCCGCGTACCGCTACACCAGGCTGCCGCCTATGGCCTGCAACACGTGCTGGCCATGTTTGTCACCAACATCACGCCGGTGGTCATCATCAGTGGTGCCGCCGGACTCGACCCTGTCGTCCGTGCCGTGCTCATACGCAACTGTATGCTCGTGGCCGGCCTGGCCACCCTCATCCAGCTCTATCCCGTGTGGCGTATCGGTTCGCGGCTGCCCATCGTTATGGGCCTGTCGTGCACGTTCATCGGCCTTGCCATTTCCATTGCCCAAAGCCAGGGTATGGGCGTCTTGATGGGTGCCGTCATAGTGGGTGGCGTCATCGAAGGCCTTTTGGGTCTGTGCTCGTCGTTGTGGCAACGTTTCATTCCGCCCGTCGTGGCCGGCTGTGTGGTCACCGGCATCGGCATATCACTTTTGGGCATTGGTGCCGAAGCCTTTGTAGGCGGCGCCGGGGCAAGTGATTTCGGCGCAATGCCTCACTGGATAGTCGGCACCGTCACGCTCGTGGCCTGTGTCGTTGTGCAGGTGAGCCCGGTCCGTAGGCTGAGGTCGCTCTCTGTATTGGGCGGTCTCGTGGTGGGCTATGCGGTGGCCCTGTGTATGGGTATGGTCGACCTCTCTGCCGTCGGCGAAAGCGAAATCCTATCTATGCCCCGGTTTATGCCTTTCGTGCCAGAATTCAGACTTGATGCCATCATTGCCGTGCTCTGTGTCTATCTTGTTTCGGCCACGGAAACCATCGGCGACACCTCGGCCCTGTGTTCGGGAGCCTTGGGGCGTAGCGCCACGGCCCGCGAATTGGGCGGTTCGGTCACGGCCGACGGCTTCTCGAGTGCCATAGGCGGCCTCTTCGGTTGCACACCCATCACGTCTTATTCACAGAACGTCGGTCTCAACACGCTCACCAAGGTTGTCAACCGCTTCACCATTGCAGTCGGGGCGTTGTTCATCATAGCCTGTGCGTTTTTCCCTGTGGCCGGTGTGGTGCTGAGCAGCATCCCTCAGGCCGTCTTGGGCGGTTGCAGCGTAATGATGTTCGGCGGCATTGTCTATGCCGGCATCGAGATGCTCTCGCGGTGCGGTTTTGGTCTGCGCAACATGGTCATAGTCAGTGTGTCGATAAGCGTGGGCATAGGCTTCACGTCCAATCCTGCCATCTTCGCCCACTTCCCCTCCATTGTGCAAATCATCTTTACCGGCAACAGCGTGGCCGTGGTGTTTGTGGTGGCCGTCTTGCTCAATCTGCTCATCCCCCCAAAGCCCCGCAAGCATCAATGAGCCACATTCTCGGCCCTGTATTTATGACAAACCCCTTCGCGGCGGTTTGTCTTTTATATTTCGCCCATTTCGGTTTATATTTGAGCAAAGATAGAAGAAGGGAGGCCCCGGAGGCCTCTCTTTTTTCATATTCAGGGCCTTACGGGCCTTATGGCAGGAAAAACCGGCATTATGACAGTTTTTTCTGGAATAGGGACAGGCGAAATTTGCCCTAATGCCGTGTTTTTTTTGAGCCATTCGGACGGTCGCGGAAGACATAGCAATCGCAGTGGAAGTATAATCAAAAGTTTTTGCAGCAATTTTGTCACGATAGACCCCGGGGAATGAACATTGGCGCAAGACAAGAGGCGGGGTGGGGCGTTTTTAAATAAAAATCACCTTATTTGCCAAGGTGTTCAAAATTAAGATTAAAATTTAGAGTGTTATTATGATATTTCATTGCGGCCATGCAGCCCTGAAAGGGCGTAACATAATAGCCCAGGTCGTTAGGCCTGGGTTGGGTGTATGCCAGTAAATTCCGGCCTGTAAGGTCGGCACATTATGGGAGTCTGCTAATCAATTGATAATTAAACGCTTGAGGTGCCGACCTTACAGGCCGGCTTAGGGAAGACCATATTACACCCAGGCCTGACGACCTGGGCTATGATGTTACGCCCTTACAGGGCTTGCGTTGCCGCTATAAAAAACAATTGACAAATTCTATTATGAATACCATACCTATTTGCATCGGTTTGCACTATCTTTAAATAATATAGGCGTCACCTCAGCAATGCCAAAAGCAAATCCGAGGACTTTCTTTTGTTAGTGCATTCGGTTTGCACTATCTTTGCAAATTAAAACAAAACCTTATGCGCCTGACCGAACAACTCCTGACACCAACACTCGCCAACCTCGGCATCGCTGCACTCTCTGATATGCAGCGCGACTTTGTGGCCGCTGCCCATAGGGGCGGCGACGTGTTGCTGCTGTCGCCTACCGGTTCGGGCAAGACGCTGGCCTTTGTCTTGGCAGCCCTTGACCACGTCGACACCGACAATGACAAAACCACCGTCGTCGTGGTGCAACCCTCGCGCGAACTGGCCCAACAGAGCGACGAACTCGTCAGACGAATGAAATGCGGTGTGAGGTCGATGGCCGTTACGGGAGGCAAAGCGGCTGCCGCAGAGCGCAAATCACTCGAAGGTGTCAGACCGCACATCGTCTTTGGCACACCCGGCCGACTGCTGGACCATTTTGCCTCGGGAGCCGTCGCCACCTCCGACGTGAGCCTCTTCATCATCGACGAATACGACAAGTGCCTCGAGCAGGGTTTTCTCGAAGAAATGACAGCCGTCAGAGCCGCCCTGCCTCGACGACCACTCACCACATGGCTCATATCGGCCACCAGCGAACCGGCCGAACTGGCGCAATTCGTAGACGAAAACCGCCTCTGCCGCCTCGACTTCAATCCCCAAACGGCCGACGGCCGACTGCAACGCTTTGTGGTGGCTTCGCCCACGCGGGACAAACTCGACACCCTCAGCCGACTGCTCACTACCTTCGGCTCACGGCAGACCATCGTCTTTGCTGCACATCGTGAGAGCGTCGACCGCATTTATGGCCACCTCAAAGAAGCGCGGTTTGCCGTGGGCAAATACCACGGCGGTATGGACCAGGCCGACCGCGAAAGGGCCGTATATAAGTTCCGTTGCGGTGCCACGGCCATACTCGTATCGACCGACCTCGCTGCACGCGGTCTCGACATACCGGAAGTACGCCGGGTGGTGCACTATCACATTGCCACAGACGCCGCCACGGCCTCACATCGCGACGGCCGCTCCACGCGCTGGCTGGCCGAAGGCGCCTCATACGCCATCATAGGTCCCGATGAAACCACACCGGCCTGGTTTGCCGAGGCCGACACGCTCGACGTGGCCGAAGTCGTGCTCCGCCGTCCGGCAGCCTCCGAGTGGGCCGCCATCTATATCGGCCGCGGCAAGCAAGACAAGATATCAAAGGGCGACGTGGTGGGCTTCATTTGTAAGAAAGGCGGCGTCAAGGCCGGCGATATCGGACGCATCGACGTGACGCCTCACGCCACCTACGCTGCCGTGCGCCGGCAGGTGCTCAACGGTATGCTGAGGGCCGTGGCCGGAGAAAAAATCAAGGGACAGAAAACCATCATCGAAGAGATGAGATGACGCCTCAAGGCCATCGCTCTTATCATTCACACATCCACATCCATGCACATACAGATTACCCGAAACTGCCTCGACGCCGCCATGAACGAAAGCAGCGAAGCCGTGGCACGCGAAGTGAAAAACGCCATTGAGCAGACTTGTGACAGTCTGACGGCCGAAGCACTGGCTGAGCTCAATGCCGAACAGGTGACGCTCTGGGCCTTCTTCATCCTCCACGACGAGGTTATGGACGGCGGTTTCGTGCAACTCATCCACAACGGCTACGGCCCATTCTTCTTCCGCAACCCCTTCACCAAGGCCATGCGCCTTTGGGGCATAGACACGCTCGTGCCCATCATGCGGCGTGCCGAAAAACTCTATAAAAAATACGGCCGCGACATTGAGAAGTCCTGCTCCGACGAAGAGTTTATGGCCCTCTTCGAGCAGTTTCCGCAGTTTGACGACCTCGACGACGAGTTTGTGGAAGAAGAAGAAGACATCTGCCGCGCCGTCGGCCAATACGTCTGCGAACATTTGGACGGGTTTGTTGAAGTAATAGACTAAGCATCAACAATTTTCATTCACTTATGGCAGCAAAAAAAGGCCTGAAGAAGGCCAACGTCAATATCAAGAACAAACGGGCGGAATTTGACTATTTCGTCCTCGACCGCTACACGGCCGGTATCGTCTTGACCGGCACCGAGATCAAAAGCATCAGAGCCGGCAAGGCCGGATTGGTCGACACCTTTTGCTACATCCACAACCACGAGATGTGGGTGAAAAACATGTATATCGCCGAATACGAGTTCGGCTCGTTTGGCAACCACGCCACCCGACGCGACCGCAAACTCCTGCTCAACCGCAAGGAAATTCTCAACCTCGAGAACGAAACCAAGTCGCCGGGACTCACCATCGTGCCCTTGCGCCTCTTCATCGACGAAAACGGCCGAGCCAAACTCGTCATAGCCCTCTGCAAGGGTAAAAAAGACTACGACAAGCGCGCCACGCTCCGCGACAAAGACGACCGCCGCGAAATGGACCGCGCCATAAAGCGCTATTGACACAAAACCGACCACAAGACTTAACGACAAGACTCACATACTTATGCCTACACTGCAAGAGGCCGTCAAAGCACGCATTCTGCTGCTCGACGGCGCCATGGGTACGCTCATCCAGACCTACGGACTCGAAGAAGCCGATTTCCGCGGCCAACAATTTGCCCATCTCGAAGGGCAACAAAAGGGCAACAACGACTTGCTGTCGCTCACTCGCCCCGACGTCATCGCCGACATCCACCGCCGCTATCTCGAAGCCGGGGCCGATATCATCACGACCAACACGTTTAATGCCCAGCGCATCTCAATGGCCGACTATCACCTCGAGGCGCATTGTCGCGAAATCAACCTGGCTGCCGCTCGGCTGGCACGCCAACTGGCCGACGACTATACGGCCAAGACGCCCGACAAACCGCGATTTGTGGCCGGCTCGATTGGACCTACCAACAAGACCTGCTCAATCAGCATCGACGTGGACGACCCCGCTGCACGCGCCCTGGATTTCGATACCCTCAAAGCGGCTTATGCCGAACAGATTGCGGCACTCATCGAGGGTGGGGTAGATGCTCTTCTGGTGGAGACGATTTTCGACACACTCGGTGCCAAAGCCGCCATCATGGCTGCCCGTGAGTGTATGGCCGTAAGCCGTGAAGTGCCGCTGATGCTCTCTGTGACGGTGGCCGACCGTGCCGGCCGGACGCTCTCTGGACAGACACTCGAGGCCTTCTGGACTTCGGTGGCTCACGCCCGTCCCTTCTCAGTGGGCCTCAATTGCTCTTTCGGCGCCAAAGAACTCAAACCCTATCTCGCCACACTCTCGACGATGGTGCCCTGCAATGTGTCGGTGCACCCCAATGCCGGCCTGCCCAATTCGCTCGGCCTCTACGACCAGACGCCGCAGCAGATGGCCGCGGAGATGAAAGACTTCGTAGACGGCGGAATGGTCAACATCATAGGCGGATGCTGCGGCACAACCGACGACTTTATCCGTGCCTTTGCGCCCTTGGTCGAAGACGGACGGGGAGGATATGTCAAACCCCGACAGCCCCGACAAACGGCCACCGAGATGGCACTGGCCGGCCTCGACAGCCTGAAGGTGACGGCCGACAAACGGTTCATCCCCGTCGGTGAGCGTTGCAATGTGGCCGGTTCGCGTAAGTTCCTTCGCCTTATCAAAGAGAAAAACTACGCCGAAGCACTCACCATTGCCCGCGCACAGATTGAGGCAGGCGCGCAAGTCATCGACATCAATATGGACGACGGTCTGCTCGATGCCGAAAAAGAGATGGTGCATTTTGTCAACCTTCTCGGTGCCGACCCGGATATTTGCCGCGTGCCTTTCATGATAGATTCCTCAAAATGGGACGTCATCGAGGCGGCACTCAAATGCATCCAGGGCAAATGCATCGTCAACTCCATTTCACTCAAAGAGGGTGAAGAACGCTTCCTCGCCCACGCACGGACCATCAAACAGTTTGGCGCCGCCGTGGTGGTGATGGCTTTCGACGAAAAAGGCCAGGCCGACACCTACGAGCGCCGCATAGAAATTTGTTCGAGAGCCTACGACTTGCTGGTCAATAAAGTGGGCTTCAATCCGTCCGATATCATCTTCGACCCCAACGTGCTGGCCATCTGTACCGGTATGGCCGAGCACAACCACTATGCAGCCGACTTCATCGAAGCCACACGCTATATCCGCCAAAACCTTAAAGGCGCGCACGTGAGCGGCGGCGTGAGCAATCTGTCGTTCTCTTTCCGCGGCAACAACTACATCCGCGAAGCCATGCACGCCATCTTCCTCTACCACGCCACGGCGGCAGGCCAGGATTTCGGCATTGTCAATCCGGCTGCCACTATGGCCTACGCCGACGTGCCCGAACCGCTGCGCTCGGTGATAGAGGACGTGATTTTCGACCGCAACGACCAAGTCGACACCCTTATCAAAATGGCCGAAGCGTCATTGGCCAACAAACAGAGCAAGGCGGAGCAGAAAACCAAAACCTGGCGCACACTGCCGCTCGAAGGCCGACTGGCTCACGCCATTGAGACGGGCAACGGCGAGCATCTCGAAGAAGACCTCACCGAAGCACTGCAAGTGTTCCCCTCTGCCATCTGCATCATCGAGGGCCCATTGATGGACGCCATGAATATGGTGGGCGACCGCTTTGGCGAAGGCAAGATGTTTCTGCCACAAGTGGTCAAGACCGCACGTACGATGAAACAGGCCGTGGCCTATCTACAACCACATATCGAAGCCGGCAAACAGGCCGGTCATTCGGCCGGCAAGATCGTGATGGCCACAGTGAAAGGTGATGTCCACGACATAGGCAAAAATATCGTGGGCACCGTCATGGCTTGCAATAATTTCGACGTGCACGATCTCGGTGTGATGTGTCCGCAAGAGGCAATTGTGAAAGCCGTCCTTGAAGAAAATCCTGACCTCGTCGGTCTCAGTGGCCTCATCACCCCAAGTCTCGACGAAATGATCCATACGGCCGAAGCCCTCGAAGCCGCCGGCATCCGTCTGCCCATACTCCTCGGCGGCGCCACGACCAGTGCGCTCCACACGGCCCTTAAGATAGCCCCGGTCTATTCCGGTCCGGTGGTGTGGGTGAAAGACGCTTCGCAAATGGTGCTCGTGGCCACGGCTCTGATGGGTAAGGGCCGCGAGACTTTTGTGGCTGAAAATGCCGAGCGTCAGAAGGACTTGAGAGCGCAATACGCCACCACTGAGGTGGCACTCAAGTCGCTCGACGAAGCCCGCCAGAACAAACTCAATCTGTTTTAATCGAAACGGCTATGCGCACACTCCTGTTTGCTCTCTTCTCACTTTTCTCCATCACACTTATGGCCGACGGTTTTGTCAAGGTCCAAGACGGCCGGCTGTTTTTCCCGGAAAATCCCGACCGGCCCGCTTACTTCGTCGGCGTCACCATGGCCAAAGCGCCGCTGACGTTGAGCCACGGCGACAAACCAAGCCTTCGGCAACTCAAAGCCGACTTCGACCGTCTGCAAAGCCTCGGCGTGAATGTGGTGAGTGTGAGTCTGTGTGGACAAGGCAATGGTGACACGCTGGTCTGTTTTGACGAAAAAATGCTTGAAGGGCTCGACGCGATTATGGCA
>JBJFGJ010000077.1:0-50906 GCA_051892575.1 Alloprevotella sp. | reverse complement strand
ATCATCGACAAAACCAGATTGATACCATAAGGCTTATATCGAACTCACGTTATATTAATCTTCAAGCCTTTCTAGACAAGCATCTATAATTGACATTTTTGCGCTAGACAAAATTTGGGTATGTATATCGCGAATCCAGTTGCATGTGCAAATTAATAGATTTATTGACTCTCCACTGATACTATCACCAATAAACAAACAGATACCATGTAACATATATTCTTTGACACATTTTTTGCATTCCTCTGGTGCTGATTTATCGAACAATTCTTTGTCCATCTGTCCGATCCCATAATTACGTAGGCATTCGTTCAATTCTTCAAGAGAATCCTTAATGGTGGCATACTGATGGCTATTTGTATTTGTGACTGCTTTGTTCAAGAGGTTTATTGTTATTTTTTGTTGGTTTGTTACCTCATTTTCAAAACCAGTAAGATAATTCTGAGCATAGAATAATCTGCGATATGCATCTTTTATAGATTCAATATCAGTAACATGCAACATCGCGTATTCACAAATACTTTTGTCTATTTGTTGAACGCGTTGTCTTTGTTCTTCGTATATAGACTTAATAATATCAATTGGCAACTGAGATGTTTTATAAACCACTCCTTGGTAAATAGCTTTGTTAATATCATTATTTTGTACGAGAGCTAGTGCATTGTCATAATCTGATTTTGCTGCAATGTATCTATTAATTATTAGCACAGAATCATTTCCAAAATTAAATGAAGCATTTGGAGAACATTCATTATAATCAAACTCTACTATTTCGCGTTGGAAATACGGAGCATATTGATACCAATAATTTTCAGACTCAATTATTTCGGTTAGTTCTTTGTCGCTTATCATTTTGACGGGAAACTTTGAATTACAAAGGTGAGACAAATCCTCTAATGACTGTTTTGCCACTTTATTTTGAACAGACTGAGGTATCAAATCCCATGCTCGTCCTTCAAATTGTATTGTCATAGGATAATTTGCATCTTTTATTGCATTGATTCTACTTTTCCAATCCGGATGAGAAGAATACACAGCCTCAAATATAAGTTTCGTGTCTTCAATTAGATTTATAGTCTCCTCAAACATTGTATGAGAATTGATCTTGAAATTTGATAATTCAGCCAAATATTTATCTGTTCTTGAATATGCATTCCAAAAATCATTTACTAAAAGATTTTTGGATGCCATTTTATTCATCATACTAAAGAAAGCATCTTCTCTTTTGGATATTTCAAATAGTTTTCCTGCAAATGATACATAGACATTACTACTAACAATTCTAGCAGATATGGCATCAGCCTCGTATTCCATTTTTCTTGATAGTTCTAAATACGCTAACTGTATCTTCTTATATATTGCTTCCATAACACTTATATAACCAATAGTAATTCCGTATAATAACCATCCAATTGCTTTACAAGCCAAACTAAAAATTATTCCATATCCAATAATCCATGGAAAGTATATCAATTTGTTTACCATACTATTCCATCGTTCATTAATACTCATCATATTAACAATAATCGTGTTGAGAATTTGAAAAACCGTACCCCAACGCATAGTATCTTGCGAGAAATGTCCAAATTCATGAGCAATGCAAGATGCGGTTTCTGCAACACTCATATGTTTGAACACGCCTAAGCCTATCTCAATGTTTTTCTTTACAGGAACGAATATATTAGAAAATCTAGTATCAAAAAAAACACATGCATTTGCACTAGCTGAAACATAAATATGCTTTGGTCTATCATTCTTTGTTAAATCAGCAATTCTATAAATCAGGTTAACTAGTTCTGGAGCTTCTTTTTCCGTAATCTCAGTTCTATTGTCTCTACCACTTTTGTATAAAACGAAGAAAGGTCGAAGGATACCGATGCAAAAAGGACAAACCAAATAGATACTAATGCCACCAAAAGCCAATAATTGCACACCCCCAACTAACACTTCTCCCTCAAATATATTTATTGCACTAACAATTAATCCCCAAATACACCCTACAGAAAAAGCTAATACTAATAAAATAAGAGGTAAATATAGGACCAAAAAGATAATCATCCATGAAATTACTTTAGCCACAGAGATAGACTTAGTGTTATAAGTATCCATAACAAATAATAATTCTTGAAGTTTTAAATATTTCAACTATTGTATAACTCGATTCACTTTAAATCAATCATTTGAGACATTCGAGATAGTCGTGTATGGTTTGCTCAAGCCCCAAATAGAGGGCATCGCAAATCAAGGCGTGACCGATGCTCACCTCGTCGAGCCAGGGTATCCGGCTGTGGAAATATGCGAGGTTTTCAAGACTCAAGTCATGGCCGGCATTCAGGCCGAGGCCCTGTCGACGCGCCTCTTCAGCAGCCTTGACATAGAGGCTTATGGCGGCTTCACGGTCGGCGGAATAGCCCGAAGCGTAGGGCTCGGTGTAGAGCTCCACACGATCGGCGCCACATGCAGCTGCAGCCTTCACCATTTCCACTTTAGGGTCCACGAAAACCGACACGCGTATGCCTTCGGCCTTGAAACGACTGATAGTTTGTGTGAGAAAGTTTGCGTGAGTCACCGTGTCCCAACCATGGTTGGAAGTGAGCTGTTCGGGCAGGTCCGGCACGAGCGTCACCTGTGCCGGCTTCACTTCACAGACGAGTGCGATGAAATCGTCTGTCGGATAGCCTTCAATGTTAAACTCGGTGGTGAGCATGGCCTTGAGGTCGTAAACATCGCGGCGGCGAATGTGTCGCTCGTCAGGTCGCGGATGCACGGTGATGCCTTGTGCACCAAAGCGCTCGCAGTCGGCCGCCACGGCCGTCACACAGGGGTTGTTGCCACCTCGGGCATTGCGCAAAGTGGCAATTTTATTGATGTTTACACTTAATTTTGTCATGTCGTGAACGGTTGAAATGCAAAAACGTCGTACATTTGTGTGGTCAAAGCCCGTGAAGCGTGGCTAAGACGGTGCGAAGTTAACGCTTTCTCGTCTTTTGCACCTCTCAATCTTCTGAAAAAACCACGCATCCACACATCAATCTAATCAATAGTCCCCTATTCTCCCTATGAAGATAGCACTTTTTGGCAATGTCTATCAAACGAAGAAAAACAAGTTTGTCCGCGCCGTTCTTGACACGCTCAGCCGCTTAGGCATTGAGGTTTGCATCGAAGAGAAATTCGCCACATTCATCCATTCCACCATAGGCATAGACCTCGCGGGTGTCTGTGTCACTCCCGGTTGTGCGTCCGATGCCGATATGGCCATCTCAATGGGTGGCGACGGCACCTTCCTCAGCACAGCCGCCGGCGTGGGCCCACTCGAGATACCCATCCTGGGCATTAACACCGGGCGACTCGGTTTTTTGGCTGATGTATCGCCCGACGAAATCGACACGGCCCTTGGTGCCGTCATCCGTGGCGACTATGTGGTGGAGCCACGCACACTCATCGCAGTGACCAAAGACGGCGTCCCTCTCTCAGGCTATCCTTATGCCTTAAACGAGGTAGCTGTGCTCAAACACGACAATTCCTCACTCATCGCCATTGAAACCCACGTTGACGGTTTCCGGCTCAACACTTATATGGCCGACGGCCTTGTCGTCTCCACACCCACGGGTTCGACAGGCTACTCGCTCAGCGTTGGCGGTCCCGTCATCGTGCCCGGTTCAGACATTTTCTGCATTTCGCCCGTAGCCTCCCACAGTCTCAACACGCGGCCTGTCGTCATTCGCGACAATGCCGAAATCACGCTTCGTGTGCGTAGCCGCAGCCACAATTTCCTCATCTCTATCGACGGCCGCAGCGAAAGTTTTGAAGACACCACCACCCTACACCTCACCCGTGCCCCCTACAAGGTGGGTGTGGTCAAGGTGATGCACAAAAACTGTTTCGATACCCTTCGCGAAAAAATGCTTTGGGGCATTGACAACAGAGGATGACGTTTGTTTTTTTGAGACAAAAAAGTCTAAGATTCTGAGCGGCTGTTTAAGGGCTTGCTTGGCCGCCAACAACTCTTTGCCTCGTAATACTGAAATCACTCCATATATAATATGCCCCCATCCCCTTCTGCTACTGCCTCGGCACCACGCCGCGTCAAAGATACGCTGCGCTATCTATGGTCTGCCTGGCACGGACACAAAGCCCAGTCGCTGCTCAATGTCGGTCTCGGGCTTATTCTCGTGGCCGCAGATCTTAGTTTTGTATGGACCACCAAACTTATTGTCGACATTGCCACCCACGCGCGCCACACACCTACGCTCACCGTGGCCATTATGATGCTCGGCGGCATAGTGGTGGTTCAGTTGGCCGTAGGCTATGCCTCCCGATGGGTGCGTGCCACACTTGGTGTTAAAGCCCAGAACAGTATGCGGCGCAGCCTTTTCGCCCATCTGCTCCACTGCGACTGGCCTTCGTTGAGACGTTTTCATAGTGGCCAACTCGTCAACCGCCTTGAGCAAGACGTGCAGACGGTCGTCACTTTCCTCACCGAGACTGTCCCTTCCATCATCACCACCATCGTACAGTTTGCCGGCGCTTTCTGGCTGCTGCTCGTCATGGACCGTCGACTGGCACTGATTGTGGTGTGCGTGTTGCCGTTTTTCCTCTTGTGCAGTAAGCTTTATGTGCGCCGCGTACGCCGACTCACCCACGAAATCCGCGACGAAGAGAGTCGCGTGCAGGCTGTTTTACAAGAAAACCTCCAACACACAGCGGTGGTCAAGACCTTGGAACTTGAGCGACGTGCCACCGGCCGCCTTGAGCGTCTGCAGACCGGCCTTCACCGACTCGTTATGCACCGCACACGCTATTCCAGCCTTTCTGCCCTCATTATGAACGCCGGATTTGCCACGGGCTATCTCGTCACCTTCATTTGGGGTGTGGTCAGCCTTGAGAGCGGAAGCATTACCTATGGAGCCCTCATCGCCTTCATTCAGCTTGTGGGTCAGATACAATCGCCCGTGCGCACTCTCTCCCGTTTTGTCCCCATCAGCATCAGTGCGTTCACCGCAGCTGAGCGTACGCGCGATATGGCCGACCTTTCTCTCGAAGAGCGCACAGCGAGAGGATCGTCTTGCAAGCCAATGCCGGTAGGACTCAAAGCCTCGGGACTCACCTATGCCTATCCGACAGAGGGTACGCGACGTGGGCGTACGGTCATTGACCACCTTAACGCCGACTTTGCTCCCGGTAGCGTCGTGGCCGTGGTGGGCGAAACCGGTCGTGGCAAAACCACCTTCGTGCGCCTGCTGCTCGCCTTGTTACGCCCAGACGGCGGCAGTCTCGAAGCCTACAGCCCCGACGGCTGGCGTCGCACCCTCTCTCCCGACACCCGTTCACTCTTTTCCTATGTGCCCCAGGGCAACACCTTGATGAGCGGCACCATTCGCGACAATCTGCTGATGGGCAATCCCGACGCCACCGACGAGGAGATGATGGAGGCTCTGCGCCGCTCGGCGGCAGACTTCGTCACTGAGAGCCCCACGGGTCTTGATACGCTGTGCGGCGAAATGGGTGCAGGTCTCTCCGAGGGACAAGCCCAGCGCATCGCCATAGCCCGTGCGCTGTTGCGCCGTCGCCCCATCCTTTTGCTAGACGAAGCCACCTCTGCGCTCGACGTCGCCACCGAAGAGCGTATACTCTCTTCAGTCGTCGCCGACCACGGCCTTCAGACCGTCGTGTTCATCACCCATCGCCCCGGCGCGCTCAGACACGCCACTCAAGTGGTGCAAATCTAAGTTGTAAGACAAAATGAGACGAAAAGACATAAAAGACAAAGAGACTAAGAGCGGCCAAACCAGCTCTTAGTCTCTTTTTATTATTTGGATTGTATCTCCCTATGTTTTAGACTTGTTCAAAACCCTTCTTGAGCCATTCGTTTATACTGCTGGTAGTGGCGTCGGTGGCCGGAACGAGAGGCAGACGGAGGCGACAGGCAATGTCGCCACGACAAGCCAGGAAGGTCTTGATGCCGGAGGGATTACCGTCGACACTCATGAAATGATAGAGCTCGCGGAAACTGCGATGAACGCTGAGCGCTTCGTCGTGACGACCCTCAAGGGCTGCATGGACCATACGGCCAAACTCGGCAGGATAAGCATTGCCCACAACCGAGATTACGCCGCGGGCACCAATGCCGAGGAGCTCGAGCGTGATGGCGTCGTCGCCGCTCAACACATCAAAACCTTCGGGCGAACCATTGATGATGGCTTCGATCTGAGAGAGATTGCCCGAGGCCTCTTTGACGGCCACAATGTTTTCGACTTCGCGGGCCAGGCGTAAGGTGACGTCGGCTGTGAGATTGACGCCGGTACGGCCGGGCACATTATAGAGCACAACGGGAAGATTGGTGGCAGCAGCCACAGCTTTGAAATGCTGATAAAGCCCTTCGGCTGAGGGCTTGTTATAATAAGGCGTAACAATAAGTAGACCGTCAATGTCGGTGAGGTCGGCGCTGCATATGCCGTCGATGACAGCTTGGGTGTTGTTGCCTCCGGCTCCCAGGAGGATGGGCACTCGGCCGGCAGTCACTTCGACGGCAAAGCGTGTGATTTGGTTTTTCTCTTCGACCGTAAGACACGGGGTTTCAGCGGTGGTGCCAAGCACACAAAGGAAGTCAATGCCACCGGATATTTGTTGTTCAATGAGTTGACGCAAGGCGGTGTAATCTACGACGCCCTCAGAGGTGAAGGGTGTGACGAGGGCTACGCCCAGTCCGGTGAAGGGATTATGAGTTTTCATTTCGTGGAAGAAATTGGGTTTTGTCGGTTTGTGAGATTAAAAGACTAAAAGTCTAAGAGAAGAAAAGTTTGTGCGACCAGGTGAGCCCTGTAAGGGCTTACTTGGTTTCTAACGACTCTTTATCTTAAATTTGTTCCCATTAAAGTTCGGCCTCTTTCATACGCTCTGCGTTTTCGGCCAGAATGAGATGGTCAATGCAGTCTTGGATGTCGCCGTCCATAAAGGCCGGGAGGTTGTAGATGGTGTAGCCGATGCGATGGTCGGTGATGCGGCCCTGTGGATAATTATAAGTGCGTATCTTAGCCGAGCGGTCGCCCGTAGAGACGAGGGTTTTGCGTCGCGAAGCAATGTCGTCTTCATGTTTTTGCCGCTCTCTGTCGTAGATGAATGTGCGCAATCGGGCCAAGGCACGCTCTTTGTTTTTGGGTTGGTCGCGGGTCTCGGTGCACTCGATGAGGATTTCTTCTGTCTCTCCCGTAATGGGATTGCGCCAGTTGTAGCGCAGACGCACGCCGCTCTCCACTTTATTGACATTCTGACCGCCGGCACCGCTGGAACGGAAGGTATCCCATTTGATTTCTCCCTCGTTGATGACCACGTCGAAGGCTTCGGCTTCGGGGAGCACGGCGACTGTGGCGGCCGAGGTGTGGACCCGCCCTTGTGTCTCGGTGGCTGGCACACGCTGCACGCGGTGGACACCACTCTCGTATTTGAGTGTGCCATAGACGTCGGTGCCGCTGACAGAACAAATGATTTCCTTGAAACCTCCAGCCGCTCCCTCGCTGGCACCCGACACTTGCATTTGCCAGCCACGTGACTCACAGTATTTGGCATACATACGGAAGAGGTCGCCGGCAAAGAGGGCAGCTTCGTCGCCGCCTGTTCCGCCACGGATTTCGAGTATGGCGTTTTTGGCGTCTTCGGGGTCGCGGGGCGTGAGGCAGAGCTTGATTTCTTGTTCAAGCCGGGGCAACTGCTCCTCGAGATTGGCCAGTTCTTCGCGGGCCATCTCTTTGAGTTCGGCATCGCTCTCGTTGAGCAGAATATTTTTGCTCTCGTCTATACCGGCAAGGGTGGCCACATATTGACGGCGGAACTTGTCGAGGTTTTCGAGTTCTTTGTATTCTTTAGTCAGACGCACATAGCGACCCTGGTCGGCAATGACGGCAGGGTCCGCAATTAGTGTGGCCACTTCGTGGAAGCGGGCCTCGAGGCTTTCGAGTTTTTCGAGCAGTGTGTTCATGGATCAATAGTGGAACTCGCCCCACTCGCTCTTGATGGTGAGTGAGCGAGAACCCTCTTCGATGTGGCCGATGACTTGGGCGTCGATGTTGAAGCTGCGCGAGATGTTGATGATTTCGTCGGCGTGTTCGGGCGAGACATAGACCTCGAGACGATGACCCATATTGAAGACTTTATACATCTCAGCGGGGTCTGTGCCACTTTCTTGGGCAATGGCCTTGAAGAGCGGAGGTATGGGGAAAAGATTGTCTTTGACGACTTTGCAATTGTCGCCCACAAAATGAAGCACTTTGGTCTGTGCGCCACCTGTGCAGTGTACCATGCCATGGATTTCGGGACGCAAGGCATCGAGTATTTTCTTGACCACAGGCGCATAAGTGCGTGTGGGGCTGAGTACAAGTTGTCCGGCATTGACCGGTGCTCCCTCCACGGCGTCGGTCAGACGATAGCTGCCGCTGTAGATGAGTTCGTCGGGCACTGCCTGGTCGAAGGTCTCGGGATATTTTTCGGCCAGATATTTAGCAAACATATCATGACGGGCCGAGGTGAGACCGTTGCTACCCATACCGCCGTTGTAGGCCGTTTCATAGGTGGCTTGACCCGACGAAGAGAGTCCGACGATGACGTCGCCGGGACGGATGTTTTTGTTGTCAATCACGTCGGCACGCTTCATACGGCAAGTGACGGTGGAATCAACGATAATGGTACGCACGAGGTCGCCCACATCGGCCGTTTCGCCTCCGGTGGCATAAATGCCGATGCCCATGTCGCGCAACTGCCGGAGCAGTTCGTCTGTGCCGTTGATGATGGCCGAGATGACTTCGCCGGGAATGAGCATCTTGTTGCGCCCGATGGTGGAACTGACAAGGATGTTGTCGGTGGCACCCACACAGAGCAGGTCGTCGGTGTTCATGATGAGGGCGTCTTGGGCAATGCCTTTCCACACGGAGAGGTCGCCCGTCTCGCGCCAATAGGCATAGGCCAGACTCGACTTGGTGCCGGCACCGTCGGCGTGCATGATGTTGCAATAGTCGGGGTCGCCGCCGAGGATGTCGGGGATAATTTTACAGAAGGCTTGGGGGAAAAGACCTTTGTCGATGTTTTTGATGGCTGCATGCACGTCTTCTTTCATGGCAGAGACGCCGCGCATCATGTATCTTTGCTTGCTGTCTATCATAGCGTGGCTTGATGTTTTTTTGTGTAAAAGTCTTGATGTAATGCTTTTGCGCTGCAAAATTACGCAATAATTGTCAGAGTGAAGGGGTGTCATCGCTGATGAGAGCGAGAAATTCGTCTTCGCTCACCAGCCGCACGCCGAGCCGTCCTGCTTTTTCGAGTTTTGACGGCCCCATATTTTCGCCAGCCAGGATGAAGGAGGTTTTGGCCGAAATGCTCGTGACGTTTTTGCCGCCATGAGCCTCGATGAGGGCCTTGTATTCGTCGCGTGAATGGTGGGCGAAGGTGCCGCTGATAACTATCGATTGGCCCGAGAGACGCCCTGAAACGGTTTGGATTTCAGGCATGGCCATATTGACTCCGGCGGCCTCAAGACGGGCCACGAAGTCAAGGTTGCGCGGATTGGAGAAATACTCGGTCACGGCACCGGCAATGATGGCGCCGATACCTTCTACTGAGAGCAACTCTTCTTTGGTGGCACAGCGCAGACGGTCGATGGTCTTGAAATGTGTGGCCAATGACTTGGCCGCGACTTTGCCCACAAAACGGATGCCAAGCGCAAAGACCACACGGTCAAAACCGGCTTCGCGACTGCGGGCAATGGCTCTGACAATATTTTGAGCCAGTCGCTCGCGCGTGCCGTAAGCGCCCGAAAGGTCTTGAACGCCCAACCGATACAAGTCGGCAGCATCACGAAGTATGCCTCGCTCAAACATTTCGTCGACAGTCTCGGGGCCGAGCGAACTGATGTTCATGGCGTCGCGACTGATGAAATGCTCTATGCGGCCCTTGATTTGCTGTGGACAACCGGTGGTGTTGGGGCAATAGGTGGCGGCTTCGCCTTCGTAGCGCACAAGGGGTGCATCGCAGTCGGGACAATGGTCGATGAATTTCACTTTCTGCCCCAAGGCTCCGCTGCGTTGCTCAGTGGCCACACCGACAATCTGGGGAATAATTTCGCCGGCCTTCTCCACATAGACCATATCGCCGAGATGAAGGTCGAGTCGTTCAATGATGTCTTGATTGTGGAGCGAAGCCCGCCTGACCACCGTCCCGGACAGTTGCACCGGCTCCATATTGGCCACAGGCGTGACGGCTCCTGTACGGCCCACATGATAACTGACGTCGATGAGACGGGTCAAAGCCCTCTCGGCGGGATACTTGTAGGCAATGGCCCAACGCGGCGACTTGGCCGTAAAACCCAACCGCCGCTGCCGGCTGATGCTATCCACCTTGAGCACGATGCCGTCGGTGGCGACAGGCAGATTTTTCCGTTCGTTTTGCCAATGGTCAATATAGGCGTAGACGGCTTCAAGGCCTGTGACTCTCTGCATGGCCGTAGACACCTTGAAGCCCCACCTGCGGGCCATCTCGAGATTGTCGTAATGGCTCACAGAGGGAATGTCTTCTCCCAAAAGATAATAAAGACGTGCGTCGAGACCGCGCTCGGCCACAACGGCGGAGTTTTGGCTCTTGAGTGTACCCGAAGCAGCATTGCGGGGATTGGCAAAGAGTGGTAACTCGCGCAACTCACGCGCTTTATTGAGTTGTTCAAACCGCTCCCACGGCATAAGGATTTCACCTCTGATTTCGAACGAGTCGGGCCATCCGGCACCTTCGGGCAGCACCAGGGGAATGGAACGTATGGTGCGCACATTGGCTGTGACATCATCACCGCTTACACCGTCGCCACGGGTAACGGCCCGGACGAGACGGCCCTGTTCGTAGATGAGCGAAATGCCGAGTCCGTCGTATTTCAACTCACAGCATATCTCAAAAGGTTCGCCGCCAAGACCGTCTTCAATGCGACGATAGAAGGCTTCGACATCTGCGCGATTGTATGTGTTGCCCAAAGAGAGCATCGGATAGCGATGGGGCACCTGCTCAAACTTATGACTCAAGTCGCTGCCCACACGCCGGGTCGGCGAATTGGCATCGTAAAGTTCGGGATGATGGCTTTCAAGTTCGGCCAACTCAGCCAACAGACGGTCGAATTCGCGGTCTGAAATTTCGGGCGCATTCTCCACATAATACAAGTGATTATGACGATGGAGCATCTCTCGCAGTTCGAGGATACGCTCTGTTTCGCTTTGGTCGAATAAACTCATAGGGGGACTATATGATAATAAAGTAAGGTGACAGGCGCTTTATTCCTTTATTATAATTGCGGCAGCAACATAATGCCGTTGAATATCCGGCCGCTGTCGATGCCGAGCCGACGGGCTGAAAAGAAGCGATGGTCTGAATAGGTACAGATGTCGGCCACCATAATGTTGCATAACAACACACCGGCTCCCAACAGTTCTTCGGTGCAGGCGGCATTGAGATTGAAGTGCCATTTGCCGCCTTCTGCTGTGGGATGGCGACGGCCTATATCGTCTATTCTAAACCCGGCTGCATCAAAAGCTTCGGCCACTTCGTCTCCCACTTCAAAAGCTTGCTGTGAGATACAAGGTCCAATCGCCACGCTCAACTCTTCGGGCACTGTACCGAAATGATCCTGCATGGCTTGCACAGCCTTCGGAATGATATGGGCCACGGTGCCGCGCCAACCGGCGTGAATGGCAGCCACAGCCTGATGTTTTTTGTCGTAGAAGAGCAAGGGCACACAGTCGGCCGTAGACACACCGATGCAAACACCCGGCGTTTGAGTCAACACGCCGTCAATGCCGTCGAGCAACAATGTTCTGCTGTTTGCGTCTTGGGCTAAAAAGTCCTTGTCGATGAGACGAAGGGCTGTGCCGTGAGTCTGCCGTGGAAGAATAAGGCGTTCGCCTGTCACGCCAAGCAACTGGCAAAGGGCCTGTCTGTTGCTTGCCACAGATTCGGGACTGTCGCCACAATAATGGGTGATGTTGAAGCCGGCATACTGTCCCGTGCCGGCACCGACTGTACACATCGTGCTGAATGCCTTGACTGTAGTGTCGAAGCAATAGTTGAGCAAAAGCGGCTTGCTGTCTGTGGGATTAGACATCATCATCAAGATATTCTATTTCGTATTCGTCAAGTTCATCGTCTTCACCGTCTTCGAGACTGTCGTCTTGCCAGTCGGCAAAATCGGCAGAGAAGTCTCCCACCTCTCTGTCGCGATGTGTGATTTGTCCACCTTCTGAAATGGCCCGGAGTTTGTTGCTCTCGCTGTTGAGTTCTTCCCAAAGGGCGTCTTTGAGTTTGTCCAGTCCGAAACCGGTCACGGCCGAGATAAACACCACGGGAAGGTCGTCGGGCAGTTCCTCACGGAGCATATCCATCAGTTCCTCGTCAAGCAGGTCGCACTTGGTGACGGCCAGCAGGCGGTGTTTGTCGAGCATACCGGGATTGAATTTGGCCAACTCTTCGAGCAAAATTTCATATTCACGCTTGATATGCTCAGTGTCGCCGGGCACCATAAACAGCAAAAGCGAGTTGCGCTCAATATGGCGCAAAAAACGCAGACCGAGTCCTTTGCCCTCGCCGGCACCTTCGATGATGCCGGGGATATCGGCCATCACAAACGAGCGGCCTTCGCGATAAGGCACAATGCCGAGAGAGGGTTCGAGTGTGGTGAAAGGATAATTGGCAATCTTTGGGCGTGCCGACGAAAGCGACGAGAGCAAGGTCGACTTGCCGGCATTGGGGAAGCCCACCAAGCCCACATCGGCCAGGAGTTTGAGTTCGAGAATGACCATCATCTCCTGCATCGGCTCGCCCGGTTGGGCATAGCGCGGTGTCTGGTTGGTGGCTGTGCAAAACTGTTTGTTGCCCAAGCCGCCCCTGCCGCCTTTGAGCAGCATGACGAGTTGGCCGTCTTCGGTTACGTCGCAGATATATTTGCCCGTTTCGGCATCGTAGGCCACGGTGCCAAGCGGCACGTCGATATATTTGTCTTCACCGTCCGAACCGTGGGAACAGCATTTCGAACCATTACCGCCGTGACCGGCAAAGACATGGCGCTCATAGCGCAGGTGGAGCAGTGTCCAATAGTTATGATTGCCACGCAGATAGACATGTCCGCCACGACCGCCGTCGCCGCCGTCCGGTCCGCCGTTGGGTTGGTATTTGGCGCGATGAAGGTGCATGGAGCCACGTCCGCCTTTGCCCGAGCGGCAGTAGATTTTCACATAGTCTACGAAATTGCTTTCAGCCATAAGTGGTTTAGAGGTAATGTGAGATAATGTTTGAGGCGAAGAGAAAAGAGAGGAAGTAATATGCAGGTGGTGAAATGATTAAGAGCATCCTCGTATGCCATGCAAGTTGGTGCAAGGCGAGCGCTATCAAACTTGTTTAAATTGCCGAGCCGCAGCCCAACTTGCAAGCCCCGAAAGGGCTTGCCGGGCCGCTAAAACTCTCTTAGACCTTTAGTCTCTTAGTCTCTTAGACTGTTAGACTCTTAGACTTTTAGACTCATATTCTCAGAACCGGTCAATTACTTCGCAGAGTGCAGCATTGATGTCTTCCAATGCGCCGTAGCCTTTAACGCCATGACGCTTGCCGGCTGCTTCATACCAAGCAATGAGGGGAGCGGTCTGATTGTGATAGACAGTCAAGCGCTTGGCAATGGTTTCGGCATTGTCGTCGGCTCTTCCTGAAGTCTTGCCACGGGCAATGAGGCGCTCCATAAGCATATCTTCGGGCACGTCGAGTTCGAGCATTCCCGAAACGGCCGTACCTCTTTCGGAGAGCATCTTGTCGAGTGCTTCGGCTTGAGGCACAGTGCGGGGAAAACCGTCGAAGATGACACCTTCGCAAGGACACAGACTGTCATAGACCGAAGCGAGGATACTAATCATCAGTTCGTCGGGAATGAGTTGGCCTTGGTCAATATAGCCTTTGGCCGTCTGCCCCAATTCGCTGCCTTTCCGGATTTCTGCACGCAACACGTCGCCCGTGCTGATATGTTTGAAGCCGTATTTTTTGACTAAAAGATCGCTTTGAGTGCCTTTGCCGGAGCCCGGCGCACCGAAGATGACAATGTTTTTCATGTCCAGTTTAAATATCAATGTGTTAAGATGAAAATCGGATTGTTTATTGTGATAAAATCTCGCCATTGAGCCGCCCCTACAGGGCTTGCTTGGCAGATAATGACTATTAGTCTTTTAGCCTCCAATTCACTCCACCACCGTATAGATGGATTTGAGGTTGCGTCCCTCGCCGTCGTAGTCAAGGCCGTAACCCAAGATAAAGTCGTTGGGAATTTCGAAGCAGCAATATTTCACGTCGAGGTCTACTTTGAGATTGCCCGGCTTCACCAGCAGCGAGGCGATACGCACTTCAGCCGGATGCTTTTCTTTAAGGATAGAGAGCAACTCTTTCATCGTCAGTCCCGAGTCGATGATGTCTTCCACCACGACAACATGGCGGCCCTCGACGTCTTCAGTCAGTCCGATGAGCTCTTTCACTCTTCCGGTCGACTTGGTGCCTTGATAGGAAGCCATACGCACGAAGGCAATTTCACAAGGAGCGTCAATGCCGCGCATCAAGTCGGCGGCGAAGACAAAAGAGCCGTTCAACACGGCCAGAAGTAGCGGTTTCTTGTCGCCCCAGTCGGCAGCGATTTGCCGGGCCACTTCGGCCACGCGGGCTTTGATTTTTTCTTCGGGGAGAAACATCTTGAATTGTTTGTCTCTCACTTGTATGGTATCCATATCGCTATATTATTATAGGTATGGCGGCTCAGGTCTTGGTCTTCGTTCATACGTCGATTTTTACACGAGTCGCACATTGGTTCTAAATTATGGCAAATTTACAATTTTGCCTCAAACAATCCGTCATCTGTCTTATAGTTTTTATGAATTTTAATCTCTTTAGCCGCTCAAGCTCATTAGCATCTTGCAGGCAGGGTGTAAAATCACCCCTATCAAGACGCCGCTCTACCCCACTGCCGGCGGGCTTTATGATAAAAATTAGGTCGAAATTTTGTCTGTAAAAAAAAAAGTTCTAAATTTGCACACGAAATCAAACGGGTAGGTGCTGCACGGCCGGCTCCTTTCAAATCCTCCAGGGCTTGACCGCAGCAAAGGTAGAAGGTCGTAGCGGCGCGATGCAGAGAGCTTACCCACCCGCCTCTTTAGCTCAGTTGGCCAGAGCACGTGATTTGTAATCTCGGGGTCGTTGGTTCGAATCCGACAAGAGGCTCAAAGAATACTTTGTTTGACTAAAACGGGGCATCTACTCCTTTCGGCGGTGATGCCCGTTTTTTTAAAACATAGCTATCTCAAAATTTACGTACGGGGTGTGGCGCAGTCCGGTTAGCGCGCCTGCTTTGGGAGCAGGAGGTCATGGGTTCGAATCCCGTTACCCCGACAACAGATGTACTTCACTGGTTTACATACACTTAGACGTATGAAACAGGTGAAGTATTATTTTTGTCCGTCACCCTGCCTCTTTTTGAAAGCAGTCAGATGTCAGGCTCATACTGAGTCGCTGTATTTCTGCTCTTTCCTGCTTCCTGTGCCACATTTTTATCAGAGCATCTCGATTACGCAATAATTCAAAATTCGAAACAGCAAGCATTTTTATCAGCCATGGCCTCAATATCGTTAAAGCAGGCAGACGCATGTTTGACAAAAAAACAAAAAAAGAGACCATAACATTAAAGGTCACAGTCTCAATATTTGATGTAGACGGAAGGGCGTTTGATATTTAAAAACGTTTAACCCTTAGTGGTTGCATTTGTGTACCGTGTTTTTCAACGTAATTTTTATTTACAATCCCGCACTACCCCAAAACCTGCGCTCCACTTCTTCGCTCATCAATTCGCCTGAGTGACCGTGGCGCCAGTTTATTTCAGGAATAAGACGCTCAAGTTGGGCTATGGTGATGCAAGGCCGGTCGGGGTCGCAGGGATTTTTGATGGAGATGTCGACGTAGTGGCGCTTTCGAGAAGAACCGGCCCAATCGTCACCCGTATAGGGCTCTGACAAGAACACTCCGTGATAGACCACACCACAAGGCCCGTCGCCTACGCGCACCATAATATATTTATCGCCCGCGTGGGCGTTTTCCCATTCATAAATGCTCCAATCGCCGCAGAACCCATCGGGCCACTTCTCGCGTGCGGCTCTGAACTCATCAATTTTGCTGCTGCTGATGGCCGGGTTCCATCGCATAATATATGTGCTCATTCGTCTTGTTTCTTGCTTTAAAACGTTATGCGCTATATTACCCAAAGTTTAGCCTTTTTCCCAATCACACAATCACAGGCCTGTAACCGATTGTGTGATAAGCGTTTGCTGTGACGGAAGGTTTCAGTCACCTTCCGTCACAGCTTAATCACGCTTCATTTTAGTCCACAATCACCTTTTTCGTGCCTTTTGCCGAGCGGATGATGTAGATGCCTCGACCCAATTCAGCCGGATGTGTCTGCCGGACGCGTGTGCCGTCGAGGCGATAGATGGCGGCAGCTTCGGTCTCGTCGGCCGATGAAATGGCGTCGATGCCGGTGAGGTTGCGTTGCAAGAAGCTGAACTCGATTGTGCCATCTTCGTTCTCGGCGATATCGTAAATGGGTTTGCCAAGCAAGCCGCTACCGGTGTAGATGGTGGCTTTCACCGTAGACTCGTCGGTAAATTCCGTGTTGCCCGTCGTTCCGGGGAACAGGTCGCCTCTAAGCTCGGCAGTCGATGATATCTGTCTGACATGGGGGAAACTGCCGTCGGCCGGCACGATGGCCACGCGCTGCAGGTCGGGATCGTTGTTGACGATGTTTTGGTTCCACACCGACGAACTGTAATAGACGTGGGTGATGAGCATACCTTTCCCCATACTTTGGGGATACCAATGGCTCGGCCGGCGATTTTCAAGAATGAAATATTCCGATGGATTGGCGTCGGAGCGAAGGATGTAGGCCACCGATGGATGCGCCTCGTCGGTCAGGACGTGGTTGTACATCGTCACGGCTTTGGCCTCGGTGAGTTCTTCGAAGCGCTGCCAGCCCAGACGTGCACGCTCGAAGGCGCTATAGCCCATAGGCTGATAACCGTTTGACATATACTGGCCATAGTCCATCACCGACCACCAACCCGGGGTGGCCAAGGTGTTGTATAAGTCGGTATTGCTGCCGGTATAATAAAGGTCGGAAAGACCGAGTGCGTGACCCATTTCGTGGATAAACACACCAATACCCTCCATATCTATGCTTTGGGCAATGCCGTTGCCGTCGGCATCTTCCACAAAATTGCCGTTTTCATCGTAATAGTTTTTGGCCAATTCTGCACCGACGTAATAGGAGTTGAACTTGATGCCGCCACGCGTGTAGGCTTTGCGCCAGAAATGGGGCCATATATAGTCTTCCCAGTCGGCGTCATAAGAGGTGTGCTGACCCTGACCGGCAAAAATCACCACCACGCAAGGCACTCCGCCCAAAGAGGCATCGACGTATGTCGAAAAGTCCACGCCTTTGGCCTGTGCACTGTCGATGGCTTCGGGGATGAACTCGTTGATTTTGACGTTATGGTCGCTTCCGAAGTCTGCACCATAATAGACATGGTCTTTAGACACGGCCACCTTGGCCACGACGTCGAACGTCGGACTAAAGAGACCGCCGCTCATGTCACGGAAATACTGAGCCACACTACCCTTGCCTTGGTCCAAAATCACGAAGTCGTCTTCGTTGAGCATACGCGAAACCTTTTCAATGGTTATGGTGTCTTGAAACTTGATGTCGCTAAACTCTGCCATAATCACGGGGACGCGGCGGGCTCCCACACTGGGGATGGCTCCATTGGCAGACTCGCCGTAGGGGGTCAGACCGTCGGTGGTCGAAGCGGCACGCGAACTGCGCACGACCGGCATGGGGTTGAGTGATGAGAGCTGTCGGAGGGCGTCAGAAGTTTTCAGAGCCGAAGCGGATACAAACTGTTGTTCGTCGGCGCCACGCTCTGCAGGATTGTGCACTTGAACGTTGGTGGCGGTCAAACCATCAGCCGTCTGGGCGGCATAATAATAGAAGCCGTCATTGCCGCGCACCACGGCCAAGCCGTCCGTAGTGGTGTAGCAACCATAAAGGGGCGTTCCGACTACGTTGAGCGTCACACGCTGACCGTCGGCCTGACGATACGACATAGCCCGACGATTGAGTTGTGCGGCCGAAGGCAAAGCCGTTGCCAGCATCAACGCAAAGAGAAGTAGTAGAGATTTCTTCATATTGATAAAGTATTGATTTATTGTCTTATATGATATTTCATTAAAGTGATAGCGCAAATCAAGCCAGTTCTACGACCGTGATGCCGGCACCGCCCAACTGTACGCGCTCATCGTGAAAACGCTTCACGTCGGGCACGGTGGAGAGATATTGGCGCACCAGTTCGCGCAAGGCTCCCGTACCTGTGCCGTGCAGGATGCGCACACGCGACTGTTCGAGCAAGACGGCATCGTCAATAAAGAGTGACACCGTGGTCAAGGCCTCGTCGCCACGCATTCCGCGCAAATCTATTTCGGGTTTGAAATGCAACTTCTTCTCATACACGGCGTTGCGCGTTTCTTTTGAAACAAAGGTTGAAACCTTAATGGTCTTGTCTTCTGCCGGCTTTTGTGCGGGGACGAGGCGCGACAGGGCCGTGGTGGTGTGTATCATACCGAAGAGCACGCGGGCTTTGCCGTCGTCGATGGACTGTATGCGGCCCACGGTGGTCTGACCTTCCAGACGCACATAGTCGCCGACGTGAAACAGGCCGGGTTTCCGGGCTTCCGCCGTGGCGGCCTGATTGGTCTGTCCTGCCTGACTTCCGGCGTTGGGCCGTATCTGTGTGCCACCGTTCCGGCGCCGGGCCTGACGTTCCTGGCGGCGTTTGATTTTTTCGATTTTTCTCGCCAGGCGTTCTTCGTCTTGGCTGTTTTGCTCGATGGTTTGCTTGAAATTCTCGAGGGCTTCGCGTGCCTCACGTGTTTTTTCGCGCTCGGCGGCGGCCTCTTTGATGGAGCGGATGGTGTTTTCGATTTGAGCGTTCGAAGCCCGCAAGAGTTCGCGTGCCTCGTCTTTGGCTCGTGTCATCACCTTTTTGCGCTCGTCTCTGAAGTCCTCCATCTCGCGCTTGTAGCCTTCCATCGTGGCTTCCAGTTGCTTTTCGCGCTGATGGATGTGCCGGCGTTTGTTTTCCCAATACATTTTGTCGCGCACGATGTCGAGCAGGTATTTGTCGCTCATCACGTAGTCTTTGCCCACGATTTCGGTGGCGCGACGTATGACTTCTTCGGGCAAACCGATTTTACGGGCAATCTCAATGGCAAACGAACTGCCAGGATTACCCACCTGGAGCATGAAGAGCGGCTGCATCTGGGTGCGGTCATAGAGCATGGCTCCATTCACCACCGTATCAGACTCGCCGGCATAGTGCTTGAGGTTTTGGTAGTGGGTGGTGATGACGCCCATGGCGCCTCTTTCCACAAACTCCATCAGCATCGCCTCGGCCAGTGCGCCACCTATCTGGGGCTCTGTGCCGCCGCCAAACTCGTCAATGAGCAGCAGACTTTTCTCGCCCGAGCGGCGCATCATCTGCTTCATGCCCAAGAGGTGGCTGGAATAGGTGGAGAGGTCGTCTTCAAGACTTTGTTCGTCGCCGATGTCGATGAAGATTTCCTGGAACACGCCCATACGGCTGCCTTCGTCAAGGGGCACGGGCATACCGCATTGGAGCATATATTGCAGCAGGCCTACGGTCTTGAGACACACCGACTTGCCGCCGGCGTTGGGACCCGAAATGAGCAGTATGCTTTTGCCGGCAGGCAGGGTGATGTCCAGCGGCACGATGGTGCGGCCGTGTTTTTTGAGGGAGAGCTCGAGCAAGGGATGGCGTGCACTCCGCCATTCGATGAGCGGGGAGGCAGAAATCTGGGGAACGACACAGTCCATGGCCTGCGAGAAGGCCGAGAGGGCACGGAGGAAATCGACTTGTCCCAAGAGTTGCTGCATGGCGAGCATGTCGCTGACGTGAGGGCGTATCTCGGTCGTGAGTGCCTGGAGAATGCGGATGATTTCACGCCGTTCGGCGGCTTTGAGTTCGCGGATGCGGTTGTTGGCCTCGACCACTGCCGCGGGCTCAATAAAGACCGTCTTGCCCGAGGCCGACTCATCGTGAACGATGCCGCGGATTTTACGTTTCACGCCCGGGGCCACGGGAATGACCAGTCGGCCGTCGCGTAGCGTAGGCGTCACGTCACGGTCAATGTAACCTTCGGTCTGTGCCTCGCTGATGATGGTGCGGAGCGAATGTGAGATGCTGCGAGAAGTCTGTTCCAGCTGGTGGCGGATGGTGAGCAGTTCGGGCGAAGCCGTGTCTTTGACCTTGCCGTAACGGTTGAGCACGGCGTCTATGGCGCGCACGATGTCGGGGAAGGCCGAGAGCCCTTCTACCATACGGCTGAGGGCCGGATAGCGAGGCGTGGCGGCGGCTTGGTCGACGGGCTGTGAGAGGTCATCGTCGTCGGTTGTGGCCGTGACGAGAGCGATGAAGTCGCCTGCGGTTTTGAGCGCGCGTTTCAGGTCGAAGAGCTCAAGTTCTTCGAGATAGGTGCGCTCAGGACGGATGCGGAGCAAGGCTTGGCGTACATCGAAGATGTTGAGTTCGAGGCAGTCGCCGTCTTCTGCGTCGAGCAGTCTGCCCATCTCGACCACCCTGTCGAGCGCCTGCACAATCTCCTCACGCTGTGTCATCATCGCCAGTCGGTTGTCGGTCCATTCCGTACCCAGCGACGAGAGACAGCGCCCTTTGAGCAGGGTGCGGATTTCGTCAAAACCTATTTTATGTTCGAAACTGTCGGGGTAAGTCATAGGTATCAGTGAAGCGCCGGGGTCTGTGTCAGACTTCGGCGTCGGTGTGTTTTTGTTGTTTTACGTTGCGAATTTACGCCAAAACGCGTGGGTGGCCAAGCGAAACGCCCAAATCTTGACGTGAATGGGCATGGGCTGTTCTATATGCCTTCTGATTTGTACAAAAGCAAGGGGCAATCGTGACGAAAATAGTCGATGAAATCGCGGTTTTTATTCCAGGACGGCCCGAAAGCTTCACAAAAACGCCAAAAACTACGATGAAATGGGCCAAAAGGCACTTTATCACGCCTGTCCTTATGGCAGGATTTTCTGGAATAAGTCCGGTTTTTCCTGTCCTTATTGCCGTAAGCGGCTAAAAGTCAAAAAAAAGAGGCCCAAGCGGCCTCTCTCCTATTTCCTACTTCAAAGATAACGCTGAACGGCGGACGGGAAAAAGACAGATAAGACACGGGGCGCGGTCTCACATCCGGCTCAACTCTTCAGGCGACAGAATTTTGTGCGAACCCGAATAGCGGTTTTTCTTATGTACATGCTCGCGGCCATTCGTACCGACAGCGGCCGAAGGCGTGGTTTGCAGGGAGACGCCGCCATAGGCTTGATAGGCTGAGAGTATGCGGTCGACGTATTCGGCCGTTTCCGACCCGATCATATAGCCGTGGCGTACGACGGGGTCGCGATAATAGCGTGCCTGCTGAAGGCGCAAGACATACGTCCTGACGTCTGACCACTGCGAGGCGTTGCCGCCGTATTTCTCACAAAGTCGCATGGCGTCGCGGATGTGGCCTTCGCCTCCGTTGTAAGCGGCCAGGACGAACTTGATGCGCTCGGCATTGGAGCGGATGTTGAGGAAGTTTTTGTTCAAGGCGGCTATGTGACTGCCTGCTGTGCGCACATTCTTCTCAGCCTCAAACAGTTCGGCGGCATTGATGCCATAATGGGCGGCTGTAGTGGGCATGATTTGCATCAAGCCTCTTGCGCCGGCACCCGAGACGGCCTCGGGGTCGAAACCCGACTCCTGGTAGCACTGTGCGGCAATGAGCCGCCAGTCCCAACCCGTGCGGGCGGCTGCATCCTTAAACAGATTGTCGTAAGAAGAAATCACGCCGGCGGCTTCGTTAAGATAGCGTGGCTTGACCTGCCTGCGCACCACACGGCGACTGGTTTCGCGCTCAGTCTCCCTACGGGTCAACCGGTCAGCATCCACGGTGGCGGCCCAGCGGTTGAGCGCCTCGGCCAAAAGCGGCGCGGCGACATTCGTGGCCCAAAAATGTTTGCTATCTTTGCGCTGTCCGACGGCCACGCCGTGGCGGTTTTCCACCTCGGCCTTAGTCAAAGGAACAGCCACAAGGTCGGCCTCGCCCGAAGTGAGCATACGGAAAAGGCCGGCCGTATCGACGCAGAGTTCCACACGCAGACGCAGACCCTCGCTCTCGGCAAAGGCAGCGGCAAAGGCATATTCGCGCCCCATCGGTGCGCCGTGGTAGTCGTAATAAGTCTCAGGGCCGCTCAACGTGGCTATGATCAGTTCGCCCGAAGTCGTGATTTCATCCAAATCGGGCACGGCCTTGGAAGTCTCCGACTGCGGTTGCTCTCCCGTCTCCTCCGCCGACGACTCCCCTGCCCCATGACTACCGCAAGCCATGAGCACACAAATAGACATCCATAGCGTAAAGATTACCGTGAAAATGGAGAGGAAACGTTGTGGTTTCATTTTTTTTCGGTTGGTTTGAGGGGGAGATAATGTGGCCGGAGTCAAGCCATGTTAGGGCGTTACGTGGCCGCCAATGAATTGGGTAATGTAGTCGCGATCAAGCCCTGTAAGGGCGTTACATAACAGCCCAGGTCGTTAGGCCTGGGTGTGGAGGCATCCCTCCATATCCGGCCTGTAAGGTCGGTACATTATGGGGAAAATACTTATCAATCATTTGCCGCGGTTGTGTGCCGACCTTACAGGCCGGAATATGTGAGGCCATATTTACCCGGGCCTAACGACCCGGGCTGATATGTGGCGCCCTTTCAGGGCTTACTGGCCTTACAGGCAGTGTCGTGGCCGCTCATATTCTCTTAGACTCTTTGACTTTTAGTCTTCCCCAAAAAATAATCAATATGCTTAAACACATTGTTATCTTTCGTCTCAAAGACGACATCGAACCGGCACGAAAGGCCGAAATCATGAACGCCTTCAAAAGCGGTATTATGGCTTTGCCGGCCATCATTCCCACCATACGGCAGATTGCAGTGGGCTTTAACGTCAACGCTGACGAGGCGAGCGACATTTGTCTGGAAAGTTCCTTCGATACGCTCGAAGACGTGAAAGCCTATGGTGTCAACCCCCACCACGTGGCCGTGGCTTCGGCCCTCAAACCTTATGTGGCCGCAAGAAGTTGTGCGGACTTTGAGGTGGAATGAAAGCGGGCTTTAAAGATTTAGTGGCAAGAGAGGATGTAAGAGCGTAAAATCGAACTTAGGTTTGGGCTTGCACAAAAACTTGAAAAGAGCGACTCTGTCAGGGCCGCTCTTTTTTGTGTCTTGTCATGAAATAGCCCTCACCGCTCAATCTTCGTCGCTAATCACTTCCACCACCTTGTATTTGGGTGCTACGCCGGTGGCGGCGGCAGCTCCGCGGAAGATTTCATTTTTGCGGTCGATGGTGAAACGGCGGAATTTGCCGGGTGTCTTGAGCAGTTTAGTCTTGTCTTTGCTCAGGGCTGCCTCGTCGGTGATCCATTCTTCGGCACGGTAGGTCTGAGGCTCGGTCATATCGTCGTAGATGTAGCGCAGGTTGCGCATCTCAACGTCAAAGCCACCGTCGGCAGCGTTGAAGATGAGTTGATAATAGAAACGCACGCGGTGGTTGGTCCAGGCCGTACGCTTGAAATAGAGATATTCTTCCATACCGGCCACCACCAGACCGCCGAGACTGTCGGCATCTTGAATACGCGCCTGGGGCAGACTGTTTTCACCGCCGACAACGTCGTTAATGGCGTAGGTCTTGAGCAGATGATAGATTTCGGCTTTGCTCTTGTCCTTCACGTCGTAGTGTTTTTTGAAAGAGACATATCCGGCCTCGTTGAGCGTAACGGCACCGGCCATGTATTTGCTGAGGTCTTGTTTTTGCGCCACGCCGCACATGGGAATGAGCACGAAGAGGAGAGAGAGAATTTTTTTCATAGTTATGGGATTGTTATTGGTTTTCGATTGAATAGGATGGATTTTCAGTTGAAGAAGTTCCACGACAGACCGAAACGGATGACCATGCGGTTAAAGGGATAGTGGGGCGTGAGGAAGGGATTGCCGCCACCGGCCGAATAGTTCACGTGCGAGGCCATGATGTAGAAGCGTGTGTGTTTGAGATGGAAATTGGCGTAGACGTTGACAATGGGATAATTGCCCGTTTTCACGGCATAGCGACTGTCTTGCAGGGCAAAGCCGCCAATGGCCGGCTCGTAGTCGGGAGCTTCGTATTCGGTGAAGAAACGGGCATCGGCGCCGAGATCGGTGGTCAGCACGCCGGCAATCTTGAAATGCAGATAGAGATTTGTATAGGCCGTGAAAAGCGGCAGGGGCTGGAGCGTCTTGTCGGTGGTGAGCTGCAGGGTGAGTTGGTTTTCCCAACGGAAAGGCCCGAAGGCGAAATCACGACCCAAGTCGGCGGCAAAAGCACTGACATTGCCTGCACTCTGTTCGACGCCGACCGTGCGCAACATCACGGTTTCACCGTCGGTTCCCGTGGTTGCCGGAGTGAGTTTCATCCGGTAAAAATAAGGTTTCTGCTGGGTCATGAGATGCACGGCCATACGTGTTTTGCCGTAGGCAGCTTCGGCGGTGACGCGTGCGGTGAAACGCTTGTCGAGATCGTTGTCCCACCAAGCATTGCGCCCGTGATAGTGGCGATAATAAAAGGTGGGGCGCTCGTTGAGCAACTGTCCCTTGAGGGCCATCTTCATCGTGTCGCGACCAAGCCGGAAACGCACGTCGGCATTGGCCTCTACGTTAAACTCACCCCAGTCACTGCCCGACGTGCGCATTTCTCCCAACACATTGTAATGGAATGTGCGCCCTTCAGACTTGAGCAACTGTGCGCCAAGCGAGAAATAGTTTTCTGTATAGGCCGTCTGCCGGCGCTGTTCGTCGGGCAAAGTATAGCGGTAATAGTCGTGGCGTGCAAAGAGCCGCAGACCGGCCTTGGCCCAGCGGTTGAAACCTTCACGCAATTCGAGGGCCACCACATTTTGGGCGTGGAGATGGCTGGTGTAGTCATTCACCGAGTCGCCGGGCAGGTAGAAGTCGTTCCAAAATGTCGTGTTGGCCGCCGAGGCACTAAGATTGGAGAGCAAACGACGGTTGTCGTGGTCGAGACGGAAGGTGTGAATGATGCCGGCCACAGGGACAAACTCGATGGGAATGGCGGCAATCGAGTCGGCAGCGGTAGCGGTCGTTTCACCGACGCTGACATTTTTCACACTATCCCTCACGCTTTCGGCTTTGCCGCCGACCGGATGTTTCAGAGCAGAGTCGGCAGCCACCACGCCTTTGAGCAAACCCTTCTGTGCCGATGTGCGCTGCCAGCGTCCGTCGGGCAGTCGGCGGGCTTCAAAGCCCAGACTGTAGCGATGAGTGAAATAGAGGGTGTTGACATTGAGTTTGTTCCACGTCTTGCTCAGTCGGGTAGGCATATCGGCCGTGCCGTAGCGTGTGGGGAATATTTCGGGCCGGTTGACATAATCGTCGTTTTCAATGCCACCATTCTCGGCGTTTTTGAGATGGTTGGCATAATAAATGGCGTGAAGTTGATAGCGAGGCGAAATGTATGAGCCGAACAGCGAACCGTTGAAATGGGCAGTCGACTGACTTTCATAATATCCTCGGCCATAGAGATAGTCGAGTTTGAAACCGAGTCCGAGGCGTTTGCCGGCATTGGTGGCAAAAATGGCCTTAATGCGGTCTTCACCATTCTGCTTGTTGCCACATTCATGATAGGTGATGTTCATAAAAGGCGACTTGGTGTTGGTGAAGTGCCACTGTTCGGGAGTGGTGAGAAAGAAGTCGTAGGGCCGGGCAAACTCAAATTGGGGTGTGAAGGCCTTCAGGGCACCGTCGGAAAAGTAGCGGCTCTGTCGCGGCGAACCCAAGTTGCCGGTATCATTATAGCGCCCGGTACGGCCCGTATTGAAGGCGTCGTTCTGAAAGCCATGGGCCACAGTGTCGGGCTCTGCCGGACGGACTGTGCCAAAGAGCGGGTCGATCTGCCATACATACAGCCCCACGGGAACGTCGGTCTTTTGTGTCGTCTCACCATCCTGCTCGGTGCCGTCCTTCCAGTGGTTGCCGTCTTGATTGCCCCCCGAGAGCGGCGACAGACCACCGGTGGGACGCTGTATTTGCGCCACCGTCTGGTTGAGGGTGAAAACGAACGAAAGCAGGAGAATGGTGCGATATAAAAGTGCGCGCATGCGTGAAAGCGTTTTTATGGAGAATAAAATTGGGGCAGTGACCGTCAGGCGGCGTAAAGTAGGCCTTTGAACGTACAGAAGATGAAGAGTATGACGAGCGTGGTGTTGAGCCACATAGTGTCTTTGAGTGCAAAACCGCTGTGGGTCTGCAACACGGCACCGATGCCGACCGGCCGCTCAGGGCGCGGAACGAAGCGGCAAAAGCCTTGATAGACCAACCAGCCCACAAGTATACCGCAACAAATGCCCACCAACACGTCGCCAAGATAGTGCACACCGAGATATATTCTCGACCAGCAGTTGAGCAAGGCCCAGAGCGTCATCATTAAAGAGAGCAGGCGGTGGCGTATGAGCAGACCGACGAAGGTGGCTACGGCAAAGGTGTTGGCGGCATGACTTGAAAAGAAACCGTAAGCCCCACCACGATAGTCGCCCACCACGTCAACCCGGAGCATGAGCAGGGCGTCTTGGGTGGGACGCGGACGAGCCACCAATGGTTTGAACAAGCCCGAGGCTATTTGGTCGGCCAACAGGATGCAAAGCCCAATGGCCAGGATGGTAAGCAAAATTTCTTTCATCTCACCATGACGAATGATGACATAAATGAGCACCAGAGCCGCCGGCATCCAGGTAATGGTGGCCGTCACGGCAAGCGCAAACCCATCAAGCCAAAGCGAATGGCTCCCATTGATGGCTAACGTGAGGGTCTGATCGAGATGAACAAGCGCGTCTAACATATTCTGTTGTAGCTTTGGGTGACTTGGCTGAAAGTTGTAGTGCTATATATGATTTAATGAGTGCGTCCTTGGACCGGGCGAGCCCGACGTGTTTCAGATGGCTTCAAGGCTTTGAGAGTCGGTCCAGCCGCTCACCTTACCGTCGAGCGTGGTGATGGCGGTTTTGCTTTTGCCATTCTTGTCTCCCGTCTTCACGGTCTGGCCGGGAAGCAGCGGCGTAGGCAGCTTCCGACCGCTCTCGTCCGTCACGTCGACAGGTTTCATGACTACGGCACGGCGGTCGTTAGTGAAAGCATAACGAGCCAAAGCGGCACTAACGATGGAGACCAGCACACACACAAAGGCCAAAGACATCAGCACGCGCAACAGCCGTCTGAGCCATCGCCGGGTTAAACGACGGGAAAGCAACCAAGCCGCACCGGCAATGGCGAAGGCAATCAGGGCTCTTACGGCCCATTCGTCCGCCGAGTGACCATAGATTTCATCCTTCGCCCAAACCACGAAAAACATACCGCCTTCCTGTTCGCCGGGTATTCCGGCCTTAGCCCGACAAGCGAGAAGGTTGTAGGACGCGTCTTCGTGAGACGGCGCATAGCGCAGGCAGCGCTCATAACACACGATGGCTTTGGGCAAATTGGCCATTCTGTAATAGGCGTTACCAAGATTATAGAGTGCTTCGACGTCAATGCCTTCTTTCAACAGCGTCTCATAATGCTCGGCGGCCGCTTTATAGTCTTTGTGCATATAGGCCGAGTCGGCTTTGACCTTGAGTGCTTCGGGCGAAAGTTTGGTTTTGGCCCCCGAAGCCGTCAAAGTGAGACAGCAGGCCGTGACTATGATGAAGAAATGTCTGAATGGTCTCATGGTTGGGGCTGTTTGGATGAAGAATGTGAGCCAGACTTGATAGCTGCCTCGAAATGGGAAATCAAGTCGACGGCCTGGCGGTGGAGCGTTTCGGGCGTGGCTTCCGTCTGTGCGGCAAAGCCTGCCGTGTCACATTTCTGCAAGATGTCGGCGGCTTCATTTATCAATGCTTCCGGCACGTCTTTTTGTTGTAACTGCTCAATGGTTTGCTGCGTCGATCCGCCATTGACCGCCAAACCGCATTGCTTGCAAAGATAGTCGGTCACCACTTCTGCCAAAGTTGAATAATAGGCGCGCTCTTCGCCCGACTTGAGCAGTTTTTGTGCCGATTTGAGTCGTCGAAGCGCCACCTTTGAGGCTTTGTTCAGACGCCCAGACACGCTGCCCTTCAAATGGGCATAGCCGCGAGTGGCCCAACTCAAAAGGCACAGGATGGCAACAATGCCAACGTAGGCCAACCAATAGCCGGGCGTGTTCCAAAGACGTCGGCCGTCGGCAGGGGTGAAACGGCTCCCGTCGGTATGAATGGGGCGGATGTCTCCCTCTCTCATTCGCCTAATCGCCTCAAGTTCGTCTTCTGAAAGCGTGCCTTGATGGATGTCAAGCGACTTGGCCGGTACGGTGATGGTTTTGTATTGTCCGGCATCTGGGTCAAAATAAATGAAATCTATGGGCGGAATGTCGTAACGCCCCACATTGCGCGGTACAAACGTATAGTCGAACACCATTTGGCCTTTCACGCCTTCGAGGGTTACTTCGGTGTTGTCGGTGACCTTAGGCGTGTAGGTCTCGAAATCTGTGGGGAATGTAATGGATGGCGCACTGAGAAGGCGCAGATTACCTACACCGCTGACGGTGACGCGGTATGTCATCATCTCTCCCGTGGCTTGATCACTATAGATGAGTTTGCCATCGATGTGCATTTGTCCCACTCCTCCCGAAAAACCTTGAGGCCGTGGCGTGGGTAGTGGCAAGACCTCCAGTTCGAGTGGTTGGGTTTGTCTGTTCACATTGACGCCCATCGTGCCTCCGCCATTGAAGAAGGCGTCCAAGGGATCTAAATAAGCGTCTCTCTGCACCACAGTACAGTTGAAGGTAATGGCAGGGATGGTGAGCCTGCCCGGCTTTTGCGGATAGAGCAGATAGCGGCCAATCACACCGGTGCGATAGAGCGTTTGCCCCACCCGGGTGGTCGTGGCGTCAATCTGACTCACGGGAAGTTCTTGCGAAACGATGTCTTTAAAGTCGGGCTTTTGGTTGAGTCCCACCTGGCTCAGTCCCACACCGGGCTTCTCGAGGAACTCATAGGTCAGCACGGCGGCTTGTTGTTCGTAGACTTTTTTAGTACTCAACCGGCCGCTAAGCGAAAGGTCTGAGGCGGTCACATCCGAACCGGCGTGACGCAAGGGCGCTTGAGCGTTTTGGGAGGATGAGGGCGAAGACTGTCCGGCTTCCGGCTGGCGTGTACCGTGACCGTCCACTTTGATGGTGAGTGCTTTGGAGTGTATCGTCTTACCGCCCACCACGACGCTGGCGGCCGAGATGCGAAACGTACCCTTGCTTGTGGGCTCAAGCGTATAGGTGTAGACGGTCTGCCCCTCACTCTTGGAGCGTCCGTTGACCGACGTGTACGAGCGGCTGACCGACGTATTGGGCCCTGACAGTATGTCAAATCCCTGTATCGTGGGAGAACGGAAGTCTGATGTCTCTGCCGAGCGAACCGTATATTTGATTTGGAAATAAGGCTCATTGATGTCGACGCTCTGCGGTGCCGTAACCTCCAGTTGCAACTGGGCCACGAGCGGCAGGCTGAGCATCCATGCGCAGACGAGACTTATGAATATTTTCTTTGTCATAAACAATGATTTGCAGATTACCAATTCTTCTCAAGCGACCGGCTTCTCACGTGTTCTTGCATCTTTTGCCGCGTTTGCTGTTCGGCTTGACGGGCATAGTTCATCAGCGGTTTGTTGTCAGTCTGCGGCTGAGGCTGCGGTTGTGGTTGTTTCTGCTTGTTCTGTTCGTTATCCTGATTGTTTCGGTCTTTTTGGTTCTTGAGTTGCTTTTGGCAAAGGGCAAGATTATACCGGCTGGCGTCCGACCCGGGATTTTCTCTGAGAGCGGCCTTATAGTCTTCGATGGCGGCCTTGAGTTGCTCGGTGCGTTTCTGCGGGTCTTTCTCTGCTCCGGCAATAGTTTGATGGATAAAGCCCTTGTTGTGATGGGCCATACTCCTCATCAAGTTGTTTTTTTCACTTTGCAAAGCCGTGTCGTAACCTTTGAGCGCCTCTTCCAGATGGTTTTGTGCCAGGTCTACATTGGCTTTGTTGAACATGGCCCTTGCATTGGCCGGATTGGCTTCAAGGGCTTTGTCATAATGTCCGGCGGCCGTCTCGTATTTCTTTTGATTGAAGGCGCGGTTGCCCTTTTGCATCTTCACCCAGTCGCGACTTTGTGCCGACGCGGTGCCTTGCACCCACATCAGCATCAGTGCGGACATATATATATATAGGTATAGTCTGAAGCGTTTCATGCGTTGGTGTTTGTTTTATCTTTCTTGGAAATTCTGCGTCGCCGCACGTCGATGAGCAATTCTTCGGCGACCAGCAGAGCCAAGGCGATAAGGGCTACGGCCATGAATTGCTCGTCCTGGTCGGTAAACGACGACGAGGTGTCAGCCTGTTTCAGTCCGGCGAAGGCGCTTTGGAGTTGCTCTTGTGCCGTGTTGCTGTTGTCTATATGGAAATAGGCGCCGCCGCCGGCAGTGGCCACTTGGCGGCAGATGTTTTCATTCAAGGCCGAGACCACTTCCCTACCCTCTTTGTCGCGCAGATTGCCGCCTTCGGGCATTGGTATTTTGCTGCCTTTAGGCGAACCCACACCAAGTACATAGACACATTTATCTTCGGCTTTCGCTTCTGCTGCGGCCTCAATGGCACCCTCTTCGTGGTCTTCGCCGTCGGTGATGATGACAATGGCCTTGCCAATTTCTTTGTTTTCGGTGAAACTCTTACGTCCCAAGTTGATGGCCGAAGCCATAGAAGTGCCTTGCAGCGTCACCATTCCGGGAGTGAAATTGTCAAGGAAGAGACGCGCCGAAGCATAGTCGTTGGTTATGGGAAGTTGGGGATAAGCCTCGCCGGCAAAGACGGCCAGTGCCACACGGTCGTGTTTCATCCGTTGAAGGAGTGTGGAGACGAGAAGTTTGGCGCGTTCGAGACGCGATGGCGACACGTCGTCGGCTCTCATAGAGTTGGACACGTCTATGACAAAGCACACCTCGATGCCGGTGCGTTCATTGGTGACGGTTTTAGTTCCCATTTGAGGCCGGGCTATGGCCAGAACGAGTGCGGTGAGGGCCACCTCGACCAGAATGAACTTGGCCAGGCGCTTGCCGGGCGAAACAGACTGTGTCAATACGTCGGCAAGGCGCTCGTCTGAGAGACGGTTCAGACGGCGTCGGCGATTGATGCGGCTGACCAAGAACACGCCGACCATCACGGCGGGCACGGTCAGTAGGGCAAGATATTCGGGATTGGCAAATCTAAACATGTGTGGTTCTCATAAGGTTTGAGACAACGCTGAAGGTTTGAGGCCGCCTTATGGCAGGCGACTCAACAGCGTCAGACGGAGCAGCATTTCGAGGGCCAAAGAGATGAGCGCCAGCAGGGCAAACAGCTGGTAGGCTTCGTAGTGCCGGTCGTAGTTGATCTGCTGGAGTTTGGTCTTTTCGAGGCGGTCGATGTCCTTATAGATTTCGCTCAGGCGCGTCTTGGTATCAGCCTGATAGAAGATGCCGCCGGTTTGTCGGGCTATTTCCTGAAGTGTGGTCGGGTCGGTGGTGTTGTCGACGTCGGCCATATATTCTTCGCCATTGGGCAATAGGGCCACGGCCGCTTTTGACTTGCCCGAGGTGCTGCCAATGGCCACGGTGTAGACGCGTATCTTGGACTCGCGCGCCATGTCTGCGGCCATGATGGGCGAAATCTCGCCGGTGTTGTTCATGCCGTCGGTGATGAGAATGACGACCTTACTCTTGGCTTGACTGCTCTCAAGATGTGCCACAGCATTGGCCAGTCCCATACCGATGGCCGTGCCCGACGCGATGGTGCCGCTCTGTTGCCATTGTGTCGTGATTTGAGGGAACATACTGAGCAAGGCAGCGTGGTCTGTCGTCGGCGGACACAGCGAGAAGGCCTCACCGCCGAAGAGTGTCAGGCCTATGTTGTCGTTGGGCCGGTTATTGATAAACTCATACGCCACGGCTTTGGCGGCGTCCATACGGTTTGGCGGCAGGTCTGTGGTCATCATACTGGTCGAAATGTCCATGGCCAGGATGATGTCAATGCCTTCGGTCTCTTTCTTGAAAATGCTGTCTTGCGTTTGGGGCCGTGCCAGCACACACACCACCAAGGCGAGGGTCAGCAGGCGCAACACGAAAGGCAGATGCACCAGCGACGAGCGCAACGACCGAGGCGTGTGGCGATAGGGCTGTGTGGTGGCCAAAGGCAAGGCTGCCTCTCGCCGCTTGTTCCACAAGAAGTGCCGCAGCACCAACGGGAGCAAGAGCAGAAGCAAAAGGAAATATGCCGGATGTTGAAAGGTCATGATAAAGTTGTTTTAGCGTCGAAAGGGGCGTGAAAGCGTAGAGGCAAAAATCATAGTATAACCAACTTATACGGGCTGAAAGCCCAAAAAGACCATAACCCATGGCAGAGGCGGCGCGACGCGACGACGGCACCCTGGGAATATGTGACGCATACATTGCGCCCTAAAAGGGCAAAAGATTGGTAATATGTTTGATTTTAAATTTATCATAATGCTTTTGCCCTTACAGGGCGAACATTATTGTGCCAATCTACCCAGGGTGACGGTGCCACTACGTGTCACCTCTGCCCTGGGCTGAGAGCTTTTGGCCTTTCAGGCCGTATGGAGTCTGTCTTTGTCGCATTGTCTCATTGACTCTTTGACTTTTTGTCTCTTTGTCTTTCCTGCGTCAGATCATACCCAAGTCATACAGGCCGTAGGCCGACCAGGCCCATACGAGCAGGAGGCTTAGGGAGAGCACGACGGCAATGACCATCCATATCACACGCCGGCGGCGCTCGGCGACTTGACCATACGGCACTATGCGCACTTCGGGTTCGCGGCGTGTCTCCATGGCTTCGTCGCGTGTGGCGGCCATCAGGCGCTCTGTCTCATCGATGAGATGGCGTCGCTCAAACGGCGTGTCGGTCGCTGCCGAGAATTTCACGCGGTCTGAGGATGTGAGGATGTCTTTGAGACGGTCCATGCCCACGGCATCGGTCTCGTAGGCCATTGTGGCGAGCACTTCGGCGGTTGTCATTTGAGGGGCGTCGAAGGCAAAGCGGTCTTTGAGATATTCTCGCAATATGGCCGTCAGTTTGTCGTAAAATGGTCGGCGCTCGTCGTCCATGTCGTCTGCTGCCGGGTCTTGCCGCAACTGTTCGAGAGCGGCGTGGCCCTTTTTATAGGGCGGCACGGGCGGTGGGATGACAACGCGCTTGTATTTCTTCCGTTTGTCAGACAAGACCACGAGGGCCACAATCAGGCCAAGACCGAGCAACCACACGCCGAGGGAGCGCAAGAGCAGGTTGTCTTGCCAGACAAAAGGCGATCCCACGACGGTGAACGGCGCCTCAAAGCGGTCGAGGTGTACCGTGTCGACGGGAACGGTATTGACTTTAAGGCCCATCCGGCCGTGCGAAACGTAGGTCTTGCCGTCCACTTCGGCCGAGATGGGGCCGAGGGCATAGATGGCCGAGTCGAATGAGGTGATGAGATAGTCTCTTTTGAGCGTAAAGCGCTTGCCGTCGGACGAGAGCGTTGTGTCGATGGCGCTTTGAGTCACCACCTCCACGCCGGCCGTAACCGTGTCGCCTTCCTTATAGTCGGCCAGTTTGACGTGGGCGCCGCGGCGGGCCGTCACCTTTTGGGTGAGTGTGGCCTGCTCGCCTATGAGCATTTCCGGCCTGTCGAGCTTGGCTTCTACCACTACCTGAGCCGTGGCCACAGGCAGTGTCAAAACGGCAGGCATCAGCATGGCCCACAGCCGCAAGAGGCGGTGCGGGTGCCGTCGGCAGACCTTATATATAATAGGAGTCATGGATGTTTATGTGTGGTGCCTCCGCGCGAAGAGACGCATCAGCGGTTTCACATAGTCTTCGTCGGTGGCCACGGTGACGTGGTCCACACCGGCGGCGCCAAAGGTTTCGTCGAGTGAGCGGCTGTGGGCTTCATACCAGTCGGTGTGGGCCTTGCCCACGCGGCGGCTACTCGTATCAAGCCATCCTTCATGACCGGTCTCGGCGTCGCTCACCCTCACCAGTCCCACACGCGGCAACCGCGCCATCAGTGGGTCGGCCAGGCGAATGGCCACGAGGTCGTGACGTCGGGCGGCCATAGCCATCGGACGGGCAAAGTCGGGCGTGTCCACAAAGTCGCTCATCATGAAGGCAATAAGGCGGCGGCGCTCGGTGGCCATCAGGTGATTGAGCGGCACGTTGAGGTCGGTCTTGACACCTTCTGGCTGTTTGGTGAGCAGTTCGTGAATGATGCGCAACATATGGCTACGGCCTTTTTTAGGCGGAATGTAGCCCTCAATACGGTCGGTGAAAAACACCACACCAATCTTGTCGCCGTTGCGCATAGCCGAGAAGGCTATTGTCGCCGCCATTTCGGCTGCCGTCTCTCTCATAGAGCGCACTCGGGTACCGAAAGCCATACTGCCCGAAAGGTCCACGAGAAGCATCACGGTGAGTTCGCGTTCTTCCTCATACACCTTGACGTGTGGGCGGTTGAGTCGGGCCGTGACGTGCCAGTCGAGGTCGCGCACGTCGTCGCCGGTCTGGTATTCCCTTACTTCGGCAAACGACATACCGCGTCCCTTGAAGGCCGAGTGGTATCCGCCGGCCATCACGCCACGTGTGAGCACCCGCGTCTTTATTTCGATGCGGCGCACACGTTTGAGCAACTCTTCTGTTTCGGGATAAATCATAGGCTGTGCCTCAGTGGGAATTCAAATCAAGGCACTTTGACTTTGGCCGTCAACTGGTCGATGATGTCGTCAGTGGTCAGGCCGTTGGCCTCGGCTTCATAAGAGAGACCGATGCGGTGGCGCAACACGTCGTGAACCACACCGCGCACGTCGTCGGGCACCACAAAGCCTCTGCCGGCCATAAAGGCGGCGGCGCGGGCGGCCAGGGCCAGATTGATGGAGGCGCGGGGCGAACCGCCATAGGCTATCATCGTTTTGAGGTCGGGCAGGTCGTAACGCTCGGGGTTGCGCGTGGCAAACACAAGGTCGGCCACGTAGCGGCAAATACGCTCGTCCACGTAGATCTGCTTCACAGCCTCGCGTGCCTCTACAATGTCGGAGGCACCGGCCACGGGCAGTGTCTTGGCCGTCTCAAAGCGTCCGTCGAGATGGGCTTTGACAATCTGCGTTTCCTCGTCCTGTTCGGGGTAGTCAAGTTTGACCTTGAGCATGAAACGGTCGGTCTGAGCCTCGGGCAGCGGATAGGTGCCTTCTTGCTCAATGGGGTTTTGTGTGGCCATGACGAGGAAGGGACTGGGCAGGGCAAAAGTCTGGTCGCCAATGGTCACCTGTCGTTCTTGCATAGCCTCGAGCAGGGCACTCTGCACCTTGGCCGGAGCACGGTTGATTTCGTCGGCCAGCACGAAGTGGGCAAAGACCGGCCCCTTACGCACCTCGAAAGCTTCGCGGCTCTGACTGTAGATTTGCGTACCCACGACGTCGGCCGGCAGCAGGTCGGGGGTGAACTGGATGCGGCTGAAATCGGCGTCGATGAGTGAAGAGAGGGTCTTGATGGCCAATGTTTTGGCCAGGCCCGGAACACCTTCGAGCAGGATGTGTCCGTCGGCGAGCAGACCGATGATGAGGGCGTCCACCAAGTGACGTTGACCCACGATGGTCTGGCTCATACCGTCGCGCAAGGTGGTCACGATGGCCGAGCGTTGTTCGATGAGCGCGTTAAGCTCGCGCTTATTCTGATTGTCTTGCATAATGCAGTGTGTTGTTGATTGTCTCTGTTTTGTCGGCAGTCGGCCCGAGAGCCGGCACGCCTTATGGGATGGTTTAATTTGATGCAAAATTACACCATTTCTCTTTATCTTGACTATAAAAATATATAAAACATCAGCGGGTTGGGCTTAGCCACTTTGCAGTGACTGACGGCACGGCTTATGTCCAATGTGATTGCGCCAGGCCACCATACGGTCTGTTTTTGCTGCCATCCGACGCTTACGCCATGCGTTTTTATTTGTACGGGAAGGGGTATCAATGGTGACAAAAGTTTTTTATTTTTCCTCTGGATAGGTTTGAAGAATTGCAAAATACTGAAAAATCATTACGATATAAGGCTTTGAAATCTTCGAAAGGCTCAAAAATTTTACTGGGATAAGGCCATTTTTTCCTGCCATAAGCCCCGTAAATTCTGTCCTTATGGCAGTAAGACCCTAAAAAGCAACAAAAAAGGCCCTCAACGGGCCTCCTTCTCTTTTCTTACCTCAAATATAACCCCAAAAGAGGCTGCGACAAAAGACAAAAGCATATAGAAGGGCGTCACAATAATGTGTGATATTTTTTCACCAATACACGACCGTCCATAATAGGCTGCAAACGAAAAAAATGCGACTTCGGACTTGGCCACAGCCGATTATTTTCTCTATTTTTGCACTCGCTAAACCGGCCGGGAGAGGCAGAAGACACGCGCCTTCACACACTTCCTCACCGCCGGCTTTGACCACTCAGACATAGCCTCGGCGTATAATAAAATAAACGCATCGACAAAGGCACGATGCACATGCGTCATTCCGTCTTAAGACGCAGGGCGGCAGTCTTGGTTCCCATCCTTTCCAAAAGGCACAATCAAGACACCGAAACCGATAAAGCGACGGCAGCCAACGGATTTCTCCCAAAGGGAAACCACCGCTGGTTGCCGTCGCCTTTTTTTGTGCCTTCAGGTCTGAGGCCGACAATGCTCACGCCGAGGCAAACTATGACCGAATTACTTCAAAACGACATCATCAATATGCCAACAGACGTTATGAAACATTCTCCCTCATCGTGCTTGCGGTGGCGGCTGCGGCTCACGGCGACCACGGCACTGCTGACGGCGGGCCTGTCGCTCTCGGCCCAGCACACCGTGACCGTGGACGAACTCATGCAACTTGCCGAAACCGAAAGCCGCGCGCTCGCCGTGAGCAGGCAAGGACTGGACGCTGCCACACGCGCACTCGAAGTGGCCAAGGCCGAAAGGTTGCCGGACGTGACGGCCGAAGCGGCCGTGGGCTATCTCTCAAACGGTATTCTCACCGGCCGGAAACTCACCGACATCATGCACGTAGACAACCCGCACACCACCAACCGCATCGCCTTGCGTGCGTCACAAACCATCTACAGCGGTGGCGCCACCACGGCCGCCATCGAAACGGCACGGCTCGACGAGGCCTTGGGCCGGCTCAATCTCGACGGCCGCCGCGACGAGGTGCGCTTTGACGTGGCCATGAAAGCCCTTAACTGGGCTTTGCTCGAAAACCGCCTGCGCGTGGTGGACCATAACATCGCCTTGCTCGACACGCTCATCCGCGACACGCAAAACCGTCTGAGCGAGGGTGTCACGCTCGAAACCGACCTTACGCGCCTGCGTCTCACGCTCGAAACGTGGCGGCTCGAGCGCACATCGGCATATGCCACGCTCGACGCCATTCGCCGGCAACTCGGCGTGACGCTCCATCAAGATTTCTCCGAGTCTAAGCTTGTCTTCGATACGAACCAGGCCTTCTCTTTGCCTTCTGCCGGACAGCTTGACCACATCAAAGAGGCTGCTTCTACGGCTGTCGACGTACGGAAATCGGCCCTCGAGGTACAACTCGGCGAGCAGCGGTTGCGCCAAGCACAAGCCGCCGTGCGCCCAAAGGTGGCGGTGATGGTGGAAGGCTTGTTCGACGGCCCCATCACCACCGAGGTGCCCGTCATCAATAAAAACATCGGCTTTGTCACAGCCGGCATCGGCGTGAGTTATCCTCTCTCGGGACTATGGAAGGGATCGAAACGGGTACGTCAGGCCCGGACGGCTCTGCAAATGGCCCGCGAAGCCACCCATGAGGTCGAAGAGGCCACTATGTGCCGCCTCGTGGAGGCCGAAAAAGAATGGACGGTGGCGCGTGAGGCACTCCGCACCGAAGAGGCGCGTGTGAAATTGGCCGAACAACACTATGCGGTGACGCGCAACCGCTATGTGGCCGGCCTGTGCCTGCTCACGGAAATGGTGGATGCCGAAAACGCCCAACTCGCCGCCCAACTGGGACGAGAGGATGCCCGCATCCGCCTATGGCAGGCCGTCTACCGCTACCGCTTCATCGCCGGAACAATTTGAAATCTATGCAAGAAAACCCAACAACCCACAACAATATGAACAAACAAGACATCAAAAAATGGAGCTACCGCCTCGTCGTCGCTGTCCTGCTCGTGGCCGGCGTATGGATAGTGGCTCGCGAATTTCTGGACCATAGCGGCGTGGTCACAACCGACAATGCACGCATCTGCCGCCATGTGGTGACGCAGAGTGTTAAGGTGGAGGGCTTCGTAGACCGTGTGTGCTTCGACTCTTATACTCAGGTGAAGAAGGGCGACACGCTCGTCGTCATCAACGACGCTGAATACCGCCACGAACTGGCACAGGCTAAAGCCCGACTCGAACAGATGCGGGGCGGAGCCAGACAGGCCGGCGAGAGTGTGCAGACCAGCAGCCAGCACATCGGTGAGGCCGAGGCTTCGGTCTCTGAAATGCAGACGGCACTGGAACGGGCACGCCGCGAAGAGGAGCGCTACAAAACCCTACTGGCACAAAAGGCCGTCACACAACAGCAATACGACGACGTCCACGCCGCCTGGCTCACAGCCCAAGCCAGACTCGACCGCGCCGTCAAGGCCCGCCAGGCACAGACCACGATGAAGACCGAGCGCGGCTATGCCCTCACGACTTCAAAAGCGATGATCGAAGCCGCCGAAGCCGCCGTGAGACTGGCCGAACTCAATCTGAGTTATTGCGTCGTAACCGCCTCGGCCGACGGCATAACGGGGAGCAAAGACATCAACGTGGGCGAACTCGTGCACCGCGGTCAGGCTCTCGTCTCTGTGGTCGAAGCCGACGAGGTTTGGGTGGAGGCCAACTACAAAGAGAGCCAACTGCCCCACATCCGCGTCGGCGCACGTGCCCGATTGAAGGTGGACGCCCTGCCCGGCGAAGTGCTCACCGGAACCGTAGAACGCCTCTCCGGCGGCACCGGCAGCGTCTTTTCTCTCCTACCGATAGACAACGCCACGGGCAATTTCGTCAAGGTGGAGCAACGCGTCACGGTGCGCATCAAACTTGACAGGCAAACGGCCAAACGGCTCGAAACGCTCCGGGCCGGATATAACGTGGTGTGCGAGATTGAAAAGTAAAACTAAAAGACAAGACATAAAGACAAAGAGATAAAAAGAAAACATGACGCACAGTCACTTTGTCGCTTTGACTTATAGTCTTTTTGTCTCGTTGACTCTTAGTCTCTTTGACTTTTAAACTATGCTCCCTCTTCCCCCACCCCAGCCCCACGGCATGCCTTTTGCCATGCCGATGTTCAAGCCCTGGATGCCTCGGGCGGTAAGGCCGTGGCTCTACGTGGCGACGGTGTTTTGCTTCCAACTGAGCAGCGGGTTCTATCTCGGTGCCCTCGAGGCGGTGCGCGGTGAGACGGGCTTCATGATTGAAGACGTGATGATGCTGCTCTATGCCGGACTGGCCGGCATGGCCATCTACTTTCCCCTGCTCTTCCGCATGAAGTTCCGCTTTACCAACCAGCAATTACTAATAGGCGCCGCCATCGTCATGGCCATATGCAACCTGCTCACCATACAGACCCGCGAGATGAGCCTCTTGCTTCCGCTTTGTTTCATCGCCGGCATGGCCAAAATTCAAGGCACGTTTGAATGTATGTCGAATATCCAACTGTGGATTACGCCACGGCGCGACTTCGGCGTGTTCTTTCCCGTGCTCCACATTGTGCTGCTCACGGCCATCGAGGGTAGTGGTTGGCTCTCAGCCCACTTGGCCTATCATTACCACTGGCAGGCGATGCATTATTTCTCCGTAGGAATGATGTGTTTTGTCATAGGCACGCAACTTTGTTTTTGCCGGCCGTTTTGCCCCATGCCGGGCCGGCTCACACTCAAAGGCATCGACCTGCTCAGCGGGTTACTCATCAGCGGCCTGATGCTTATGGTGTCATATATTATGGTATATGGCGACTATTACATGTGGTTTGCCGCGCGTCACATCCGCCTGCTTGCCGGTCTCAGCCTGCTCTTGCTTGCCCTCATCCTGCTGCGCCTGCGCCACCACCCTACGCCCTATGTCTCGTTGCGGCTTTTCACGCGTCCCCGGGTCTGGCTCATTCTCTTGGTGACGGTATTGGCCGAAATCCTGCTCGGTTGTGAGCACACACTGGAAGAAATCTTCTACACCGAGGTCGTAGGACTGGAAGAGCACACCAAAGAGAGCCTTTATCTTTGGGCATTGCCGGGCATTTATGTCGGCGTGGCCATCGACCTGCTGTGGCTCAGATGGAGGCGTTGGAAGGTGTGGCGGCTTTTTGCCATAGGTTTCTTTTGCATCACGCTCTATGCCGCATTGATGTATCTTACCATCGGCAGCGACGTGAATATTGAGCAATACCGCTTGGCCATAGCCTTGCGAGGCTGCGCCATGGCCATTCTCGCCGCCACGCTGATGTGGTCGCTCAGTGAGGCAATCCACGATCTCGAACTCTTTTTCATGGGTCTCTTCATCTTTAACATCCTCCACATGTATTTGGCCGGCGCGTGCGGCTATGGCGTCTACTCCACACTCTTCGGCCATCACCTGGCCGACGCCATATCGCGCTACGGCGTCTATCTCACGCCGACGGCCGTGGACCTCTCCTCGTTCAACGTGGGCGCTTATGTCGAAAACCAATACCTACCGTCGATGATGACGGTGGCCATCAAGCAAATCTACGGCATAGTGGTCTACGTCTCCGGTGCCGTGGCCGTGGTCTTCGCCGTACTCCACATCCCCGCCATCCGTACGGGCCTGCGCAAAGTGCCCCTTTGGTCGGTCTATGCCATAGACTATCTGGCACGACTCAGGCGCAAAAAATAGGCTGGAAATGACAAATTCCACACAAAAAGCAAAAGAAATGGCACTTTGACTTATTTTTCTTTATTGAAATTACCTTTTGTTAGAAATAATGTCTTTATCTTTGCACCGCGAAAGCAAAACAAACATTATTCTAACTAAAAGTAAAAATCCAAATCCGTTTATACTATGTGTGGAATTACAGCCATTTTCAATATCCCGCAGTCCACGTCGAGCCTGAGAGACAAGGCGTTGAAGATGAGTAAGAAACTGCGTCACCGCGGTCCCGACTGGAGCGGCATCTATCAAGGCAAGACCGCTATTCTCTGCCACGAGCGCCTGTCTATCGTAGACCCGCAGAGCGGCGGCCAGCCGTTGTTTTCGCCCGACGGCACGCAAATTCTTGCGGTCAACGGCGAAATCTACAACCACAGGCAAATTCGTGAGGACTACAAGGGACGCTACGACTTCAAGACGGGGTCTGACTGCGAGGTCATCCTGGCTCTCTATCGCGACTTGGGCGTCGACCTGCTCGACCGTCTCAACGGCATCTTCGCCTTTGCCCTCTACGACGAAGCGGCCGACGACTTCCTCATTGCGCGCGACCCCATAGGCGTCATTCCTTTATATATAGGCTATGATGACGACGGCAAAGTTTACATTGCCAGTGAGCTCAAAGCGCTTGAAGGCTTCTGCGACCGCTATGAGGTGTTTCCGCCGGGACATTATTACAGAGGCAAAGAGGGTGAAATCAAACGCTGGTACAAGCGCGACTGGACCGAATATGAGGCCGTGGCCCAGAGCAAGGTGGGCGTGGCCGAACTGCGCGAGGCTCTTGAGGCTGCCGTTCAGCGTCAGTTGATGAGCGACGTGCCCTATGGTGTGCTGCTGTCGGGCGGTCTGGACAGTTCCGTCATCTCGGCCGTGGCCGGCAAGTATGCCGAAGGCCGTGTGGAGACCGAGGGACGCGAAACGGCGTGGTGGCCACGTCTGCACTCGTTTGCCGTGGGCCTGAAAGGCGCTCCCGATTTGATTAAGGCGCGCGAGGTGGCCAATCACATCGGCACCGTACACCACGAAATCAATTATACCATCCAGGAAGGCCTCGACGCCGTGCGCGACGTGATCTACTACATCGAGACCTACGACGTCACCACCGTGCGCGCCTCCACCCCGATGTATCTGTTGGCGCGTGTCATCAAGTCGATGGGCATCAAGATGGTGCTCAGCGGCGAAGGCGCCGACGAGGTGTTTGGCGGTTATCTCTATTTTCACAAAGCCCCGTCGCCTCAAGCCTTCCACGAAGAGACCGTGCGCAAACTCTCCAAACTTTATCTCTATGACTGTCTGCGGGCCAACAAGAGCCTGAGCGCCTGGGGCGTAGAGGGCCGCGTACCGTTTCTCGATAAGGAATTTCTCGACGTCGCCATGCGCGTCAATCCTGCCGACAAGATGTGCCCCGGCCAGACCATTGAGAAACGCATTGTCCGCGAGGCCTTTGCCGACATGCTGCCCGAAAGCGTGGCCTGGCGCCAGAAAGAGCAGTTCAGCGACGGCGTGGGCTACAGTTGGATAGACACACTCAAGGCTGTCACGGCCGCCGCCGTCACCGACGAGCAGATGGCGCACGCCGCCGAGCGTTTCCCCATCAATCCGCCTATGAACAAGGAGGAGTATTACTATCGGTCCATTTTCGAGGAATATTTCCCCAGCGAGAGTGCCGCGCGCACGGTGCCGAGTGTGCCGAGTGTGGCCTGCTCCACCGCCGAGGCTCTGGCCTGGGACGAGAGTTTCAAAAACCTCAACGATCCCAGTGGCCGTGCCGTGGCCGGTGTGCACGAACAGGCTTATTGAACGCCGCCGGCCGTCGCGGCCGGAACATACAAAAAGGCGGGGCGAGTGTGACAAAAATCATTTCAAGAAACGCCAAAAGTTTTCCGATCACGCGCTCATTAGTCCGAAAAGCCCTCCCGAGGCCCTTCAAACGGTCCGTCATCACGCCTGAAGGTTCCTGTCATAAGCCCGGTTTTTACGGGAATAGGGAGAGAAAAAACTGTCCTTAGGCCCGTAAGTGGCTAAAACACAAGAAGAGAGAGGCCCAAACGGCCCCTCTCTTCTCTGTCTACACCAAATTTAACCCCTCACGGGGAAACGACAAAAGACAAAAGGGAGGGAAAACCGAGCGACTGTGGGCCAATCATTAAAGAAACTGAAAAACGCACAGATAATTCGCCAAGCGTAGTTGGCAACCCAACAAATAATTACTACTTTTGAGGCGCCAAGTGCAAGCGGCCTTTCACACGGCCTGCACGGCGGTCTTTTTCTAATCAATCTTATGGAAAATCACCAAAGCCGCTTTCCGGCTTGTCTGATAAAAATCCCAACCGACTCTTCGCTAAAAGGTACGGCCGGTGAGGCACGCCCCGACTGGCTCCGCGAGGGCCGGCGCCGCGCAGCCTTCTACCTGGCTGCCGAAGAATACGTGGCCGCTCATCTTCCGGCCGACAACTATCTGTTTTCGTGGGTCCTGCCGCCCACGGTGGTGTTTGGACGCAACCAAGTGCCGCAGCAAGAACTCAACATCGACTTTTGCCGCACACACGGCATTGACATGATTCGCCGCAAAAGTGGCGGCGGCTGCATTTACGCCGACACGGGCAACATCATGTGGAGCCTCGTGACGTCTGAAGGTGCCGTAGAACCGATTTTCGCCGACTACGCCGACTCTGTGGCCGGTGCGCTCACGACGATGGGTGTTGCCGCCAATGTTTCTGGCCGCAACGACATCACCTTGGCCGATGGCGGCAAAGTCTGTGGCAATGCCTTCTATCACCTGGCCCATAGCAACATCGCCCACGGCACCATGCTCTACGACACCAATGCCGCCAATATGGTCGGTGCCCTGCACCCGGCCACGGCCAAACTCGAAGCCAAAGGCGTGAAAAGCGTGCGCTCGCGCATCAGCCTGATCAAAGACGTGCGGCCCATAGGCGTGGAGGCGCTTCGAAAAGGTCTTGAAGACATCCTGACCGACCGCCACATCACGCTCAGCCCTGCCGACGTGGCTGCCATTATGGACATCGAGGCAGGCTACTACGAAGACGATTACCGCTGGGGCCGCCACGACCGCGACGACCTCGTCATCGACACGGGACGCATCGAAGGCTGTGGCCACCTGCAACTCCATCTGACCACAGGCGACGGCGTGGTCGAGGGCATTACGCTCACGGGCGACTTCTTCGCCACCGGCAACGCCGCCGAGGCTTTCGCCAAAACCTTCGTCGGACTGCCCGCCACGGCCGAAGCCTTCTGCAGCGCCATCGACGCCCACCATCCCGAGGCCACCATTCGCTCACTCTCTGCCGAGCGGCTCAAAGACTGCCTGAGACAGAGTCTGAAATGACGCCAAACGGGCCGGATTGTTTTGAAACACTCAACCTTCTTAACCTAACATAAATCGAAAATAGCAATGGCAGACAAAAGAACCTGTCTTTATGAGAAACACCTCGCTGCCGGCGCCAAGATGGTGCCTTTCGGCGGCTTTGAAATGCCTCTGCAATACAGCGGCATCACCGAAGAGCACAACGCCGTGCGCCACAGTTGCGGCATCTTCGACGTGAGTCACATGGGTGAAGTGCGCATTAGCGGCCCCCAGGCCGAATCCCTCGTGCAGCATCTCTTCACCAACGACATCGCCGGTGCACCCGTCGGCAAGATTTTCTACGGTATGATGCTCTATCCCCACGGCGGCACCGTCGACGACCTGCTGGTCTACAAAGAGGGTGAAACCGACTTCTTTCTCGTCATCAATGCAGCCAACATCGACAAAGACGTGGCCTGGATGCAGGAAAACGCAGCAGGATTTGACGCCACCGTCGACAATCTGAGCGACGTCTATGGTCAGATTGCCATACAGGGGCCCAAGAGCGAAGCCGTTATGCTCGAAGCGCTCGGACTGGACGGCAGCGACCTGGCCTTCTATACCTTCAAAAAGGTGGTGGCCGACGGCGAAACGCTCATCGTGAGCCGCACAGGCTACACCGGTGAGGACGGTTTTGAAATCTATGGTTCTCACGCCTTCACGCAGGCTGCCTGGGACAAACTCATTGACCACGCCGACGTGAAGCCATGTGGTCTGGGCTGTCGCGACACTCTGCGCTTCGAGGTTGGTCTGCCGCTTTACGGCGACGAACTTTCAGACCAGATCACGCCCATCATGGCCGGTCTGGGCATGTTTGTGAAACCCGACAAAGGTGACTTCATCGGTCGCGACGCCATCGTGAAGCAAAAGACCGAAGGCCCGGCGCAAAAGATTGTAGGCATCGAACTCGCCTCTGCCGCCATTCCCCGCCACGGCTACGAAGTGATGGCCGACGGCAAAGTCATCGGCAGCGTCACGACAGGCTACCGCTCCATTTCGACAGGCAAAAGCGTGTGTATGGCGCTCATCGACGCAGCCTATGCCCCACTCGGCACCGCCGTGCAGGTGTGCATCCACCGCAAGACCCACGACGGCACCGTCATCAAAAAGCGCTTCTACGACAAACATTATAAAAAATAAGACGGACACTCCTATTAATATATATCACAACCAACTCCAATAAATCAACATCCCATGGCTAAAACAATTGAAGGACTCTATTACAGCGAAAGTCACGAATACGTGAAAGTGGAAGGCGAATACGGCTACATCGGTATCACCGACTTCGCACAGGAACAACTCGGCAACGTGGTCTACGTAGACACGCCCGACGAAGACGACGAAGTGACCGCCGGCGAAACCTTCGGTGCCGTCGAAAGCGTCAAGGCCGCCAGCGACCTCATCTCGCCCGTCTCCGGCACAGTGGTCGAAGTGAACGAAGCCCTTGAAGACCAGCCCGAACTCGTCAACGAGGACGCCTTCGCCAACTGGATTATCAAGGTGAAACTTTCCGACCCCTCCGAACTCGACGCGCTGATGGATGCAGCGGCTTATGCCGAAATCTGCCATTAAAGAATCAAAGAGACGAAAAGATTAAATGGGTAAAGAGGGCAAAGAGAGTAAAGAGGTCCATAAAGCCCTGTAAGGGCGCAACAAATCAGCCCAGGTCGGCAGGCCTGGGTAGGTACGGCTCCTCTATTTTCCGGCCTGTAAGGTCGGCACAATGAGTGGCCAACAATGATTATATAATCAAGTTCAACTGAGCACACAAGACCGCTGAGTGTGTGCCGACCTTACAGGCCGGAATAGGATGGGTCATATTTAACCCAGGCCTAATGACTTGGGCTATTATATAACGGCCGTTCAGGCCTTGACACGCCGCTTATACTCTCTTTACTTTCTTTGCCTTTTTTACTTTCTCTACATAGTCTCTTTGACTCTTCGTCTCTTGCTCTCTTTGTCTTTTTAATCTATTCATTCGCTTTTTGACTCATGAACTATTTTCCCCATACGCCGGCCGATATCGACGCCATGCTCAAAACCATCGGCGTGGACCGGATAGAAGATTTGTTTGCTGAAATTCCGGAGCAACTCAAACTCGCTCACGCACTCGACATCCCGACGGCCAAGTCGGAGAGTGAGGTGAGACACATCATCGGTGAGATGGCCGACGAAAACGCCCGCCTCACGTGCTTCGCCGGTGGCGGCGCCTACGACCACTATACCCCGGCCATCATTCCCTACATCGCCTCGCGCTCGGAGTTTTCCACCTCCTACACGCCTTACCAGGCCGAAATCTCTCAGGGCACCCTGCAATACATCTTTGAATACCAGACGATGATGGCACGCCTCACTGGCCTCGACGTGTCCAACGCCTCTATGTACGACGGCGCCACGGCCACGGCCGAAGCTATGATGATGACCGTCGCCGCAGCCAAGAAGCGCAACCGCGTCGTGGTGTCGGCCACCCTGTTGCCGGCCGTACTCAACGTGCTCAAGACCTACGCCAAATTCCACGGCGTTGACCTCGTTGTGGTGGCTGCCACGGCTGCCGGCCAAAGCGACCTCGAGGCCATAGGTGGCTTGGCAGACGAAGGCAATGTGGCCGGCGTCATCGTGCCTCAAGTCAACCGCTACGGCATTGTAGAAGACCTCACCGGTCTGGCCGAACGCCTCCACGCCCAAAAGACCCTGCTCGCGCTCTATGGCACGGCCTCCATGCTCGGCGTGTTGAAGTCGCCCGCCGAATGGGGCGCCGACATTGCCTGTGGTGAAGCCCAAAGTCTGGGCATACCTCTGAGTTTCGGCGGTCCCTACATCGGTTATCTCTGCACCACCAACGCCCTCATCCGCAAGATGCCGGGACGCCTCGTAGGCCAGACACTTGACGCACGCGGCAACCGTTGCTTCGTGCTCACCATGCAGGCCCGCGAGCAACACATCCGCCGCGAAAAGGCCACGTCCAACATCTGCACGGCCCAGGGCGTGATGTGTCTCTATGTGGCCATGTACCTCTCGCTCATGGGCGACGAAGGACTGAAAAAGGTGAACGAAATCTCTGCCGCGGGTGCCAACGCACTCCGTCGCGGCCTCACGGCCCTGCCCTGCTTCACCGAGGCCTTCCCCGGTGCGCCCACGCTGTGTGAATTCACGCTCCGCTATTCGGGCCATAAGCCTCTGGCTGAGGTGCATAAGGCCCTGGCCGACCGCGGCTATCTCGCCGGCATCATTGACGCAGACGACCCGACGCTCATCACCTTCGCCGTCACCGAAAGCCGCACCAAGGCCGAGGTGGACGGTCTCGTAGAGGCCTTCGGCCAAATCACCGCTTAATCTCATAGTCTCCATCCCATCACACATCATATTATGAACAAGACTTGTTACGGGCAACTGATATTTGAACTCTCACGCCCCGGACGCAAAGGTTATAGTCTGCCGCAAAATCCCTGGGCAGACACTCCCGCAGAGACACTCCCCGACTCGCTCACCAGAACGCAACCGGTGGGGCTGCCTGAAGTGGACGAACCGACAGTGGCACGCCACTACACGAATATGTCGAACAACAACTTCGGCGTGGACACCGGCTTCTATCCGCTGGGCAGTTGCACGATGAAATACAATCCGAAAATCAACGAAGAGGTGGCAGCACTGCCGGGCTTCACCGCGCTCCATCCGGCCCAACCCGCCGACTATGCACAAGGGGCCCTGCGACTCTATGACGAAACGCAGAAGATATTGGCCGAACTCACCGGGCTTTCGCAATTCACCCTCAATCCCTACGCCGGCGCCCACGGCGAACTGACCGGCTTGATGGTCATTCGCAGCTACCACATGAAACGCGGCGACACGGCTCGCACGAAAATCATCATACCCGACTCGGCCCACGGCACCAATCCCGCCTCGGCGGCAGTATGCGGTCTGAGCATCGTACAGGTGAAAAGCCTTCCCGACGGTACGATAGACATTGACTCGCTTAAGGCCGTGCTCGGTCCCGACGTGGCCGGTATGATGATGACCAATCCCAACACGCTCGGCATCTTTGAGCATCAAATCCCCGAGATAGCCCGCCTCGTCCACGATTGCGGCGGCTTGATGTATTACGACGGAGCGAACTTCAATCCCATTGTCGGCATCTGTCGTCCCGGTGACATGGGCTTTGACGTCATGCACATCAACTTGCACAAGACCTTCTCCACACCTCACGGCGGCGGTGGTCCCGGCAGCGGCCCGGTGGGCGTGCGCAGCGGACTGGAAGAGTTTTTGCCATGCCCCAAGGTGGTATGTCGCGACGGCCACTACGAACTGGTGAAGAAAGACGGCGAAACGCTCGGGCAGATTTCTTCACATCTCGGCAACTATGGCATCATCGTGCGCGCCTATGCCTACCTGCTCTCCATAGGTCGCGAAAACGCCCATCTCGTGGGCCAGTTGTCTGTGCTTAATGCCAATTATATCAAGGAATGTCTCAAAGCCTACTACAAACTGCCCATCGACGGTCTGTGTAAGCACGAATTTGTCTTCGACGGTCTGCGTGAGGAATATGGCGGTGACCACAGCGACCCGGCCCATGCCACTACGCTCGACGTAGCCAAGCGCCTGCTCGACTTCGGTTTCCATGCCCCGACCATCTATTTCCCCTTGCTCTTCCACGAGGCTTTGATGATTGAGCCTACCGAGACCGAAAGCAAAGACACACTCGACGCCTTCATTGCCGTGATGAAGCAGATTGCAGAAGAGGCACGCGACAACCGCACTATGGTCAAGACCGCTCCCCACGAGACACCGGCCGGCCGCCCCGACGACGTGCGCGCCGTGAAAGACGCCATCTTCACCTACAAACCCGCAGCAGACTGACCGATTATGGAAAAATTTGATTTAATCCTCATCGGCGCCGGTCCCGGCGGTTACGAAACGGCGGTCTATGCGGCCCAACAGGGCCTGAGTGTGGCCATCGTCGAAGAGGGACGCCCGGGCGGCACCTGCCTTCAGCGCGGCTGCATCCCCACCAAGTGTCTGGCCCACACGGCTGAGGTGCTCGACGAAATGCGCCAAGCCTCCACACTCGGCATCAACTTGCCGGAAGGCGAAATAAGCCTCGACCTCGAACAGGTCATGGCACGGACACGCGGTGTCATCGACACGCTCACTGCCGGCATAGACGGACTGCTTTCGCGTCCCGGCATCACCCGACTGAACGGCCACGGCGCACTCAGCGGACCTGACTCAGTCACCGTGGAAACCGCCGAAGGCGAAAGCCAGACCATTTCGGCCAAACACATCATTATTGCCACAGGGTCCAAACCGCGGATGTTGCCCGTCGGTGGCATAGACCTGCCCGGCGTGGTCACTTCCGACGACATGTTCCACCTCACCTCGGTGCCCCGACGCCTCTGTGTCGTGGGCGGTGGCGTGATTGGCTTGGAGTTTGCCGGCATCTTTGCCTCGTTTGGCAGTGAGGTGAGTGTGGTGGAGTTTTGCAAAGAAGTGACGCCCAACCTCGACCGCGATATGGCCAAGCGACTGCGCACGGCTCTGAAGAAACGCGGCATCAACTTTGCCACTGAGAGTGCCGTCACTGGCATTGCGCAAAGTGCCGACGGACTTGTGGTTTCTTATGAGAAGAAAGGCAAGGCCGGCGAAGTTGTGGCCGACCTCGTTTTGATGGCAGTAGGTCGCGGCCCACGTTTGGACGGCATCGGCCTTGAAGTAGCCGGAGTGGATTTCACGCCACGCGGCATCACCGTAAACGACAACATGCAAACCTCCGTGGCAAGCGTTTATGCCATTGGCGATGTCAACGGCCGCTGCCAGTTGGCCCACGCCGCCACCTTCCAGGGCCGCCGTGCCGTGAACCACATTTTGGGCCGCGAAGACGAGATTGATTTCTCGCTCGTACCCTCAGCGGTCTACACCGTTCCCTCACTGGCCTCTGTCGGTCTGCGCGAAGAGGACTTTGAAGCCACCGGCGAGCGTCCCCTCATCGTGCGCAAACTCTATCGTGCCAACGGCCGTGCCCTCACCATGGGTGCCGAAGAAGGCTGCATCAAACTCATAGCCCGTCCCGCCGACGGCCGCATCGTGGGTGTCCACATCCTTGGAGCCTCTGCCGCCGAGATGATCCACGAAGCCGCCGTACTCATTCGCCACGGCGCCACCCTCGACCGGCTTCACGACATCATCCACGCCCACCCCACTCTGAGCGAACTCTATCTCGCAGAGTGACGACAGACCGCAAGATTTACACAATTAACCCGAGGCCGCATATAGTTGACATATATGCGGCCTCGATTGTGTTGTGGGGCAAGAGGATGATAATATGAAGATATTATGATA
>JBJFGJ010000076.1:0-4006 GCA_051892575.1 Alloprevotella sp. | reverse complement strand
AGCGTCTGCCTTACAAGCAGAGGGTCGGGGGTTCGAATCCCTCAGCGCCCACAAAGCACATAAGAAAGCCGTGAAACGAAAAGTCTTTTCACGGCTCTTTTTGTACCCTCCCCATTGACGAATCCTCGGGTGTGGGCGACTATGCCAACCTTCATCTCTTTGACTCATTTTTTCACAACCATGCTGAGCAAAGCCAAACTCAAGACCATAAGGGCACTGGCCCTCAAACGCTTCCGCGACGAAAACGGACAGTTCCTCGCCGAAGGCCATAAGGCCGTGAGCGAACTGGCCGGACATTTGAGGTGCCGTTTGCTTTGCGCCACCGAGGCCGCACTCAGCGCACACCCTGTGCCAAAAGCCGACGAAGTCTGCACCCTGAGCGACAAAGAATTGGCCGCAGCCTCACAACTCAAAACACCACAAGGACTGCTGGCAGTCTTCGACAAACCCACACCGCGGCCGTTCACCCCCGACGCCGCCCAACTGGCGCTCCTGCTCGACGGCGTGCAAGACCCCGGCAACCTCGGCACCATCATTCGCATTGCCGACTGGTTTGGCATCAAAGACATCATCTGCTCCACCTCCACAGCCGACGCTTACGGCCCCAAAGTGGTACAAGCCACAATGGGCGCCCTGGCACGCGTCAACCTGGTCTATACCAATCCCGTGGAATTGCTCAAACAACTGCCTGCAGACTACCCCGTCTATGGCACGTTTATGGAAGGCCGCAATCTCTATGACGAACCGCTCACCCCGGGCGGTCTCATCATTATGGGCAACGAGGGCAACGGCATTTCACCCGAAGTGGCCGCCATCGTGGGCCGTAAAATCCACATACCACCCTACCCCGCCGGCAGCGACACCGTCGAGAGCCTCAACGTGGCCATGGCCACAGCCATCACCTGCGCCGAGTTCCGTCGCCGCTGCCGCTAATCGTCCCATTTTTCTTCATTCTCCGTATGATACCCTTTCTCCCACCCCTTGTCACGTCTTATGCCACATACGCCCTGCCGGCATTGGCTCTCGTGGCGTTGCTCATAGTGTGGAGACTGCGCTGGAGAGACTACGCTTTGGCACAAAAATACCTCTGTCCGCAACCCACAGCGCCCGCAGCAGAGCCCTCACTGGCCCGCTTGCCCCTGCCCGACCCCGAAGTGAGTGTCATTGTCCCCTGTCTGGACCAGGCCGAGGCCCTTCGGCAGTTGCTCCCTTTATTGTTCGAACAAGACCTTCCGCGCTTTGAAATCATCGTGGCCGACGAAGCCTCAACCGACGAAACCGGCATTTTGGTGGAACATCTTTCGCAGACTCATCCCGAACTGCGCTATACCCGCGTACCGGCATCATCCAAATACATCGATCGACGCAAGTTGGCCGTGACTTTGGGCGTGAGAGCCGCCCGTTCGCCTTGGTGCGTGATTTTGCCGGCAGACTGCATACCGGCCGAAAAGCATTGGCTCAGCCTTATGAGCACAGCCTGCAGAGACGACATCAACTTCATACTGGGCTATGCCAACTGGCACGACGACCACACCGCCAGCGTCCGCCGTGCCATCTATGAGCGTCTGCGTCGCAACCTTATGCGATTTCGTGCCGCCCGCCGCCGCGCCTTTGGCGGAGATTTCTGCAATTTCGCCTTCCGTCGCGACTGGTTCCTTTCACACCAAGGCTATGCCGCCAGCCTCACCTACCGTCTGGGCTATGCCGACCTGCTCATCGACGATATGGCCCGTACAGGCGACACCGCTGTAATCGTCAACATTGAGGCCGGCGTATGGCAATCACTGCCACGGTTGAAATCCACCCTCAAGACCGACCGCCTCAGCCACCGCAAGACCCACACCCTTCTGAGCCGCTCCGCCCGACGCTATTTTTGGCGCGAAAGCGTCGCCTCATGGGCCTCGTGGCTCTTCATCCTCTCCATTTTGGCCTTCATTTCCCTCCGCACAACGTCAATAATATTTAACCCCACCTACCCCACCTCCATCCTCCCCTTCGATCTCGCCGTCCTCATCCTCCTGGTAGCGTTCCTCATCCTCCCCTACACTTTCCTGCGCCGCACCTGTGCCATCCTTGGCGAGCGTCGCTTCAGCGCCTGGACCATCTTCCGCCTCGACCTTTTGTCTCCCTTCCGCACCTTCTGCCAGAAGCTCAAGTTCCTCCGCCACCGCCACGATTTCGGCCGCCGATAATCGCATTAAGATGGCTTTTAGCGTCCTGTTCCTCTTCCGCTTAATTCACTCCCCTTTTCTTTGCCCTCTTCACTTTCTTTTTCATCATTCTTTACATTCTGGCATTATCTTTTGTGATTAAGCGTGACCAACCCGCCCAATCACCGCATCGCGTTAATTTTCAGCCCCATACAGCCCCGTGATTGTGTGATTGGGGAAAAGGCCAAACTTTGGGTATATAAGCGCCATTTAGCCTTTTCCGCCATCATTGCCCTCGACACTCAAACGCCACGATATACATTAAAGTCAACGCAATCTCACTGCGTTGACTATTTTTATTGAAAAAGCTTTCACGTAATAAAAAAATCTCTACCTTTGCTTGTGATAAACACATTTGGAAGATAATTCGTGAAGTTAGTATAAACACAAACTACAATTTGTAGCATAGCAGACTAACTACGAATGGCGAAACATCGCGAAACTTGATGTCTGATATTCTCTAAGATTATTACTAGGCTCAAGGGTTATGCGTTCAGCGGTAGAAGACAGGAAGACCTATTAGCGGATGCAATCAAGGCATAATTATTTATGGGCGTTCCATTTACCACGCAACACATTACAATTATCATACTATGAATCAACACACTCGAGTATTAACGATACATTTCAATGAAGAAATCGCCCCATACGAGACGAAGCTTTTCCGAGGAGCGATATTGAATGTCTTAGGCAAGCAAGCAGACATACTATTCCACAACCACAAAGAGGATGGTTTCAATTATGCTTATCCACTCATTCAATACAAGCGCATTCACAAGAAAGCAGCTATTGTCTGCCTTAATGAAGGAGCGGACATAATTGGCCTATTGCTATCCAAAGCGCCACTCACTCTCACACTTGGCGAGCGAATCGTTGAGTTTACCATTGAAAAAATCATTCCACAGCGCATCACCACTCAAGTTTGGGACGATGCATTCAAATATCATCTTCGCAGATGGCTTCCTCTTAATTCTGAAAACTACAAAACATATCGCAATCTTGAGACGGAAGTTGAGCGCATTGAGCTATTGGAACGTCTGCTGACCGCCAATCTTATATCTTATTTGAAAGGTATGGGCATTTGGATAGAACAAAAACTTTCATGCAAGATTTTGAAACTTTCGCCACCTTTCCTGGTAAAGAATAAAGAAATTAGTCTAATGTCATTCGACGTTGACTTCAAAACCAATCTTTCACTACCTAATTATATTGGTGTAGGAAAGAACTCCAGTTTGGGTTTCGGCACGATTACACAAATCCGTCAAAAAAATCAAACAGAAAAAATATGAGCAGCTTACGTGAACATCTTTACTTAGCAGCACTGCTACATGACATCGGCAAATTTTATCAACGTGCTGATACTGGCAGTGTGGCAACGTCAAAAAACATTAAACCAGTCATTCGAGAATTAGAAAGTACAATATTGCCACAATCGGAGGCTGGCGTTTACACTCATAAGCATGCCTTATGGACAGCTCAATTCATCGAAGATTATAACCAAGTCTTTCAAAAGCTATCAACCGGCTTATTGAATGATTTGACTCAAAAGGACAATCTGATAAACTTGTCGGCAAGCCATCATTTGCCAATGATGCAACAGACCAAATTGGGCAAAATCCTCAAGAGAGCAGACAGTCTTTCATCTGGTATGGACAGAGACACTATCAACGCTTTTAAAGACGATCAAGATGAAGCCTCATGGGATAGTTTCAAGAAAAAACGTATGACCTCTATTATACAATACGTAAACTGTCCACAGCAGGATGATAAAAAGATTTACCATATTCCTCTTCTTC
>JBJFGJ010000075.1:0-16307 GCA_051892575.1 Alloprevotella sp. | reverse complement strand
TGCATATTAAATCAATAACTCACCGCTTGGGTGTGCCGACCTTACAGGCCGGAATATGGGAGTCCATATTAACCCCAGGCCTAACGACCTGGGCTGATATGTAACGCCCTTACAGGGCTTGCCGGGCCGCTCAAACACTTAGTCTTTTAGTCTAACAAAAACAGACCACGTGGACACCAAACGCCATATCATCATGCGACTTGTCGCCTTTGTCTGTGCCTTGACGGCATGGGTGGCGGCCGTGGGCCAAGACGAAGTGACCTACCGTATGGAGGTGGGTGGCGGCTTGGGCGCCGGCAGTCTGCTCTGCGACGTGAACCACAAGGTGACGACAGGGCTGGGCGTGGCCGGAAGCGGTTTCGTGAGGTTTGTCATCAACCCCTATATGGCGGTGAAAACTTCACTTGGCTACACCAAAGTGAAGGGCAACACCGACGGCGAAGTGAATTTCTATCCGCCCACAGGCACCGGAGGCGCCACAACCGAGCGACTCAACTATAACTTCAGCGGCGGCGTGACGGACTTGACGGCTGTCTACGAACTCCACTTCCTGCCCTACGGCTACACAGGTGGCTACCGTGGTCTTAAACGCCTCACGCCCTATTTTGCCTTGGGTTTCGGACTGGCTTATGGCGACGTGGATAAAGCCGTGACGGTCAATCTGCCCTTTGGCGTGGGCGTGAAATGGAAAATAGCCGAAAGACTCAACCTCGGCTTGGCGTGGACCATGAACCTCACGCTCTCTGACAAGCTCGACGGACTCGAATCGCCTCGAGGCGTCAAGACAGACGGGTTCAGAAACAAAGACCACTTTGCCACCACACTCGTCACTCTGAGCTATGACATCTCGCCCAAATGCCCCAACTGCAACCGCGACTGACATCCCACAACAAGACGTGCACACCATGACGACCACACACATACCCCGACACATCGCCATCATCATGGACGGCAACGGCCGATGGGCCAAGGCCAAAGGACTGCCCCGAAGCCGCGGACACCAGGAAGGCGTGGAGACGGTAAGACGCATCACCACACTGGCCTCGAGGCTCGGCGTGGACTATCTGACGCTCTACACCTTCTCGACCGAAAACTGGAACCGGCCGGCCGACGAAGTGGCTGCGCTCATGGCACTCATCATCTCGGCTATGGAAGAGGAGTTGTTTATGAAAAACAACGTCCGACTGCGCACCATCGGCGACCTGAGCCGCCTGCCGGACGACGTGAGAGCAGCCATCTGCGGACTTGAAGACCGCACAGCGGCCAACACGGGAATGACCATGGTCATCGCGCTGAGCTATTCGGCACGGTGGGAACTGACTGAGGCCACACGCCAAATCGCACAACAAGCGGCCCAGGGCCTCATCGCTCCGACCGACATCAACGAAGAGACCATACAGCGCCACCTCTCGACAGCCTTCATGCCCGACCCCGACCTGCTCATACGCACCGGCGGCGAAGTGAGGCTGAGCAACTACCTGTTGTGGCAATGTGCCTATACCGAACTCTATTTCTGCGACACCTTCTGGCCCGACTTCGGCGAAGAAGACCTCATGAAGGCCATCGAAGCCTACGCCGGCAGAGAGCGACGCTTTGGCAAGACAAGCGAACAGGTGGAGCCGACGGCGACCAATAACAACGGCTTGCAATAAAGACCCTTCTGCACACTATATATTATTATACACTCCACATTCGAATGATCAAGACGCGCAACAACCGGGCAGCACGATGGCTGACCTTCATCATAACCCTCACGGCCACTCTTCTGGTGACCACGGCAACGGCTCAAAACACGCTGCCCAAACAGATCAAGCCTCAAATCAACTACACCGGCGACCGAACCCGATATGTGTTGGGCGGCCTCGTGGTGGAAGGCGTGAGCGGATATGACGACGAACTGCTCAAGAATATCTCAGGCCTCAACGTGGGTAGCGTCTACGACGTGCCGGGCGACGACATCGCCGAAGCCATCAGAAGATACATGGGCCAGAAACTCTTTGCCAACGTGCGCATCGAGGCCGACAGCATCGTGGGCAGCGAAATCTTCCTGCACGTCTATCTCACGGCCCAGCCGCGCGTGTCGAGCATCAACTACTCGGGCGTGAAAAAGAGTGAGCGCGAAGACCTCGAACAGCGCCTCGGCCTGCAGGTGGGCAACCAAATCACACCCAATATGGTGGACCGAGCCGAAATCTATATCAAACGCTATTTCGACGACAAAGGTTTCAAAAACGCCAAAGTCAATATCACCCAAAAAGAAGACGTGACGGCCCAAAATCGTGTGATGATTGACATCGACATCGTGAAAAACGAGAAAATCAAGGTGAAACGCATCCACATCAGCGGCGTGGACGATAAAGAGGCACGCAAGCTCAAAAGGGCCATGAAAAAGACCCACGAAAAGTCGCTGGCCAACATCTTCCGCTCGAAAAAGTTTATCCCCGAAAAATATGAAGAAGACAAAGGCTACGTCATTGACAAGATGAACGCCTGGGGCTATCGCGACGCCCTCATCACGAGCGACAGCGTGGCCACGGTCGACGACGGCCACGTCAACGTCTTTCTCAACGTCTACAGAGGACAGAAATATTACCTGCGCAACGTGGAGTGGGTGGGCAACAAGGTCTATCCCTCAGACGTGCTGCAAAACGTTCTGAAGATGAAGCGCGGCGACGTCTACGACCAGAGCCTGCTCAACAAACGACTCCACGAAGACGACGATGCCATCGGTAATATGTATTACAACAACGGCTACGTCTTCTACAACCTCACACCCGTGGAGGTGAATATCGACGGCGACTCCATTGACCTCGAAATGCGTATCGAAGAAAACAACCAGGCCACCTTCAACCACGTGCGCATTGCCGGCAACGACCGCGTCTATGAAAACGTCATCCGACGCGAACTCCACACCAAACCGGGCGACCTCTTCTCTATGGAGGCCATCAAACGTACTGTCATGGAACTGGCCAACATGAACCAGTTCGACCCCGAAGCCCTTCAGGCCGAACTCTCCAAAAACATCAAGCCCGACCCCGCCAGCGGCACCGTTGACATCACCTACCCGCTCGTCACCAAAGGCGGCGACCAGGTGGAACTTTCGGCCGGATGGGGACAGACGGGTATCGTGGGACGCGTGGGCCTGAAGTTTACCAACTTCTCCATCCAAAACCTCTTCGGACACGGGGCCAAACGCGCCGGCTTCATCCCACAAGGCGACGGACAGACGCTCTCACTCAGCGGACAGACCAACGGTACCTACTTCCAGAGCTACTCGCTCTCGTTCCTCGACCCGTGGTTTGGCGGCAAAAGACCCACACAGTTCTCCTTCTCGGTCTACTACAGCAAGCAGAGCGACGTGAACTCCAGCTACTACAACAACTACAACAACATCTATAACTATTACTACGGCTACGGCACCAACTCGAGCTACTACGACTACAGCAACTATTATGAACCGGACAAATACGTCAAGATGTTTGGCTTCTCCATCGGTCTCGGTAAACGTCTGCGCTGGCCCGACGACTATTTCTCGTTTATGGCCGAACTCTCCTACACGCGCTATATGCTCAAGTCGTGGCAATACTTCCTCATCACCGACGGCAACTGCAACAACATCAACCTCTCGCTCACACTGAGCCGCTCGTCGACCAACGACCCCTTCTTCCCACGCCGTGGCTCTGAGTTTATGGCCTCCGTCACCCTCACACCGCCCTACTCGCTCTGGGACGGCAAAGACTATAAAAACCTGGCCACCAACTACAACACCGCCGCCTATCAGCGCGAAGCGCAAGAGAAATACCGCTGGATTGAATACCACAAGTGGAAAATGAAATTCCGCACCTTCACCGCGCTCTCCAACGCCACCAAGACACCTGTGCTGATGACACGTGCCGAATTTGGTATTCTCGGCGCCTACAACCGCTACAAGAAGTCGCCGTTTGAGTCATACTATGTGGGTGGCGACGGTATGTCGGGCTACTCCACGGGCTATGCCACCGAGACCATCGGTCTGCGCGGCTACGACAACGGTTCGCTCGCCGGCAACAACTCGTCAAACGCCTATGCCTACAGCCGCATGACGCTCGAACTGCGCTATCCGCTTATGCTCCAAGCCTCCACGAGTATGTACGCCTTGGCCTTCGTCGAAGGCGGTAACGCTTGGACCGATGTGAGCAAGTTCAATCCCTTCGACATGAAGCGCTCGGCCGGCTTCGGCGTTCGTCTGCTGCTCCCTATGGTGGGCTTGATGGGTATCGACTGGGCCTACGGCTTCCAGAAAAACATCAACGGCTACAATGCCGGCGGCTCACAGTTCCACTTCATCATCGGTCAGGAATTCTAAAAAACAAACTTCCCGCAACTACCAACTCCTTTAATATATATATAGGTATGAAAAAGACATTGCTCACCCTCGCCCTGCTGCTCGTTACCGCAGCCGGCGCCATGGCACAAAAATTTGCCCTCGTCGATATGGAATACATCATGGGCAACATCCCGGCCTACGAAAGAGCCAACGAACAACTCAACCAGACATCAAAGAAATGGCAGGCTGAAGTCGAGGCGCTCGACAACCAAGCCAAGACGCTCTACAAAAACTATCAAAACGAAGTGGTCTTTCTCAGCGAAGCACAAAAGAAAGAGCGCGAGCAGGCCATCGTCGACAAAGAGAAAGAAGCCTCTGAACTCCGCAAGAAATATTTCGGACCGGAGGGCGAACTCTACAAAAAGCGCGTGGCACTCATCGAACCCATTCAAGACGAAATCTACAACGCCATCAAAGGCATCGCTCAGGCCAAAGGCATACAGCTCGTGCTCGACCGCGCCTCACAGAGTGCCGGCATCATCTTTGCCTCACCCGCAGCCGACATCAGCAACGAAGTGCTGGCCAAGTTGGGATACGCCAATTAAAAGGGCTCTCTACCCAAAATTTTGTCTTTCTTCCAATCACACCGTCAGGGCGATCTATTGCTCTGTGTATTACCTTTTGTGGTGACTAAAGCGTTCAATTACGGAAGAGGGTAGAAAAAACAAGTTTTTCTTTTCTTGCCATTCCGCTCGCCTTGCACTAACACTCGCTTCGCGCAAGTTAGGCTGCGGCTCGGGAATGTCAATAAAAACAAGTTTTTCTTGCCATTCCGCTCGCCTTGCACTAACTTTGCACCCACAAAGACAATAACATACATCAAGATATCAATAAACACACTTACAATGTTAAAGAAAATCATCATTGCGATGCTGTTGGTTTTGCCCACAAGCCTCGCCGCTCAAAAATTCGCTCACTTCGACTACTCTGCCCTTATGGCCTCTCTCCCCGAAACCAAGAAAGCTCAGGGCGAACTTGAAGCTATGGGTAAGACCTACGCCGACGAACTTCAGAGCATGGAAAAGGAAATCAACGCCAAGATTGAGAAATTCCAAAACGAAATCAACGACCAGACACCCGAAAACATCCGCAACCGCCGCGCTCAGGAAATCCAGCAAATGCAAGAGCGCTACCAGCAGGCCGCTCAAGACAACCAGCAGGCTTTCGACGACGCCAAGATGAAAAAGATGCAGCCCATCGTGCAGAAAGTGATGGACGCCGTCAACAGCGTGGCCAAAGAGGGTAACTATGTCTACATTGTCGACAAAAATGCCTCTCAAAGCGTGGGCATCGTCATCAATGAGTCGCTCAGTGAAGACGTAACGCCCAAAGTGATGGCCAAACTCGGCATCACGCAGCTCGTACAGCCTGCCGCCGCAGGTGCCGCTGCCACAAAATAATCATACGGCACAGACAGGGTGCACCGACCGTCACCTTTCTTGCCTCATCTCACAGGGATTGAAGTCCGACCTTCGGCTTCAATTCCTTTTATGTTTTTCATAACGCCGCCCCCAGTCGCGGCAGCCAACCGCCCCCTCAACCTTATGCGCAGAAGCCTTGCTGCTTTTTTAGTTTCTCTCGTCTGCCTCATTCCTATACACGGCCAAGACACCATCCCGACGGCTTGCCCTTGGAGCGAGACCATCGGCCAAAAGCTCGACAGCCTCACCCGCCTGCCACTGATGCAGCGCACCCAACTGGGACTCTACGTCTATGACCTCACAGCCGACGAACCGCTGTTTGCCCATCACATCCACCAACAACTGCGCCCGGCCTCGTGCCAAAAACTCGTCACCGCCATCAGTGCCTTGAAGGTGCTCGGCAGCGATTTCTGTTTCCGCACCACTTTGGACTATACCGGCACTATCACCGACTCGGTTTTGACGGGCGACATCTGGATAAGTGGCAGTTTCGACCCGCTCTTCAGCCGGTCCGACCTCAACGGTTTTGTGAAGAAACTGACCGACGCCGGCATCCGACGGATAGAGGGCCGCATAAGTTTCGACCGCAGTTTGTGCGACACCGTCAAAGCCGGATGGGGCTGGTGTTGGGACGACGACAATCCGCCTCTCACACCCTTGCTGCTTAATGGGAAAGCCACCTTCGAAACCACATGGCTCGACGCCCTCACCCGTGCCGGCATCACCCGTCCCAACGACTACACCTATGGCAGCAAGCCCTCCGACGTCGCCTGTCTGGCCACGGTCAGCCACACCATCGACCAAGTGCTCCTGCCCATGATGAAAAAGAGCGACAACCTCTGCGCCGAAGCTCTTTTCATGCGACTGGCCGCCCATTGCGGTAGACCTTATGCCGGCCGAAAAGAGGCCGTTGGCGAGATAAACGGTGTCTTTGCCGAATCCGGAGTGGATGAAAAGGCCTATGAAATAGCCGACGGCAGCGGCCTCTCACTCTACAACTACACCACGCCCCATTGCCTCGTCTCCTTGTTGCGACTGGCATGGCAAAATCCTCAACTCCGTCGCCATCTCGTCCCCTCACTACCCGTGGCCGCCACCGACGGCACCTTGAGCAAACGCATGAAGGGCACCAAAGCCGACGGCAATGTCAAGGCCAAGACCGGCACCGTCACCGGCGTGTCGACTCTCTCGGGCTACCTCACGGCTCCCAACGGCCACACCCTCTGCTTTGCCATCCTCAACCAGGGCCTCTACCACACCGCCGACGGCCGGCGATTTCAGGATGCTGTCTGCACGGCACTGACCGCGCCATAAGGCCGCGTGACAAACTTTTCGTAATTTTGCAGCATTAACCTATCATTTCTCTTGAGCCACTACTTTCCCATCACAGACCCGACGTGGATTTTTTTCATCGTCTTGAGCATCATCCTCTTTGCGCCGATGGTGTTTGAGCGGTTGCGCGTGCCTGCCATTGTGGGAATGATTTGTGCCGGCATCTTGATTGGTCCCCACGGGCTGCACGTGCTCGAGCGCGACAGCAGTTTTGAACTTTTCGGCAAAGTGGGCCTTTACTACATCATGTTCCTGGCCTCGCTCGAGATGAACCTGCAAGACGTGCAAGTCATCAAATGGCGTGCCCTCACACTTGGTCTGCTCAGTTTTGCCCTCCCCATGCTCATGGGCTACGGCGCCAACACGTTCCTGCTTGGCTACGGCGCCGCTGCAGCCATACTGATGGCGGCGATGTATGCCTCCCACACACTCGTCACCTACCCCATTGTGATGCGCTATGGTCTGGCGCGACGGCAGAGTGTGAGCATTGCCGTGGGCGCAACGATTGTGGCCGACACGCTCACCCTTCTCGTCCTTGCCGTGGTGGGCGGTATGTTCAAGGAAAATGTTTCCGGCCTTTATTGGGTATGGCTGGTGTTGAAAGTAGTTTTGTTGAGTGCCGTCATCATAGTGACTTTCCCCCGCATGGCCCGTTGGTTTTTCCGTCGCTACGACGAGAGCGTGGCCCAATATATATTTGTGCTGGCACTGGTCTTTCTCGGCGCGGCCCTGATGGAGATTGTGGGTATGGAGGGCATACTTGGCGCCTTCTTGGTGGGTATTGTGCTCAACCGCAGCATTCCGCCCTCGTCGCCTCTCATGAGCCACGTGGAGTTTGTGGGCAATGCGCTTTTCATTCCCTATTTCCTCATCGGTGTGGGCATGTTGCTCGACGTGAGTGCCTTTGCCCGCCACAGCCAGGTGTTTGTCTTGGCGGCTGTGATGATTGCCGTAGGTCTTTCGAGCAAATGGCTGTCAGCCTATGCCACCCAGCGGCTTTTTGGCATGCCGCGCCGTGAAGGCACCCTGATGTTTGGCCTGACGAGTTCGCGTGCCGCCGCCACACTGGCCGTAGTATTGGTAGGTCACGGCATCATTCTGCCCGACGGCAGCCGCCTGCTGAGTGAAGACGTGCTTAACGCCTCGATGATGTTCATTCTGGTGACGTGTGTGGTGAGTTCGTTTGTCACCTCCACCACGGCCCGTCGCATTGCCGAGAGTCCCACTCCCGAGCGCAACACCAAGCGCAAGGGCAGTGACCGCATCATTGTAGCCCTGTCCAACCCCGAAAACGTACCGTCGCTCATTGCCGTCGGTCTGATGCTGCGCTCACCGGGCTCGCCCACGCCGCTCACAGCCCTCAACGTCGTGCTCGAAGACGACCCGACGGCGCGCGAAGAGGGCCTCAGGCAGTTGGAGCGTGCCGTGAAGATTGCCGCGGCCGCCGGCGTGCGGTTGGTGACGCGCAGCCGCTGGTCGGTCAATGTAGTGAGCGGTCTGTCGCACACGATGAAAGAGTTTGAAGCCTCCGATCTCCTTGTGGGGCTCCACCAGAAAGCCAAAATCACTGAGACCTTCTATGGCAAGCTCACCACCGACCTCATCCAGGCCGTCGAGGGCCAGATTTTCATCTACCGTCCCGTGGTGCCGCCGGCCACCGTCACCCACATGCACCTCATCATCCCGCGCAAGGCCGAGTTTGAGCCGGGCTTCAACAACTGGGCCATTCGTCTAGGCCTGCTGGCCGGACAAATCCAATGCAAGGTGACGGCCTATAGCGGCCGGGGCACGATGATTTCACTTCAAGGCGTATGGGACGACAACAACCTCAGCGTCAAAGCCGAACAGACCGTCTACAACGACTGGCACAACTTCATCTCCATTGCCTGCAATGCCCGACCCGACCATCTCGTGGTCTTTGTGGCTGCACGCCGAGGCACGCTCTCGTATCACAACTATATGAACCAACTGCCCGAACAGATTGAGCAATATTTTTCTGCCCACAACCTTTTGATTGTCTTCCCCTCACAACCGGCTTCGTCGGGCCCGGCAGCTGCCATCCGTGCCGGCGTACCCGTCAAAGTCAGATCTTGACGTCGGGCTGTCTTTTTTCCACTCATGTATTTTCAAGACCAAGCATCCGCCATGCCGTCCGGCAACAACCCGTTACTGGCCGACGTCGTTGTGCCCCTGGCCCTCTCGGGCACATTCACCTATCTGGTGCCCCCGAGTCTGGCTGCCGAGGTCAGACAGGGCAGCCGTGTGCTGGTGTCTTTTGGAAAAAAGAAACTCTACACCGCCATCGTCTTGCGCCTTCCCGGCACCACGCCTCCGGAAGAGGTCGAACTCAAACCCATCCTCGAAGTCATCGACGCCGACCCCATCGTGACAGCCGACCAACTCGAACTGTGGCAATGGCTTTCGTCCTACTATATGTGCACCATAGGTGAAGTGATGAAGGCTGCCATGCCGTCGAGCCTCAAACTCGAGAGCGAAACCATGATTGAGGTATGCCCCGAAGCCACTTCGACCGACGCCCGCGAGACCGAAATCATCAAGGCACTGAGCGGGGTGAAGGCCATGCGCCTTTCTGACCTCGTCAAGCAGTTTGCCGCCGACCGACGCCCCATCCACGCTCCGCTGCGCCGCCTCATCGACCAAGACCTCGTCAAGGTGAGTGAAAGCCTGCGGCAAAGAGAGAAGATGCCCACCGTCACCTGTGTGGCCCTGACGGCCGAAGGCGAAAACACGACGGAATGTAAAGGAAAAAACCAAGTCGCTCTGCTCGCACATCTCCAAAAACTCAAAGCCGCAGGGGCTCCCGACGCCGAGCGTGCCTCACTCGTGGCCGAGTCGCCGTCAAACGCAGCAACCATTGCGGCTCTGCGCAAAAAAGGTCTCGTCTACACCTACGACCGACCGGCAGAAGTCTCTGACGATAGCCCTGCTGCCGAAGGCGAGTTGCCCCAACTGGCAGAAGCGCAACAACGGGCTTTGCAAGAAATCGACGACCGCTGGACGCGACACAACGTCTGCTTGCTCCACGGCGTCACTTCTTCTGGAAAAACCGAAATCTACATTCGTCTCATTGCCCGCACGCTGGCCGAAGGCAAGAGCGTGCTCTACCTGTTGCCCGAGATAGCTCTCACCACCCAAATCACCTCGCGCCTCTCGCGGGTGTTTGGCAAGCGGATGGGGCTTTACCACTCCAAACTCTCCGACACGGCGCGCGCTTCGCTCTGGCGGCGACAACTCTCTTCCGAAGCCTGTCCGCTCATCCTCGGTGCCCGGTCGGCTCTGTTTCTCCCCTATCAAAATCTCGGTCTTGTCATTGTCGACGAAGAGCACGAAACCAGTTTCAAGCAACAAGAGCCTGCTCCGCGCTACCACGCCCGCGACGCCGCCATTGTCTTGGCCGCGCGCTGCGGCGCCAAAGTGCTACTCGGCACGGCCACGCCGTCTGTCGAGTCATATCACAACGCCACGACGGCCGACAAATACGGACTCGTGTGTCTGAAAGAGCGCTACGGCGGAGCCACCCTGCCCGACATCATTGTGGAAGACGTGGGCGAACTGCGGCGCAAGAAACTGATGAAAACACCCTTCTCGCCACGCCTCATCGCCGACACCCGGATGACGCTCGACGGCGGCGGCCAGGCCATTTTCTTCATCAACCGCCGCGGCTATACCCCGGTGATGGAATGTCACACCTGCGGCTGGACACCGCGCTGCGCAGCCTGCGACGTCCCCCTCACCCACCACCGCCAAACGGGGCGGCTGGTGTGCCACTATTGCGGTGCCACCTATGCGCTGCCTGCTGCCTGTCCCTGTTGCGGCGAGCACGACCTCAGAGGCAAGGGGCAAGGCACGGAGAAGATTGAAGAAGAAGTGGGCCGCTGTTTCCCTCAGGCACGGCCGGCGCGGATGGATCTCGACACGACGCGTGCCAAGACGGCTCACGAGAAGATTATCGAGGCTTTCAAAGACCTCAAGACCAACCTGCTTATCGGCACACAGATGGTGACCAAAGGGCTCGACTTCGACCATGTGGGTGTGGTGGGTATTCTCGACGCCGATGCCCTGCTCAACCGCCCCGACTTCCGTGCGCACGAGCGGGCTTTCCAGATGTTGAGCCAGGTGGCAGGCCGTGCCGGGAGGCGTGGTAACCGCAAGGGGCTTGTCATTTTGCAAACCAAACAGCCGGCTCTCCCCGTCGTGACTCAGATTGTCCGTGGCGACTACGAGGCCATGTTTGCCCTGCAGATGGCCGAGCGTCGGGAGTTTATGTATCCGCCCTTCTGCCGGCTGATTGAGGTGTGTCTGAAACACCGCTACGAGTCTGCTTGCGAACGAGCAGCCGAAGCGATGGCTGCCTTGCTCCGCCCTGCTTTGGGCACGGCCGTATTGGGCCCCGACCGCCCTGCCGTGGGCCGTGTGCAATATCAGCACATCCGCCGGCTGGTGGTCAAGGTCATCGCCCCACACACGCCTCAAGGCGTCAAGTCGCTGTTGCTCCGCGCCCGTATGCAGTTGGCGGCAAGCCCCGAGGGTCGTGGCGTCGCCGTTTTTTTCGACGTCGACCCGATTTAAGGGAAAGGTTTTTGGGGGGAATATATTATTATTGAATCATACCGCCCCAATACGGCATAATTCCACATCATCACGTATCCATATTTTGTATATAAGCGGCCAGGCAAGCCCTTTCAAGACATGCAAGGTCGCTTATCTTTGCCAACTATCCCTACAAAAATATTTATCGGAAATAGGACCCGGCCATATCTCCCACTAACCCCACGTCACTGCCCTTTGACAATCTTTTTGATGTCGTTGAGTTTGTTGAGGGCCTCCATCGGCGTGAGGTTGTCGATGTCGAGGTGTAGGATTTCGTCGCGTATCTGTGTGAGCACGGGGTCGTCGAGCTGGTAAAAACTCAATTGCACGCCCGAGGCGTCTTGAGGGGCCGCAATGGCTTGGCCGGCATCGACGCTGCCGGTATTGGCGTTGTTTTGCTCCAACTTGACGAGTATCTCTTCGGCACGTCGCACGATGGTGGTGGGCATACCGGCCAGACGGGCCACGTGGATGCCAAACGAATGTTCCGAACCGCCCGGCTTCAAGGTGCGCAAGAAAACGACCCGACCGTTTTGTTCCATCACCGACACATTCCAGTTTTTGATGCGCGGAAAGCGCTTTTCCATTTCGTTGAGTTCGTGATAGTGGGTGGCAAAGAGTGTTCGGGCGCAGGCTCCCCGGGGATGGTTGTGGATGTATTCCACGATGGACCAGGCGATGGAAATGCCGTCGTAGGTGGATGTGCCGCGGCCCAACTCGTCGAAGAGCACGAGACTGCGCGGCGTGAGGTTGTTCATGATGTTGGCGGCCTCGCTCATTTCCACCATAAAGGTGCTCTCGCCCATCGAGATGTTGTCGCTGGCACCGACACGGGTGAAGATTTTGTCGACAAGCCCTATGCGCGCACTCTCGGCCGGCACGAAAGCGCCCATTTGAGCCATAAGCGTGATGAGAGCCGTCTGACGCAGAAGGGCACTCTTACCGGCCATATTGGGACCGGTGATGATGACGATTTGCTGCCGCTCGGTGTCGAGGTGCACGTCATTGGGCACATACTGCTCACCCGGCGGCATAAGGGTTTCGATGACGGGATGGCGGCCCTGTCGGATGTCGAGTTCGGTGGTTTCATCGACTACTGGCCGGATGTAACCGCGCTCGGCGGCCACCACGGCCATGGCATAGAGACAGTCGAGGCCCGAGAGCGCCAGTGCATTGTTTTGGAGTGGAGCGATATAGTTGAGCGCTTCTTGCAGCAGGGCCGAATAGATGGCGGCTTCGAGCACGAGGATGCGGTCTTCGGCGCCGAGTATTTTTTCTTCATATTCCTTGAGCTCGGCCGTGATGTAGCGCTCGGCCTGTGCCAGTGTCTGCTTGCGTATCCAGTCGGCCGGTACACGGTCTTTATAGGTATTGCGCACTTCGATGTAGTAGCCGAAGACGTTGTTATAGCCAATTTTAAGGCTGGGGATGCCGGTTTGCTCGCTTTCGCGCTGTTGGATTTTGAGCAAATAGTCTTTGCCCGAGGTGGACACGGCACGGAGGTCGTCGAGTTCTTGGTTGACACCGTCGGCAATGACGCCGGCCTTGCCGCTCATGATGGGTGGGTCGGGGGTGATCTGGTGGAAGATGCGGTCGTGCAATGTCTGGCAGCCGTCGAGGCTTTCGCCGATGCGGCGAATGGAAGGCTCGGTGGCTTCGAGACAGGTCTGGCGAATGGTCTCTACGCTTTCGAGTGCCAGTCGCAGTTGCTGCATCTCTCGCGGATTGGCGCGCCCCACCGACACTTTTGAGACGATGCGCTCCAAGTCGCCGATTTTGGCCAGTTCCACGGCCATGATGTCTCTGAAGGCAGGTTCGCGGAAGAAATATTCCACGCCGTCTTGCCGCTCGGTGATGGCCTTGACCGAGCGCAGGGGGAAGAGCACACGGCGCCGCAAGAGTCTGGCCCCCATCGGTGTGAGTGTGCGGTCAATGACCGAGAGCAGTGAGCGTCCGTCTTCGCCCATGGCCTCGACGAGTTCGAGGTTGCGCACCGTGAAACGGTCCAGCCGCACGTAGTTTTCCTCGTCGATGCGTCGGATGGTTGAGATGTGAGCCGTCTGTGTGTGTTGGGTGATTTCGAGATAACACATCACGGCCCCAGCCGCCACGATGCCGGCTTTGAGATGGTCCACGCCGAAGCCCTTGAGGTTTTTCACGCCGAAGTGCTGGTGTAGTTTTTCGTGAGCCGTGTTTTCGGAGAAGGCCCAGTCGTCGAGTTCGAAGGTGAAATATCGGGAGGTGCAAAAGGCGGCGAGGCGGTCTTTCTGTCCTCTGACCACGAGCACCTCTTTGGGGGCGAAGTTGGCCAGAAGTTTGTCGATATATTCCGGTGTACCTTCGGCCACGAGAAATTCGCCTGTCGAGATGTCGAGAAAAGCCAGTCCGAGGGCACTTTTGCCGAAGTGTACGGCGGCGAGGAAATTGTTTTCGCGTGCCGAGAGCACGTTGTCGGTCATGGCCACGCCCGGAGTGACGAGTTCGGTGATGCCGCGTTTGACGAGTTTTTTGGTGAGTTTCGGGTCTTCGAGCTGGTCGCAGATGGCCACACGTCGTCCGGCCCGTATGAGTCGTGGCAGGTAGATGTCGAGGGCATGATAGGGAAAGCCCGCCATCTCTGTGGGTGACGAGCTTTTTCCGTTGTTGCGCCTTGTGAGGGTAATGCCGAGTATTTGCGAAGCCAGGACGGCGTCGCCGAGGTAGGTTTCATAAAAGTCACCACAACGAAAGAGCAGTATGGCGTCAGGGTGTTTGGCCTTGAGGTCTTGAAACTGCCTCATCATTGGTGTGAGTTCGTCTTTTGCCATGTGCCGGTTTTAGGAAGTCTGTTGTGGTGTTTCGGGGGTTTTGGTTGCGTTTTTGTCGGCCTTGACTTTTATCTTGTCAAAACCGTCGCCGAACACGCCGATGACTTTCGACTGCGAGACGAAGGCCGATGGGTCGATGTTTTGGATGATGCGGAAGATGTTGGTGCTTTCGCGTTTTTTTGCCAGCACCACGAGCACTTTGCGCTCGTGTTTGGTGTACCAGCCCTGTCCGTTGAGCACGGTCACGCCGCGGTGCATGGCATTGATGGCAGCGGCGATTTCGTCGTATTTGAGTGAGAAGATGAAAAACTGCACCGACTGCCGTCCGCGGTCCACGACGTAGTCGAGCAGGAGGTTGGTGATGATGAGCGTGCAGTAGCCGTAGAGCAGTTTTTCCACGTTGCCTGTAGGCAGCAGGAGGCTCGAGGTGATGATGATCAAGTCGCAGAGCATCATCATTTGTCCCAGTGTGACGTCTTTATATTTGTTGATGATGGCGGCGATGATATCCGTGCCGCCCGTCGAGCCGTTGCTCAAGAAGACCAGTCCGATGCCGATGCCTTCGATGGCCGCACCGAGGATGCACGACATGAACATGCCGTCTTTGACCAGTTGCGGCAGGCCCTGTGGGCTTCGGGTGAGTTCGGGATGATTGGCCGCCACATAGAGCATCACCTCACGGGCAATGAAGAGCAGGAAGGTGAGCATACAGACCGCATAGATGGTTTTGATGCAGAATTTCCATCCCAGCACCCTCACGGCTATGGCCAGCAAGATGATGTTGACGGTGAAGAAGGTGAAGTGCACGGGGATGCCGGTGGCGTAAAACAACACGGCGCCGGCACCGGCTAGTCCGCCGGTAGTGATTTCGTAGGGCAGTTGGAAGCAGGTGAAGCCCACGGCATAGCAGAGCAGTCCGAAGGTGATGATGATGTAGTCGCGTGTGTTTTGAAACAGCGTCAGATGGATGTAGCGTGCCATATGGGATTGTTTTTGTTTTTATTTTTTGGCAAAGCGTTTTGAGCGGCGTTTGCGGCGTGGAGGAGTTTGGGCGGCCCGGCAAGCCAAGCGGTTAGTTCCCGAGCGGCCGCTAAGCCCCCCTATTGTGCCGACCTTACAGGCCGGAATTTAGAGGACCATTTCTAACCCGGGCCTTCGACCCGGGCTGATATGTTACGCCCTTACAGGGCTTGCCGGGCCACCGATAGCTCTTTGGCTCTTTGAAATCTATTTCATCACGATGTTGACAATCTTGCCGGGCACCACGATGACTTTCACCACCTGTTTGCCTTCGAGATATTTGGCGGTTTGTGGCAAGTCCATGACGGCCTTTTCGACGGTCGTTTTGTCGGCGTCGGCAGGGAAGTCGACGGTGAAGCGTGTCTTGCCGTTGAACGACACACTCATCGTCACGCTGTCTTCTTTGAGATAGCTTTCGTTGAATGTCGGCCAGGCGGCGTCGCACACGGTGGTGTCGTGCCCCATGAGGTGCCAAAGCTCTTCGGCGATATGCGGCGTGAAGGGTGCCAGCAACACGACGAGTTTCTCCATAACCTCGCGACTGTGGCACTTCTGAGCGGCCAGTTCGCCCACGGCAATCATAAAGGCCGGCACAGCCGTGTTGTAAGAGAAGGTCTCGATGTCTTCGGTCACCTTCTTGATGAGCTTGTGCAGCGTCTTGAGGTTTTCGGGCGTGGCGTCGGCGTCGGTCACGGCGAGGCTGCCAGTCTTGTCGAAAAAGAGGTTCCACGTCTTGCGCAAGAAGCGGAA
>JBJFGJ010000074.1:0-16326 GCA_051892575.1 Alloprevotella sp. | reverse complement strand
AAAAGTTATTTATTTGATAAATAGGTCGTTTAAGACAGGATGGTACGCACACAGGCAGAGGAGGCTCACGGCACCCTCGGCCACGTATCAAATAAGGATATGATTAGTTCGTTCTGATTTAAGACGGCACAAAGTTATAAATTGTTCATACCATTTAACTAAAAGTCAGCGTTAAATATCTAAAAAACACCATTTTTGCCGTTATTTCCGTGCTTTTTTGCCGTTAATGCCCAGAGAGAATAATGAGCAGATGCCAGCCCGGTGTGATTGAACGTGACGGAAACGTTCAGTCACAGCAAAGCGCTAATGCTCAATGCGATACAAGCCCGTGACCAGGTGATTGGGAAAAAGGTGAAAATTTGGGTAGGAAGAATAAGAGCGGGATGGGCAAGGCCATGGAAGGTCGGGGGCAATATTTGATTTGTTTGTTTTTTGAACGGCCAAGCTACGGACTGAAAGTAGAGTAGTCAGAATGATGCGTTTTTGCCGATATCGGCAAAAATTGATAACTTTGCGCTTGAAATTAAGCATTAACCTTGCCGATAAAGATTGTCTTTGTGAACTATGAAGTATATATCTGTCATTCAGTTTGCCGAAAAATATGGCATCAGCGAACGCACCACTCGTCATTATTGCGCTGAGGGAAAAATTGATGGTGCATTCTTGACCGGAAAGACATGGAGCATCCCTGCCGACGCCGAATTGCCCAAGAAAGGGAAAAAGATGTTGTCACCTCTGCTGGGGCGTTTGCGCGAAGAGAAGGAAGCCAGACTGAAAGGAGGCATCTACCATCGCACTCAGATTGACTTGACCTACAACTCCAACCACATTGAGGGCAGCCGATTGAGCGAGGAACAGACGCGCTTTATCTTCGAAACCAACACACTGGGCGTTACCAATGAGAGCACTTCGGTGGATGACATCATGGAGACCGTCAATCATTTTCGCTGCATCGACTATGTGATTGACCATGCAACGGACAAAATCACTGAAGCACATATCAAGCAACTGCACGCCATCCTCAAGACGAATACGTCAGACAGCCAAAGGTCATGGTTTGCCGTTGGCGACTACAAACGAATGCCCAACGAAGTGGGCGGTAAAGAGACTGCGCTGCCGCAAGACGTTCAGGGACGTATGAAAGCTTTGGTGAACGATTACAACGCCGTCAAAAAGGTGGCGTTTGACGACATTCTGAACTTCCACGTCATCTTCGAACGCATCCATCCCTTTCAAGACGGCAACGGTCGTGTAGGTAGGTTACTATTGCTCTGGCAATGTCTGCAAAGCGGCATTGTGCCATTCATCATCACCGAAGAATTGCATCTGTACTACTATCGCGGCCTTCAGGAATGGGGGCACGTCAATGGTTTCCTGCGCGACACCTGCCTGACAGCACAAGACCATTTCCGGGTGTTGTTGGATTATTTCAAAATTAAATATTGATGGGTTGTGCAGCGTTTGTGCACGGTTTGTCGGCGCGACTCTACATCATCCATCATTTTATCGCCCAACGGCTTAGCCGCTTTGAATGTAGAGTTGCACGGTTTTGCACGAGGTTTGTAAAGACGTAGGAGCGGTGAAGGGAATGGCGGGAAGGGGATTGAAATTGAGATTGTTTTTGCTTTTTGTATACGGCACTGCAAGCCCTGAAAGGGCGCAACATATCAGCCCAGGTCGTAGGCCTGGGTTGTGGATTATCCCTCTAATCTCCGGCCTGTAAGGTCGGCACATTAAGGAGAAATTAATACTTGAAACACATTGATCATTAAACGTTTAGTGTGCCGACCTTACAGGCCGGAATAATAGCGTACATCGTATACCCAGGCCTGACGACCTGGGCTGATATGTTGCGCCCCTTCAGGGCTTGCTTGGCCGCAAAAAAACAACCAAGCAAATTTCAAACTCAACTCCGAACTCCCTACCAAACCAACAATCAAAAAAATCAACTCTGTAATACCCCATACAACCCTCGGCGGCGTATAAATGACTCAACTGCCGGGGGCAACATACGGCTGACGTCGTTTCCCTCACGCAACGCGCGGCGAATGTCGGTGGAGCTGAAGGGATAGAGCCGTTCGGGATTGAGCAAGGTTACGCCGGCAGGCAATTTATTTTCTTCAACCTCATAACCTTCTCGAGGATAAATGATTATGGGCGTAGTTTGCAGTATTTCTTCATAGCGTGCCCAGCGATTGAAACAGGCCCAGTTGTCGGCGCCGACAAGCAGGGCGAACTGCGTGTCGGGATGGCTGAGGCGAAGGGCCTCGAGGGTGCGCCACGTGAAAGAGGGGCGTGGCAGGGTGAACTCGAAATCGCTGGCTTTGACGGTTGGTTGGTCGGCGGTGGCTATGCGGGCCATTTCAAAACGCAGGGTTTCGTCGAGTAGGTCGGCCGAAGGTTTTAGCGGATTGTGGGGCGAAACCATCAGCCACGTTTCATCAGCCAAGCCCCGGCTGACGACTTCACGCGCCAGAGCGAGGTGGCCCAGGTGGATGGGGTTGAACGAACCGCCGAAGAGGGCTACGCGTTTCATCATAAGAGATTGGTATGGACGCCGTCAGTCTTTGCCCTCAAGAAAGGCTTTGACACAGGCTGCCACTTCGGCCTTGGCCCGCTCGAGGTCGTCGTTGATGATGACACGGTCGAACTTGTCGGCAAAGGTGAGTTCAAACTCGGCACGCGCCAGGCGGTCGGCAATGACTTCGGGACTGTCGGTGCCACGACCTTCGAGCCGCTGACGCAGGGCTTCGATGGAAGGGGGCTGGACGAAAAGGCTCAAGGCACGGTCGCCATAGATCTGCTTGATGCGCTGACCGCCGAGGACATCAACGTCGCACACCACATTCTGGCCCTCGGCCAACTGGCGGTCTACCTGCTGGCGCAGGGTGCCATAGTAGCGGTCTTTGTAGACTTCTTCGTATTCCAGGAAATCCCCGGCCTCGATGCGGCGACGGAACTCGTCGGGGGTGAGGAAGAAATATTCCACGCCGTTGCGCTCGGTGCCACGCGGCGGCCGGCTGGTGGCAGAAATGGAAAAATGCAGGCCAAGCGGCAAGGCCATCAGACTGTTGATGAGCGTGCTTTTGCCGCTGCCACTGGGAGCGGAAAAGATGAGGAGTTTGCCGCCTGCGGCGGTGTCGGAAGATGTGGTCATGGCTGTAAGGTTTGTGAGGTATTAGGAGGAGAAAATCAGAGCACGTTGAGCACCTGCTCCTTGATTTGCTCGAGTTCGTCTTTCATTTTCACCACAATGTTTTGCATTTCTGCCTGGTTACTCTTGGAACCCGTGGTGTTGATTTCCCGGCCCATCTCTTGGGCAATGAAACCGAGCTTTTTGCCCTGGCCGTGGCCGTTGTCCATCGTGTCGACGAAATATTTCAGGTGGTTGGCCAGGCGCTGTTTTTCTTCGCTGATGTCGAGCTTTTCGATATAATAAATGAGTTCTTGCTCGAGGCGGTTCTTGTCGTAGTCCACACCTTTGAGTTCTGAGAGACGGTCGAAGAGGCGCTGGCGGATTTTCTCCACACGCGACTGCTCGAAGGGTTCGATGCCGGCCAAGAGGGCTGAGATGTTGTCAATCTTTTCACGGAATTTCTTGTAGAGCGCCTCGCCTTCTTGACGACGGAAGGCCACGAGCTGGGCCACGGCTTCTTCCACCACACGACGGGCCGTCTGCCACTCTTCGTCGGTGAGCACTTCGTCTTCGGCCGCCTTGAGCGTGTCGGGCAGACGGAGGATGACATTCCATATGTCGGTGCCGGGATGGGCAATGCCGGTCTCCGCACAGACAGCCTCGATTTGCCGCTGATAGTCGGCCACGGTTTCGGAATTGATTGAAGCGGTGTGAGCACCGGCGGCAGTTTCTATCCAGAGAGAGAAATCGACCTTGCCACGCTCGACAGCGGCGGCAACAAGGCCGCGCAACTCCATCTCTTTTTCGCGATAAACGGGCGCCAGGCGCATGCTGAGGTCGAGGGCCTTGGAATTGAGTGATTTTATCTCGGCGATGATTTTCTTGCCGCCGATGGTGGCTTCGGCTTTACCGTAGCCGGTCATTGAGTCTATCATATTGTTGGGTTTATATTGTTTTCAAAAAAGAATAGTCTTTGTTGGCTTATGCCGGACTGTGACCTGCCCGGCCCAGGCAGCGGCGATAGGCCAGGGCAAAAGCGGCTATGACGACGAAACAGAGCAAAGGCACACTGAAGGCGAGCGACATAAGACCGGAAACGTCGGCAATCAAGCCCATTAGCAAAGGAGCCACGGCGCCACCGACGATGCACATGATGAGCAGCGACGAGGCCATCTTGGTGTGGCGCCCCAGACCGCGAATGGCCAAGGCAAAAATGGTGGGGAACATGATGCTCTCGCACAAAAAGCAGACGAAGAAGGCATAAAAGCCCACTCGGCCGGAGAGCGTCATGATGATGAGCATAGCCGCCGTGGCACCTAAGGCAAAAAAGAGGAGCAGGCGCTCGGGACTGAGGTATTTCATCAAAAAGCTGCCGCCCATTCGTCCCAGCATAAAGAGCCCCATACCGAGGAAACCAAGCCACAGGGCCGCTGCGTTTTTATCGACTCCGGCACACTCTTCGGCATAGTTGATGAAGAAGCTGTTGATGCCCGTCTGGGCTGCAACGTAGAAAAAGAGCGCTACAAGACCAAAGAGGAAGTGGCTCTGACGCAACAAAGGACGGTCGGCGCATGGCGAGGTGGTTGACTCGGTGGTGGCAGGCATGACTTCGGGCAACTTGACCATGACAAACACGCCGAGAATGAGCAACACGACAATGCCCACCACGGCATAAGGCAAAGCGATGTTGCCGCCGCCCAAAACACAGAGGCCACCCACCACGGGGCCAATGATCCAGCCCAAACCGTTGAACGACTGGGCGATGTTGATGCGGCGCTCAGCCCATTTGTCGTCGCCCAGCACGGTGACGTAGGGATTGGCGGCCGTTTCGAGACAAGTCAGGCCGCAACCGATGACGAAGAGCGAAAGCAGGAAGAATTCAAACGACCCTATCCCACTGCCGGGCACAAACATCAAGGCGCCGATGCCATAAAGTCCCAAGCCGGTGCAGACGCCGGCACGATAGCCCCAGCGGCGAATGATCAAACCGGCAGGCAGGGCCATAAGAAAATAACCGCCATAGACCATAGCCTGAACCAACGCCGAGCGGGTCTTGTTCATATCGAAAGCTTCCTGGAAATGCTTGTTGAGCACGTCGAGGATGCTGTGGGCAAAGCCCCAAAGGAAAAACAGGGCGGTGACCAGTATGAAGGGCATCAGATAGTTTTTGCCGCCCACAGAGAAAAGGCTGCCGCGAGAGTCTTGTGCGTTTTTCATTCGTCCACGGGTTTATCAATGAAACGTTGCCCCAACGGAGCGAAACACTCTATGCGACGGTCGCGCAGGAAGGGCCACCAGCGACGCACATTCTCGCTGCGCGAAAGGTCGATATCGACCACTTCAACCACTTCTTGGTCAATGGGGGCACGATAGAGCAGTTCGCCCTGAGGACCGGCCACGAAGCTGCTGCCCCAGAAGGTGATGCCACCAGTGACGCCAGACGGGTCGGGCTCGTAGCCGGTGCGATTGACGGCAATGACGGGCAGACCATTGGCCACGGCATGACCACGCTGCACGGTGGTCCAGGCTTCGCGCTGTCGGGCCTTCTCTTCGTCGGCATCGCTACTCTCATAACCGATGGCGGTGGGATAGATGAGCAGTTCGGCACCGGCCAAAGCCATCAGTCGGGCACCTTCGGGATACCATTGGTCCCAACACACCTGCACGCCGAGGCGTCCCACACTGGTGTCGACGGGACGGAAACCGAGGTCGCCGGGAGTGAAATAGAACTTCTCGTAATAGGCGGGGTCGTCGGGGATGTGCATTTTGCGATAGGTGCCGGCGATGCTGCCGTCGGCCTCAAACACCACGGCGGTGTTGTGATAAAGACCGGGTGCACGACGCTCGAAAAGGGACGTGACAAGCACCACCTTATTTCTCCGCGCCACCTCGCCATAAAAGGCTGTCGAGGGACCGGGAATGGCTTCGGCCAGATTGAAGTTGTCGACGTTTTCGGTCTGACAGAAATAGGGGGTGTTGTGCAGTTCCTGCAACACGACGAGTCGGGCCCCTTGTGCAGCAGCTCGGTCGACGGCTTCGGCCAGGCGGGCTTTGTTGTGCTCAACGTCGGGCGTAATGGCCAACTGGACAAGGCCGGTTTTGAGTGTGCGTGATGTGGGCATAGTTTTTTGATTTTCGGAATTAGGGATGGAAGATGCCGCGCGGATATTGCATAGTGGCGCAATGGAGTGAACCGTGCTGGCGGATGAGTGCGCGGCAGTCTATGCCCACGATGTCTTTCTTGGGAAAGACGGCGACCAGGGCGCGGCGTGCGGCCTCGTCGTTGTCGGGTTGGGCATAGGTGGGATAGAGCACGGCTGTGTTCATTATCAGGAAATTGGCATAGGTGGCCGGCAGACGCTCACCGTCTTCGTCGAAGATGGCCCGGGGCATAGGCAAAGCCACCAATTTATAAGGTTCGCCCTTGGCCGTGCGCAGTGCTTGCAGTTCTTTTTCCATTTCGGCCAGAGGCTCATAGTGAGAGTCGCGAGGGTCATTGCACGACACATAGGCGATGATGTCTTCCGTACAAAAGCGAGCCAACGTGTCGATGTGGGCATCGGTGTCGTCGCCGGCCAGTTCGCCGTGGTGGAGCCACAAGACGCGTTCCACGCCCAACAGGTGCTTCAGTCGCTCTTCCGCCTCTGCCTGGGAGAGTCCGCCGTTGCGATTGGGATTGAGCAGGCAACGGGAGGTGGTGAGCAGGGTACCTTGTCCGTCGCTCTCTATGCTGCCGCCTTCGAGTTCAAAATCGAGGCAGTCTCTGTAAGTGCCTTTGAGCAATCCGGCGTCATAGAGCCTTCGGTTGATGGCATTGTCGAGTTTAGCTTCAAACTTGCCTCCCCAACCATTGAAACGAAAATCGAGCAACTCTGAGGCAGCGCCGTCGATGACACTGATGAAGGCGTGGTCGCGTGCCCAAGTGTCGTTGGTGGGCACGGCAAAAAAAGTGATGTTGGCCACGGCTCGTTCCGGCAACCGCTCGCTCAGGAGCAGCTTCACGGCAGCGACATCGGGGGCCACGACGAGCAACGGTTGGCGTGTAGCTATTTCGTAGGCCATACGGATATAACACTCGGTCACTTCGGCCAACATATCTTTCCAGTCGGTGTCTTGGTGGGGCCAAGTGAGTTGAACGACACTTTGGGGAAACCATTCGGCCGGCATCGTACGGCATCGGCGGTCTACCACTTCACCGTCGCGGCCTCCGCCGAGAAAGAGATTGAGGTCGAGGTCGGCACGCGGCGGTGCCGGAGGCATGGCTATGAGTCCCATAAATACTCCTTATATATATGTATGGAAAATAGTTTTCAGTCTATTTTTCGCCCACGCAGATAGTTGATGAAAGCGTCTGTCGTGGTGGGCAATTGGTCGGCGTGGGTTTTGTCGACACAATCTTTCGGGAAAAGGCTGGTGGAATAGCCATCACCACCAGTGGTCATATATTCATCGGCAGCCAAGATGAGCGGCGTGTCGTCACAGACCGGTCGGCGGCTGCCGTCGGGACCGACGTAGGTGATGGTGGTGAGACGTCCCTCGCTGTCGGTCTCAAGGTCGAGCCACGAAGTCTGAATGCAACCGAAGCGGACATTGTGCAGACCAAACTCCAAGAGATCGCGCAGTTGCCGGCCGTTGAGCCGGAAACATTCAATGCTGTTGGCGAAAGGCAGTGACTCGCCCACGTCCATCACAGAGATGTCACCGGCGGTGAAACCGGCACGTATGCTGCCGAAATGACTCACACCCACCACAATGGCTGAGTTGCTCAGTCTATAAGCCCGGCGCACGCACTCGGCATACGACTGGCAGACAAGTGCGCCCATAAGGGTCTGCTGCGTGTTGTTTTGACGAGAATGGATGAGTGTCTTGGCGGTATGGGTGAGCCGCTCACCGATGGAGGTGCCTCCCGGCGTTTTGGTGCAGACCAGCACGGAGTCAATGGTGGCTTTGAGGGCTGCAGCGCGAGGCGTAAGGTGGTCACTTGGACGCACGGGGCACAGTTCGGTTTCTACTCCCACAATCTTGCGCGTCTTCAAGTTGATGCGGAATTTGATGAGACTGACACACTGGCCGTGCCACCTTCCCTGTACCACAGGATATTGTTGCTTCCCCACCCTACCCTCAACGGCCTCGTGGAGATGAGCCGTAAAGATGCCGTCCCACATCGGGTCATCAAGGTCGCGGATTTGGGCTTCGTCGGTATCGTCCCACACGGCTTGGTCGCCATCCATAGAGGTGCCGATGTGGGTGAGTAAAATCTGCAAATCGGCTGAGGGCACTTCGGCAGCATAGTCGCTCAAGCGGCTGAGGCTGTCGAGCACCGTGCTGTAACGGCCGTCAAATTGCACGCCACGCAGTTTTGACTTACTGGCCTGAATGGCTGTTGAAGAGGTGATGAGACCGACGAGTGCCACCTTCAGTGACTGTTTAGGGCCAATGGGGATGTGGCGGATGGCATAAGGCCGGACAAAATCGGGACAGCGCCCGTCGTCGGTGCGCACATTGGCACAGACATAGTCAAGACGGAAACCTTCGGGGCGACAGGGCGAGTCGGCCCACTTCCGCCCAAGACGCTGCTGTCCTTCGTCAAACTCGTGGTTGCCCAAGGCAGAGACGGTGATGCCGAGTCGGTCGAAGAGCAAAGGCATCAGCACACCACCGGTGGCCGAATTGAAATAACTGCCGCCGAAGTTGTCGCCCGAGGCCAAGACGAGGTGATAGGGATAGACTTGCCGCAACGAGTCGATGGTCTGCAACAAAGCCGGCGCACCGGGCACTCGCTTGAAGTCATCGCGCACAAAACCACTGTGAAAGTCGTTGATAGACATCACAGCCACGGTGACTTCGCGTGGTTTGCGTCGCCCTGCCCAAGCCGTCGTGGCCAGCAGAGTGAGTGCCAAAGCAAATATGGTAAATGATTGACGAGACATAGGCGATTGATTTGGTGGGGAGAGACTAAAAGTCTAAGAGACAAAAAGACTAAAAGTGGTATAAATTAGGTTTGTTCTTCCACACTTATCAAGACCGGCTCACCTGCAGTCCTTCTTTCGACACGCTCATTTCTACAAAGCGCGCGCCGGGAGCGGCAGGATTTTCGGTGAGTCGCTCTCTGATGCGTCGGGCGGCGTCTGGCGATTTGGCCACCATATACATAAAGCCGCCACCACCTGCACCGGGAAGTTTGTAGCCCAGGCAGAGGTCGTCGATTTGTCGGCAGATGGCCTCGATGGCCGGCGGGTTGGTGCCGCTGTCGAGGGCCTTGTTTTGTTGCCAGGTGGTGCGCACGAGACGACCGAAGTCGGCAAGACGTCCGGTCTGCATGGCTTCGCGCATTTGCAGGGCGTGGCTTTTCATCTCGTCGAGCAGAGCGAGATGGGTGGTATTGTTGAGGAACATGCCGCGCACGATTTCGGCAAGAATGTGTTTGGCCGTGCGGGTGATACCAGTATAATAGAGCAGGTGACAGGGGCGGAGTTCGGGGTCGGTGAAGAGCGTGTCGGGCAGCCATCTCACCACGGCGTTTTGGTCGAAGCCTGTTCCCGTTTGCAGCAACTTGACTCCGGGGAATACACCACCATATTGGTCTTGCCATCCGCCGCCGGTGGTGAGCAGTTGTTCGAGCACGAGTGTGCGGTTGCAGATTTCGTTTTTGTCCCAAGCCAGTCCACAGAAATCGCTCAAGGCTCCGAGCACAGTAGCGGCGAGGATGCTGCTCGTACCCAGTCCCGAACCGGCCGGGATGGCCGAAAGCAGGGTGATTTCAATGCCGCAGCCGAAGGCCTCCAACTGTTGGCGCAGGCTGGAAAATTGCTCCACGCCAAAGCCCGGCATAAAGCCCGCCAGCGTCAATGCTGCCTTGGGGATGGAAAAGGGCGAACCCACCTTATTATATTGTCTGAGTTCTTCGTAAGTTTCTATGCGCTCCATAGCCCCAAGGTCGATGCTGCGGCAAATGACGGCCAACTCTTTCGAGGGTTTCACGTAGACCTGCAGCGGTTGCTGACCGCCCAGATGAATGGCTACGTTGACCACATTTCCGCCAGACAAGAGGCTATAGGGCGGCGTGTCGGTCCAACCTCCAGCCAAGTCGATGCGCACCGCACTTCTGCCCCAAACAATCTGATCGTCGAAGGTAGTCTTATGGGGTTGGCATTTCTGTCGAAGCACCTCGGCAGTGAGTCCCTGCTGCAAGAGGGTAAAAGCACGGGCTTCGTCGGCTGCTGCCTCGTCGTCCCGGCCCAACAGACGCTCTGTCTCCGAGCGGAACATGGCGTCGTGGATGCGCATCATCAGTGGTGCGTCAGCCTCAAGCGGACTGGGCAAAGCCAATGAAGCCTCGGCAAATTTGCCTGCCATATCCTTGAGATTGACTTGATAGAAAACACTTTTCTGCCAGTTGCGTGCCAGCGTGGGCAATGTCTTGGCACCAAGCCGACGGCGGTTCTCGGCCAGACGCCGCAAGTTGGCCGTCGACGAAATACCCTCGGCCGACAGTCGGCGACACTGACGCCATACTTCGGTCATTTCCGGATCGGGCGTGTCAGACACGAACCATTCCAACAGCCGCCCCAACAGGTCCATCGAGGGCGACACCGGGAAAAGTTCGGCCTGCTGGATGTCGTCACGCCGGCTGAAATCGTCCTGCGTCACGCCTCGGCGGCTCATCCATTCTTTCAGTGACCCTGAGAGGAACTGTGTGGCGTCGCTTTCGGTGGCACCGCTGAAACTGTCGTCAAAACCGTATGGGCGCAAAGCGTAGTCGGCAGTGTCGATGGGTACCATGTCCACACACACGCCGTCTCTGAGTTTGACCAACCAGTCGTTGTGCGGCACACCCGTGATGATGTGTCGGCTGCCCAGCGTCCAGCCCTCACCGAGTTCGGCGTTTTCAATCCACACGTCGGTCTGCGGTGCTTCGGGTCGGTGGGCAATGACGGCATTTTGGGTGAAAAGCGCACTCTGCCGCTTCACGCCCCGCTGTATGATGAAGCGCTGGTCTTTTACGAGATTTTGTATGGCCACCGACGATCCAATCATCTCAGCCGATGTGCCAAAATGATAAAACTCGCCACCTTCGAGAGGCACGATGGCCACAGTGAGACCTTCGAGGTCGGCATCGGGCTTGGTGGGATGGCAACCCAGTGCACAGCCAAACTGGCTGTAGAGGTCGTAGAAGTCGGGCAACCTTCCGGCATCCGCCCCACCCGATTTTTTCACCAAAGCCTCAACGGCACGGTCTGAGAGCAACCACACGCCGATGTCGATGAGCGAAAAATGGGTCTGCATGAGCGAAGCCTGCACGTCGGTGGAAGGTTTCTGAAGCATGAAGTCAAGGTGTCCGGGACTCTTGCGGTCCATCATGAACACGCCGTGATGGGACGCCTGAACCGGGTCGGCCCAAAGTCCGTAACACACCACGTCGGCCTCAGGCACTTCGCCCAAAGGCACTGTCGTGCGGATGTAAACGTCGCCACTGGCAATGAGCGTGTGCGTATGCTCGGGAGCCCGCTGTAAGAGGCGGTGATAAAGCGGCAATTGCAGGTCGAGCAAACATTGGTCTATGCGTTGCCCCCTTGCCCACCGGAACACCGGCACGGGCGTCAACACTTTGCCCATGGCCGCGTAGGCCGGCAAGCGCCGGCTCTGTCCGCCGGCATGGAGCAACACGCGCTTTTCGCGCTTCAACCAGTCGGCAAACGCCACCTTGGGAGCTTCGGCCGCATGGGCAGCAGCGAGCAACCAAGTGGTGCCACCACCCGATCCGAGTTTGTGCCCCACTGGGTCTGACGTGCAAAAAAACTCAGCCTTTGAGGCACCGGTGACATCGTGGAAACAGTCCACCACGTTGGGCGGCAACGAGAGCAGATTTTTCATAGACTATCTGAAGGTGATGTATTTGTTGAAGAAGAAATTGGCCACGGTGTAGACCACCATGCCCACGACTTGAGCCATCCAAGGCTCAGCCATAGGCAAAACGGCCCTGAACACGCCCCATTGCACCAGCCAGCAGAGGGCTGCGCCGACGCCGAACCACACTGCTTGCCGGCCAGTGCGGCGGCGTGAGTGGCTTTGGGACTTGAATGTCCAGCACCGATTGAGCACGAAACTGCACACGATGCCTGCGGCGTAGCTTGACAAATTGGCCCAATCCGGACCAAGGCCACAGGCGATGAGGGCCACAAAAGAACAGAAGGTCACTGCGGTGTTGACTACACCGACGAGGCCGTATTTGACAAATTGAAGCGTTCCCGTGTGCATAATTCGCCACAAATGTACATAAAAAAGGAGTATTTCTTAACACACTATCCTTTTAATCTGTTCAATCAGTGGTCAGTTTTATATCAGATTTTTATTGGAACACGGATAGAATGGACTGCATAATTAAACAACTATCCGCTCAATCCGGTCAATCCGTGGTCTAATATTTGAACACGGATGTTACGGATTAAACGGAGTTTTTCTTGCTTTTTTGAACAACAAGAAGGGCTTTTCCATACAATAGCCGGCCCGTGAGGCTTGCCATAAACATAGCAACGCCGCCTCGCTGCCTTTTTTGGGTAGGCAGACAGGGCGGCGCCAAAGCGTCAGTCTAAATCACAATAGTGTCAGACGAAATCTGTGGTCTATTCTGTGTAATCGGAGGTCAGGCCTTCTTGCGGTAGCCACACTTGGGGCATACGCCGTCGGCGTTGAGGGCGATGCCGCAGAGCGGACAGCGGTCGATGGACTGGCGAGAGGGGAACTCGGCCGTGGCGGCATTCACACCGCTGGTGAAGGTGAGTTTCACGATGTTGAGTTTGTCCTTGAGCAGGTCATAGACAATCTTGATCATGCCCTCGACGGTCATGGTTTCCTTGGTTACCACGAGACGGCAGTCGGGATAGGCTGTGGCCAATTCAGTCTTGAAGGCTTCGCCCTTCATCGTGTTTTGCGGATGTCCGCCTTTGATGCCTTGCTTTTCATAGACGTCGAGAATAGCGGGCAGCAAGGGGTCGTCTGAACGAAGCACGAGGGCGTGGTCAAAGTTTTTCAACACGTCCCAAGCCACTTTCTGAATTTCGTTGCAAGGGTAAACCATATTGACGCCTTCGTTGATGGTGTCTTCCACTTCAATGGTCAGCACGCCGGTGTGGCCGTGGAGGTATTGGGCTTCACCTTTGAAACCATAGAAACGGTGGGCATACTGGAGGTCGAAAGATGTGATGCTTCTCATAATGTTTGAATTTTTGAGGGTTAGTAATGAATGTTGTTTTGTTTTTTGATGCAAATATAGGGAGTGATTTTTGTGCCGCCAAACGACAAAATGAATGTGACGATTGATTTTTTCGATAATGTGGCGAAAAAGCGCGGTTTTATCGCTATCTTCGCATCGTTATTACAACCTTAAACCTATGACTCTTCAACAGTTGGAATACGTGGTGGCGCTCTCTCGCCTGCGCCATTTCGGGCGGGCGGCCGAAGCGTGTGGCGTGACACAATCCACGCTCAGCGCCATGGTGCAGAAGCTGGAAAAAGAACTGGGACTGGCTCTTTTCACGCGCTCGGTCCACGGCGTAGCCCCGACGACCTCGGGCGAAAAGCTCATTGCCCAAGCCCGCCACATCCTCGACGAGGCAAGGCGAATGACGGCCATAGCCACTGAGGAGCGCGGAGGCGTGGGCGGTGTGTTCCGGCTGGGCATTCTCCCCACGATTGCGCCCTACCTGCTGCCCCGCTTTTTCCCCTCGCTTTGCCTTCACAACAAGACGCTCGACCTCCGCGTGGTGGAGATGAAGACGGACGAAATGAAACGTGCGCTCGACGCCCATCACATCGACGCCGGCATTATGGTAGCCGTGGACGGGCTTGAGGATTTTGACTGCCACACACTTTATTATGAGCAGTTCATGGCCTATGTGGCTCGGGAGGATGCCTTGTTTTCCCACCAGTCCATCAAGACGGCCGACCTCGCCGATGAAGCGCTTTGGCTGCTCGACGAGGGGCACTGCTTCCGCGACCAGTTGGTGAAGTTTTGCAGTCTAAAATCAGCCACGGCGCCTCGCCGCACCTACACGCTGGGCAGCATCGAGACATTTATGCGCATGGTGGAGAACGGTATGGGTGTGACATTCATCCCCGAACTGGCGCTCGAGCAACTCTCGGCAGAGCAACGGGGGCTGGTGCGGCCCTTTGCTATCCCCATCCCCACCCGCGAAATTATCTTGACCACGACGACCGACTTTGTGCGCCACACCCTGCGCCAACTGCTCGTAGACGCCATCCGCCGCAGCGTGCCACCGCAGATGTTGAAACTCAACAACACAGAGCAGCGTGTATAGCGCGGACGCTTAATCGCTCTTTTAAAGACAAAAAGTCTAAAAGCATAAGCTGCCAAGCAAGCCCAAACTCTTAGTCTCTCTACCCTCTTTACCCTCTCCACTCTCAAATAATCTTTTTCCTTATCTAATCCGCTTTCCACTATGTTCAAACGTTTACTCTTTTCGTTGTTGGCCCTCTCTGCACTGACGGTGTGGGCCGATTTGCCCTTCCGCAACCATCGCTACGACGGGTTCAAAGTCATCGACACCGACACCACACAGATTGTGTTTATCGGCAACAGCATCACCAATATGCACGAGTGGTGGGAGGCCTTTGCCGACCATCGGGTGATAAACCGAGGTGTATCGGGCGCCGTATCTGACGAAACCATCGAAAATCTCGAGAGCATTCTCGCCGGCCGTCCGGCCAAGGCCTTCCTTATGATTGGCACCAACGACCTGGGCACGGCAGGCATCAACACGGCCGCTCACGTAGCCACCAATGTGCGGCACATCTTGAAACGGTTCAAGGACGAAAGTCCCCGCACCCAACTTTTCGTACAAAGCATTCTGCCCAGCCGTCTGCGCACACTCTCACTGCAGCGGGAAACCAACGACTCGTTGCGCAAGATTTGCAGCGAAATGGGCGCCACCTACGTGGACCTTTGGGACAAGTTCACCGACCTGGCCGAGGCCGGCAACAACACCCACACGCTCGACGGCCTTCACCTCACCGCCTCGGGCTATGCCATATGGTGCCAGGCCATCGCGCCACTTGTGGGACTGGGCACGGTCTATAGCGACGCCACCACCGACAACCCGGGTACACTGGGCGGTGCCTATGGCATGCGAGCCACCTATTTCGCAGCGCTGCCAGTGCGTGAGGGCGACGTACTCATCATCGGCGACGAGACGGTCCACGGCGGCGAGTGGCACGAATTGCTCCACAGTCCACGCGTGAAAAACCGCGGCAACGGCTGGGGACTCAACAGCAGCGAAATTGCCGTCGTGGCCAAGGAGTTGCCGCTCATTCTTGGCGGGTGCAGCGAGACGGGTTGTCCCGAGCAGATATTCTTTTATAATGGAGCCAACGAGGTGTCCAACACCGCCACGGCCATAGCCGACATCATGACGGCCTATCGGGCCAACGTGGCCACGGCGCTGAGTTATGCGCCCACGGCAGCCATCCGCCTGCTACCCGTAATCCCCGGCGGCGCCTCGGCCGAGATTTTGAGCCGTGCCAAGACCTTCAACGACTCCCTCCGTGCCTACGCCGAAGCCACCGAAGGCATTGAGTTCGTAGATTGCTACGACAGTTTCTATCCCGGCGGCACGGTGGACACACGCTATTTCCAGGGCCGCTATTTCAGTGGCTTGGGCTACGCCAAACTCTCTCAAGCCATCGCTCCCTATATCGAAGGCGCCACGGCCACGACCGACTCTGCCGCCAATGCCGCACTCGCTCGCTTCAACGCCCGCACCACCCTGGCTTCTGCCGACACGAAGATGACCTATACAGGCATAGGCGACCGGGTGGGTTGGTACACGGCCGAAGCCGCTGCCGACCTGTTGGCCGCAAAGGCCGATGCCGCTGAACTGCTGGCCCGTCCCGACGTCACCAACGACGAACTCACCGCCGTGGCCTCGGCCATCGAAGCGGCTTGGACGGCCTTGCTGCCACGCCTCAACCAGCCTACGCTGAGCACCTCCGGCGACGAGCATTGGTACCGCCTCTCCACACCGCTGCGTGCCGACCGCTATCTCACGTCGACAGGCGCAGGAAACGGACTGGTGGGCAATGAAGCACACAGTCTGCCCACGGGAATGTGGAAATTCGTGAGCCGCACAGACGGCACATTAGACATCGTCAACCGCGACGACGGCAGCTACATC
>JBJFGJ010000073.1:0-4026 GCA_051892575.1 Alloprevotella sp. | reverse complement strand
CCAACGACCCCCTGATTAACAGTCAGGTGCTCTAACCAACTGAGCTACTGAAGCAATGTTTGAGATAACCTGCGCGGTTTCTGAATTGCGCTGCAAAAGTAGCGGTTATTTTTGAAATAAACAATATCTTTGCACGAAAAATATATTTTTATACCGGATGAAAAGAATTTTAGGCATCGGCAATGCACTGGTTGACGCGCTCTATCCGCTTGAAAACGAACAAACTCTTCAAGATTTAGGCTTGCAGAAAGGCGCTATGCAACTCATTGATGCCAAACGCTTTGAAGCGCTTCAAGGCTATTTGTCGGCAGCACATTGCACCAAGACAACGGGCGGCTCGGCCTGCAACACCATTCTGGCCTTGTCTCGTCTTGGGGCCTCGACCGGACTGGTGGGTCGCATTGGTCGCGACGACAACGGACGCTTCTTTCGCGACAGTTTTGTCGCCGCAGGTGTCGAGCCCCGTCTGATGCATGCCGCTGAGCCCACGGGTGTGGCCTCCACCTTCATCACTCCCGACGGAGAGCGCACGTTTGGCACTTTCCTCGGTGCGGCAGCGCTTATGCAGGCTGATGATTTGGCTTCAAATTGGTACGAAGGATACTCCTATATATATATAGAAGGCTATCTGGTGCAAAACCACGCCTTGATTGCCCGCCTTGTAGACGAAGCTCATCGGGCCGGCCTGACGGTTTGCCTGGATTTGGCCAGTTATAATATTGTTGAGGCTGAGCGCGACTTCTTTGCCGAACTGCTTCAAAAGACCGACATCGTGTTTGCCAACGAAGAAGAGGCTAAGGCCTTTGCCGGTTGCCCGGCTCGTGAAGCACTCGACGTGTTGGCACAAACCTGCCGCGTGGCTGTAGTCAAAGTGGGAGCCGAAGGCGCTTTGGCCAAGTCGGGGACCGATAGGGCCGCAGTACCGGCAGTGCAGGTGTCTAAGGTTGTGGATACCACGGCGGCCGGCGACTATTTTGCCGCAGGCTTCCTTTATGCCCATGCCGCCGGCCGTCCGTTGGCCGACTGTCTCTCTGCAGGTGCCAAGTTGGCCGCCGAGGTGATTCAGGTGGTGGGCACGCGCCTCACAGACGACGTTTGGCAGCAGTTGCGTCATGCTGTCTGCCACGATTAAGATGATTAGACTTACATTGTTTTTATGAAAAGTTTTTTTCTCACGCTTTTTTTAGGGCTGGTTTCGTTCAGCGGCTTGACGGCGCAGTCGCGTCATAATGCCGAGACCTCCAAGCAGTTGGACATCTTCAACAGCCTCTATCGCGAGCTCGACCTCCATTATGTCGACACGCTCAACGCGGCCAAAAACATTGGCAACGCCATTCTCTATATGCTCGACCAGGTGGACCCTTACACCGAATACTTCTCGGAGAGCCACACCGACGATCTCAAGCAGATGACCACGGGGAAGTATGCCGGCATTGGTGCAATCATTTCTGCGCGCAAGGACATTGGCCGCTGCGTCATCTCTCATCCTTATGAGGGTATGCCGGCTGCTGTGGCCGGACTGCTTGCCGGCGATGTCATCCTCACTGTCAATGGCGTGGATATGGGTGAGATTGGTCAGCGGGAGTTGTCTGAATATTCCTCGTCCGTTAGTGCGGCATTGCGTGGCGATGCCGGTACGATTTGCGATTTGCGTGTGCGGCGTCCGGGTGTTTCCAAGGAACTCAAATTCCGCTTGACGCGCCGCACCATCACCTTGCCCAGTGTCACTTGTGCCACGATGCTGTCCGACAGTGTGGGCTATCTGTTGTTGAGCAGTTATATTGAGCAGACCGGTCGCGAAGTGCGTCTGGCCGTGGCCGACTTGAAGCGCAAGGGCGCCAACAAACTCATTCTCGACCTGCGCAACAATCCCGGTGGCGTGATGGGCGCGGCGGTAGACGTGGTCAATCTGTTCCTGCCCAAAGGCAAAGAGGTGGTGGATATGCGTTCCAAGTCGAGGGAAAACTCAGTCACGTTCAAGACACGTAACACGCCGCTCGACCTCGATATACCCATTGTCGTCCTGACCAGTTTCGAGACGGCTTCGGCGGCAGAGATCACGGCCGGTGCGTTGCAAGACTACGACCGTGCCGTCATTCTCGGTCAAAACACCTACGGCAAGGGGCTTGTACAAGAAACCCGTGAGTTGCCCTATGGCGGCTATCTCAAGCTCACCACCAGCAAATACTACATCCCCAGCGGCCGTTGTGTGCAGGCCTATAAATATGAAAACGGCCGCCCTGTGTCGTTGCCCGACTCTTTGGCCCGCACGTTCCACACTGCTGCCGGCCGACCGGTGAAAGACGGTGGCGGCATCACGCCCGATGTGGTGACAAAGGCCGACACGATGCCCGACTTGCTCATCCAGTTGGCGCTCTCCGACCAGCTCTTTGACTATGCCGTGGACTATTGCCACAACCATCCGCAAATAGCCGCGCCCGAGGCCTTCAGCCTGACCGATGCCGAGTATGAAGCTTTCCGCCAATACATTCAGGCCCATGGGTTTACCTATGAGACACGCACCAAGAAGGGCCTCGACCGTCTGCGCCTTTTGGCGGCCTACGAGGGCTACGACGAAATGGCCAAGGCCGAACTCGACGCGCTCGAGAAGAAGATAGTGAGCAACCAAGACTACGACTTCACCCATTGGCAACCGCAAATACGCGCCTACGTCGAAGAGACCATCGTGCAGCAACGCTATTACGACAGCGGCGTAGCCCGTTACCGATTGCGCGAGGACAAAGAAGTGAACGAGGCGCTGCAAATTTTGCGCGACGCCGAGCGTTACAAGCGCCTGCTCGCGCCTCCGTCACAGTCTGACAGGTAGTTAAAAAAACGCAAATGCAAAGATGTACTAAAAATAGTGCGCTTGCATTTGCGTTTTTTTGTCGTGAAAATACGTATTTTTGCCGCGAAAAACCTTCATTTATTCCCTCTTTATCTTTTTATCTATGAAAAAAATCCTACTTCTTTTGCTGGCTTGCGTTGTCTTGCCGGGCATATGGAGCAGTCCATTTGCCGGTACGGCTACTGCGCAGTCTTCTTATGTGGAAGACCAAGGCTACAGTTTCCTAATTTCCAAGTCGCCCACTGCTACAGCTTGGGGCGACACCGTGCATTGGTATCAAATCAAGACGACGCGTGGCGCTTGGCTTAGAGCCAACAGTGGCACCGACGTCGATATGGTTACTACCGAGCCTGCTCCCTACGACACGATGTCGCTCTGGTGTGTGACGGGCAACGCTACCGACGGTTATTCGTTCTACAACCGCGGTAAAGGTCCCGGCCTTATGGTGACTTACGACGCCGTGGCCGACAACAAGAAGGCCGTCATGGCTGCCACAGGCACTTACAGCCAGTTTATCATTGGCACCTCTACGGCTGCCGCCAACAGCTACACGTTCCACTACGGTGCCAACTGCTATTTCAACAACCGCTCAGACAAATTGAGCACATGGAACGATGCACGTGGCGCCAACGACAGCGGTTCGAGCCTTCTCTTCACCGAAGTGACGGCAGAGGATATGGTAAGGCCCGACACGGTGATTTATACCATAGACAAACCCAATGGCGACCAGTATCGTGTGGCTAATGGCACAACGACAGTTAATGACTCATACAACACGTATTGGAAGAGCACGGCCAAGCCGCAACTGACCTTTGGTACCACCGCCAACAATATGCAGTGGTCCAACGACGACGTATTGATTAATAGCGGTAGCGGCGGCTGCACCTACACGCTCACGCCGCCCACCGGCTATGTCATCTACGACTATACTTTCGAGGTGGTCAACAACGGCCATTCCGAGACCCAGACCATCACGATGGACGACGGTCGCGTCATCACCACCGGCTCTGACGCCATCACAGTGACTATGGTGGGCAAGAACCTCTCAACGGTAAGCTTCGCGCTCTCGGGAAGCAACAAGGCTGTCAAAGTCACCAACTTTGTGGTGAAAGTGAAAGTAGACAAGCCTGAAAAGCCCATTGTCAGCACAGCAGATGCTGAGCACTGGTACTATATCA
>JBJFGJ010000072.1:0-4087 GCA_051892575.1 Alloprevotella sp. | reverse complement strand
CCCTTAGCATACGTTCACCCCGAGGCCAAAATCGGCCAGAACGTAGAGATAGCCCCGTTTGCCTATATCGAAAAAGGCGTGACCATAGGAGACAACTGCGTCATCAAGGCACACGCCAGCATCCTCGAAGGCACCACGATGGGCACAGGCAACGTCGTACACCAAAACGCCGTCATCTGCGCCCACCCACAAGACTTCCACTACGTGGAGGGCCAGCCCACAAAAGTGGTGATTGGCAACGACAACCACATCCGCGAGAACGTGGTGATTGCCGGCAGCACCTATGCCGACAAGGCTACCACCATCGGCAACGGCAACTATCTGATGGACCAGGTGCACATCTGTCACGACGTGAAAATCGGCAACGGCTGCGTCGTAGGCATCGGTGTGAGCATTGCCGGCGAGTGTGAAATCGACGACCACTCCATCCAGAGCTCAGGCGTCATCATCCAGCAACGCGTGCGTGTGGGCCAATACTCACTGATGCAGAGCGGATGCCGCGTGCAAAAAGACGTGCCGCCCTATGTCGTACTCGGCGGCAACCCGGCCGGCTACCACGGCATCAACACCATCGTGTTGAAACACATCGGCATGTCGGAGCGCATCATGCGCCATATGGCCAATACCTACCGCATTATCTATACGGGCAACTTCAGCCTTGAAGACGCCATCATCAAGATACCCGAACAAATCCCCATGAGCGATGAAATCCACAATATCCTTGACTTCATCAGCAAAACCAAACTGGGTATCGTGAGAAACATGACAAAAGACTGACACGACAATCTCGCACAGTCATTTCCCCATTTCACGATGTGCCACTCACTTTTTGAGTAGGCACATCGTGTTTTTTGTGCGCTCTGCCCTGTGACTGAGAGTGACAAAAAGGCCGTTTGGCGTGACAAAAAAAAATGAGATTATTTTGAAAACCTTCTTCGCAACCTTCTTCTGCCTTTGAAGACATCCGACTTTAGACGTGAAAACGACATAAAACGGCACAAAGTTCACCGTCATAAAGACGGCTTTGACGGGAATAAGGACAGAAATTTCTGTCATAAGGACAGGAAAAGTGCCAATAAGCCCCATAACTGACTCAAACACAAAAAAAGAGGCCAAGTGAGGCCCCTACTCTTTCTGCTCACACCGAAGATAACGCCCGACAAACGAAAACCAAAAGACACGAGCCACACATCCACACAAATCGGACGAATAAACGGTTAAAACCGCAGGGGCAAAGCGTCAAAAATGAGCCGAAGGGGCAGGTTAAGGGCCGAAAAATGCCGTCAAAGAATAAAAAAAAGTGCTAACATTGTGATATTATAGGAATTTTGCTAAATTTGCCCCTATTGAAAGTTTCAAAAATAATAATATTACTGCTATGGAAAACCGCAAAAGGGTTTACACCTTCGGTGCCGGTAAGGCCGAAGGCCGCGCAGATATGCGCAACGAACTCGGTGGCAAGGGTGCGAACCTTGCCGAGATGAATCTCATTGGCGTCCCCGTGCCCCCGGGATTTACCATCACCACAGACACTTGTAACGACTACTACAAAATCGGCAAGAACGAGGTTGTAGAGCTGTTGAGAAAAGACGTTGAAAATGCCCTTCACGGCGTAGAAGACCTGATGGCTTCAAAATTCGGCGACGTGGCCAATCCGCTGCTCCTCTCCGTACGCTCAGGTGCCCGTGCTTCGATGCCCGGTATGATGGATACCATCCTCAACCTCGGTCTCAACGACGAAGTGGTTGAAGGCTTGGCCCGCAAGACCAACAATCCCCGCTTTGCCTACGACGCCTACCGCCGCTTCGTACAGATGTACGGCGACGTGGTGCTCGGTATGAAGCCCGTCAACAAAGACGACGTCGACCCCTTCGAAGCCATCATCGACGAAGTGAAAGAAGCCAAAGGCGTGAAGCTCGACAACGAGCTCGAGGTGGAAGACCTCAAAGAACTCGTCAAGCGCTTCAAAGCCGCCATCAAGGCACAGACCGGCAAGGAATTCCCCTCCGACCCCATGGAACAACTCTGGGGTGCCATCTGCGCCGTGTTTGACTCATGGATGAACGAACGCGCCATCCTCTATCGCAAGATGGAAGGCATCCCCGCCGAATGGGGTACGGCCGTGACCGTTATGGCCATGGTATTCGGCAATATGGGCAACACTTCTGCCACCGGCGTATGCTTCAGCCGCGACGCCGCCACCGGCGAAGACCTCTTCAACGGCGAATGGCTCGTCAACGCACAAGGTGAAGACGTGGTGGCCGGTATCCGCACACCGCAACAGATCACCCTCGAAGGCAGCCGCCGCTGGGCCGAACTGCAAGGCATCAGCGAAGAAGAGCGCAAAGCCCAGTTCCCCTCAATGGAAGAGGCCATGCCCGAAATCTACAAGCAGCTTGACGGCATCCAGACTAAGCTCGAAGAGCACTACCACGACATGCAAGACATGGAGTTCACGGTGCAGGAAGGCAAACTCTGGTTCCTCCAGACCCGTAACGGCAAGCGCACAGGTGCCGCTATGGTCAAAATCGCCATGGACCTGCTTCGTCAGGGCATGATTGACGAAAAGACTGCCATCGAACGCTGCGAGCCCAACAAGCTCGACGAACTTCTCCACCCCGTGTTCAGCAAAGACGCCTTGGCCAAAGCCAAAGAACTCACACGAGGTCTGCCCGCCAGCCCGGGTGCTGCCTGCGGCCAGATTGTCTTTTTCGCCGAAGACGCCGCCAAATGGCACGCCGACGGCCATAAAGTGGTGATGGTTCGTATCGAAACCAGCCCCGAAGACCTCGCCGGTATGGCCGTGGCCGAAGGCATCCTCACCGCTCGTGGCGGTATGACCAGCCACGCTGCCGTTGTGGCTCGCGGTATGGGTAAGTGCTGCGTCAGCGGTGCAGGCGCCATCAACGTAGACTACAAAAACAAGACCGTTGAAATCGACGGCATCGTCCTCAAAGAAGGCGACTACATCTCACTCAACGGTACAAACGGCCGCGTATATCAAGGCGAAATCCGCACCCAGGCCGCAGAACTCTCAGGCGACTTTGCCGCCCTCATGGACCTCTGCGCCAAATACACCCGTCTGCAGGTGCGCACCAACGCCGACACGCCCCACGACGCCGAAGTGGCCCGCAAGTTCGGCGCCGTAGGCATCGGTCTCTGCCGCACCGAGCACATGTTCTTCGACAACGAGAAAATCGTGGCCATGCGTGAGATGATTTTGGCCGACGGCGTTGAAGGCCGCAAGAAAGCCCTTGCCAAACTCCTCCCCTATCAGAAAGAAGACTTCAAGGGCATCTTCCGCGCCATGGACGGCTTCCCCGTCAATGTGCGTCTGCTCGACCCGCCCCTCCACGAGTTTGTGCCCCACGATGCCAAAGGCCAGGAAGAAATGGCACAAGCCATGGGCGTAACCGTAGAATACATCCGCCAGCGCGTAGAGAGCCTCTGCGAGCACAACCCGATGCTCGGTCACCGTGGCTGCCGCTTGGGCAACACCTATCCCGAAATCACCCAGATGCAGACCCGCGCCATCCTTTCGGCCGCCATCGACCTGAAGCGTGAAGGCCTCGACCCGCATCCCGAGATTATGGTGCCCCTCACCGGTATCCTCTATGAATTTGAGGCTCAGGAGAAAGTCATTCGCGACGAAGCAGCTGCTCTCTTCAAGGAAGAAGGTCTCGAAATTCCCTTCAAGGTGGGTACGATGATTGAAATTCCGCGTGCAGCCCTCACAGCCGACAAGATTGCCTCACGTGCAGAATACTTCTCATTCGGTACAAACGACCTCACGCAGATGACCTTCGGTTATTCTCGCGACGACATCGCCAGCTTCTTGCCCGTTTACCTCGACAAGAAGATCCTGAAGGTAGACCCCTTCCAGGTGCTCGACCAGAACGGCGTGGGTCAGCTCGTAGAGATGGCCGTCAACAAGGGCCGCACCGTTCGTCCCGAACTCAAATGCGGTATTTGCGGCGAGCACGGCGGCGAGCCCAGTTCAGTGAAGTTCTGCCACAAGGTAGGCCTCAACTATGTCAGCTGCTCACCCTTCCGTGTGCCCATCGCACGCCTCGCAGCGGCGCAGGCA
>JBJFGJ010000071.1:0-4153 GCA_051892575.1 Alloprevotella sp. | reverse complement strand
TGGAGGCAAATAAAGGCAAATTAACTAATTTAGTCGCGTCAAAACCTTTTACCTTCAAAAAAGCCATAAACCCAAGAATATGAGTGCAATGATTATTCAGATGTGGGCCGTCGAATGGCCGGTCGGCGGCGGCTGGCACATCGCCTTTTTCAGCCTGTTTGTAGTCGGGCTTCTCGTCGCGCTGGTCGTGACGGTGCAGCGGTTGGGACAGTTGATTTTTGACGCGCGGCACAGGAAAAGTGCGTCGTGTCGCAATGCCGCTTTCCTGGCTTTTGTGTGCGCCACGCTCTTTGCCGGCATATTGGTTTATTTCGTGGGCTATGATGCAGGAGGCACGCGTGCCAATGCCCTTACGCTCTTGATGCGCTCCACGCTGTCGGCGCTCGAGATGTTCCTCTCCAAATCCAACCTCATCGGCGTGAGAGCGGATTGTCGAGACGATGAACTCTATATGTTGGCCTTTGCCGTCGTCCACGTTGCTGCCGTGGTGGCGAGTGCGGTTTTCACCGTGGCTTGCTTCCGTAAGCGCTTGACGTATTGGTGGCGAGGCTGGCGATGGGCACATAGCAAAAACAAGGCTTGTCTCAACGTGTTTTGGGGACTGGGAGAGCGCACCTATATGATGGCAAGCGAACTGCAAAATGGACACCCCAAAGATGAGCGCATCGTGTTTGTTGACATCCCCGACAAAGACGAAAAACCGTCGGGCGGACAAAGCTTCAGCGGTCTGCTCGGTCTGTTGGCATATAAACTCAACGTGGCCAAGAAAGCTTCGCAACTCAATTACATTTTGATGCGCAGCACCACACACCCCACCAATGTGCAGGAACAGGGCAACGACTTTTGGGACGCTCTCGACCTCAAGAAAATTGGGCGGTTCATCAAGCATGCCGGCACGGTGCGTTTCTTCGTGCTTGGCGAAGACGAAACCACCAACGCCACGGCGGCCATTCATCTGGCGGGCTCAGGCGTGTTTGAGGGTGTGAAAGATTATTGCGTATATTGTTCGGCCCGCAAGACGGGACTGATGCGGCTCATAGAAGTGGAAAAAGACCGCCACATCGCCTTCATCGACGAGTCGCGCACTGCCGTGACCGAACTGAAACTGAAAGGCGAGGCCGGCAAGACCTATCCCATCGACTATGTCAAGACCGACAGCCGCGGACAGGTGTGCTCGCCGTTCAACGCTCTGATTGTGGGCTTTGGCACCACGGGCCAGGACGCCCTCAGATTTCTCTATGAGTTTTCGTCGTTTGTGGGCCCGGACGGCAAGAAAAGCAAGGTGTGCATAGACGTGGTGGACGGCCGGATGGCGGCCGTGGTGGGCGAGTTCAGACGGGAAGTGCCCGGCATGGACGAGTTTGAAAACAAAGAAGTCTTTTTCCACGAAATGCAGACCGGCTCGAATGCTTTTGAGGCCTATCTGCGCAGCAAAATAGAGCGACTGAACTATGTGGTGGTGGCCACGGGCGACGAGCAGCGCAATCTGCGCATTGCTTCGTCCATCCTCGACATGGCCCTGCCTTCACACGTCCGGTCGAAGGTGCCGCTCAAGGTGTTTGTCAGACGATATAGCGACGACAATACCCAGCTCTTCGACACGGCCCGGCACATCTACAACAAGTTTGAGCCCGACGTCATCGCCTTGGATTGCTTCGGTTCGCCGCAGGCTGTCTACACGCGCGAGGTGGTCATCAACAATATCTATGAAGTGCTGGCCAAGAAGTTTTTTGCCGCCTATCAGCAAGAAACCAACGACACGCAGACATGGGACGACCGACGGGCTGTCAATCCGACCGACAGTGCGCAAGCACAGTTGTACCGCCGGCAGAGCATCTATCGCAAAGAGGGGCAGGACAAGGCCAATGCGCTGCACGCCCGAACCAAAGAGCGGCTTCTCTCTCTGTCGGCCGGCCAGACTCCCGAAGATTTGCCCGACTGGGAGACACTTCTGGAGAAAGTGAAGGCCGGCTCGGCAACCGACTGGGAATGGCGCCTCTACAACGTGGCCCGGTGTGAACATCTGCGCTGGAATGCCTCCCATCTGATGATGGGTTACACGAAGATGAGCGAGGAAGACTATGAAAAAGGCGGCGGCAAGCCTTCATGCAGGGAAGAGACCAAACAGCACGTCTGCCTCACAGACTGGGAGCAGCCCATCTTGAAGCCTTACAGGAAATACGATTATGCCGTGGTCACGACGACGATAAACGAGTTTCTTAGTCATTCCCAAAATCAAAGCGTCAACAATGAAACCGAATAAGATTTATACGCCCCGGCCCATAGACGTGGCCGGCGTGGCTTTGCCTTCAGAACTGGAAACACTCATGGAGCGTTTGGCCAAGAATGTGCACGAAGTATGGGCGCAAACGCGCATCAAACAGGGGTGGACCTACGGCGAGCAGCGCGACGACGAAAAGAAACTGCATCCCTGTCTCGTGCCCTACGAAGAGCTGCCCGAAAACGAAAAACTCTACGACCGCCATACGGCCGAAGAGACCATAAAACTCATATTGAAACTCGGCTTTAAGATAGACAAGGCATAGCGGGGCGTGAGGTGGATTTCGTCAAAACCTCAAACCCAACGAGAGATTGGCCTGCCAGTCGAAGGTCTGGCCGGAAGTGCGGCGGTGGCGGTAATAGAAATGGTGGAGCTGGCCGTAGAGGCTGACAAAAAAACGCTGCCAGCTGCGCGTGATTGAGAGCCGGCCGTCGAGATTGTAGTCTATACCCATGTTGAAATGTTCGGCACCCAACGGCTCAAGTTCGCCGCCTTCGGCAGGCAGGGCATAGAGGTGGCGCTTGCCGGAATTGACCAATGTGAGCATCGGCATGAGGTGGGCATTGACAAGCCAACCGGGAGACGGCACGTAATTGTAACTGTAACCCACGCCCAGGCTGCCCTGCCAGACTTTCAAGCGCCCCACTCCGCCCATCATACGCAACATTTCGGCGTTCTCGGCCGAGGCATAGTCGGCTTCGGTGTAGTAGGCCAAAAGCCCCAACATCAGTGAGCCCGACGACCGCCGCTGGATGAGCGACTGCTTATAGGCCGCGGCGTGGGAAAAACGGCGGTGGTTGAAAAAATAATAGGCGTCGAGCACCAGGGCTTTGGTTTTGACGGGCGAAGCAAGACGTGAGGTTTCGTGACGGTCTACGGCGTCGCCGTCCAACCAGCCTGTGACGCGGATGTCGCTGCGGTCGGTCTCGTCTGTGAGCCAATGGATAGTGGCCGAAAAGGGCAGTGTGCCTATCTCGAGATTGAGGTTGGTGCTCTTGCCGTTGCCAATGTGGCGCTGAAAGCCCAGCCCCAATCCTCTATATCCCACCCAAAAGCCACTGCTGAAGGTGACGGGCGGCCGCATACGGGCTTCCCACAACAACTCGCCCGTGTGGCCCTCGCCGAAGGCCTCGGCACCATCGACGTGGCTCTTGAAGCGTTGCGTGGTCTGCATCACACGGTTTTTCACCTTGACGCGCCAGGGATGGAGAGGCAGGGCAATGTAGGTGGTATCGACACGCTTACGGGCCAAGCGTTCGGCGGTTTGGCGAAGGCGGCCGATGACGTTGGGCTTGTCCACCGACAGGCTGTCGGTGGCCGACAGACGGGTGGGGCAGACGAGACTCACAAGGAGCAGGAGGGGAAACAGACGGGTGGGCATAACGGATATGGTGTCACATAATGGCGTAAAGTTACAATTTTTTAAGTAAGAGCGACATAAAGACAAAGAGTCTAAAAGTCTAAGAGTCTAAGAGACAAAGAGGCTTCTTCCTCTTTTGGTTAGGAAAAAGTTTGTTGCTTTAAGTTGAAGGTATAGTGATTGGATTTATGCGCTGAATACTTTTGTAACATTATATCCGCTAAAGTTTTCGTTTTTTTATTTTTCCTCGTGTAAATCAGGAAATTTATGCATTCTCAATAAATAGTCATAATTCACATCAGCAGTTGCACTACTTATCCAATTCTTTTGATCTGGATCATCTGCAATACTGTCAGAATCTATTGGACCTTTACCACCTTTTTCTTCTTCATAGTTATCTGCTTTATGGAGTTCTTCATATGAATCTCTCTCTGATTGCTCTTGAGTGTCCATATAATCAAAGAAATCAGGATCTCCTGGAATAGGTCTATCTGATTCTTTTAATGCTGTTG
>JBJFGJ010000070.1:0-52928 GCA_051892575.1 Alloprevotella sp. | reverse complement strand
TACAAAGAGGAGGCCTCTAAAGGCCTCCTCTTCTTTTATCCTACCTCAAAGATAAGCCCGAAAAACGGGAAACCAAAAGACAAATAAAGAATACCGACATTCCGCAAGACTTACGGTCCTTCACGACCGAGCAAAAAAACGGCTACGGCGGCCGTCGACGAAAAATTTTAAGCCACTAAACCTTTGCCTTTTAGAGAGAAAAACGTAACTTTGCCGCCGTTTCAATCCCATTGCACGAAACAACCAGTTTACCAACAACGCAATCCATTAGAAATCACTAAAAAGACATAGCAACAATGAAAAAAGGCATTCATCCCGAGAACTATCGTCCCGTCGTATTCAAAGACATGAGCAACGGCGACATGTTCCTCTCTCGCTCTACCTGCAAAACCAATGACACCGTAGAGTTTGAAGGCGAGACCTACCCCGTAGTGAAACTCGAAATCTCAAGCTCGTCTCACCCCTTCTACACCGGTAAGTCCAAGCTCGTCGACACCGCCGGCCGCGTAGACAAGTTCATGAGCCGTTACGGTAAATCACAGAAGAAGTAATATAAAAGCCTTATTCATACGGCGGGTGTATCACCAAAACGGACGATACACCCGCCGGTGCATTTTAAGGCGGCCCAACCGCCTTCACCTTCACACCTTAAACCCTCCTGTCCATGAAAGACGTCTTCCAACTGCGCTGTGAGCCTATTCCGCTCGTGCGCATCGCCCTCATCGGCCTGGGCGGCAGAGGACTCAAGACCCTGCGCCGCTATGCCTTCATCCGTGGCGCAGAGATACGCCTGCTGGCCGACCTCGACGAAGAGCGCCTGATGGTGGCCAACGACGAACTGAAGCGGACAGGACGGCCTCAGGCCCAACTGCTCTGCGGCGAGGACGGATGGAGAGAGGCCTGCCGGCGAGACGACATCGACCTGGTCTATATCTGCACCGACTGGCACACCCACACGCCCATGGCCGTAGAGGCTATGCGACAAGGCAAGCACGTGGCCGTGGAGGTGCCGGCAGCCACGACCATCGAAGAGTGTCACCTGCTTGTCGAAACCGCCGAGGCCACCCGACGGCATTGCTTCATGACCGAAAACTGCTGCTTTGACCGTTTCGCACTGGCCACCCTCGAAATCTACCGACAAGGCCAATTGGGCCGACTCACCCACCTCGAAGGGGCCTACATACACCACCTCATCGACCAGCGCGACGAAGAAGGCCGACCGATAGAGCCCAGTTGGATGCAGCGCAGTCTGCTGCGCCACGGGGCCAATCCCTACCCCACCCATGCCTTAGGTCCCATTGCCCATCTCATAGGCCTGCACCGAGGCGACCGCATGCAGTATCTCGTGTCAATGTCCAACACCCACAAGGACAACGACAACCTCACGCCGCCGCTTAACACCACACTCATCCACACGGCCAAAGGCGCCACCATCATGCTGCAACTCGACGTGTCGACGCAGCGGCCCTACAACCGCCTGCAGACCGTTTGCGGCACGAAGGGTTTCATGCAGAAGTATCCCCAACCCACGATTTTCACACCCCAAACCGGCGACACCCTTGTCGGCGACAAGGCACTCGCCTATGCCCGACAGTTCACCTCGGGCCACGCCGCCCAACTCTGGGAAGAGGGCCACGCCATGGGAGTGCCTAACGAAATGAACTACGCAATGGACGCACGGCTCATCCACTGCCTCCGTCACGGACTGCCGCTTGACATCGACGTTTACGACGCCGCCGAATGGTCGAGCCTCAGCCCGCTCACGGCCCTCTCGGCCGCGGCCGGCAGCCAGCCCACGCCCATCCCCGACTTCACCCACGGACGATGGGACACGCCCGAATGGCAGAAAAACACCGGCTATTGACCGACTGCCTCGTCAGCCCGGTCCGGTTTGGACAAAAATTCAGCGGTAAAAGTAAAAAAAGAGGAGAAACACTTGGCAGATACCGGCGAAACCGCTATCTTTGCACTCGCTTAACAGCAATAACGGTTTGATTCGCTAGCTCAGCTGGTAGAGCACAACACTTTTAATGTTGGGGTCTTGGGTTCGAACCCCAAGCGAATCACCAAAAGAGAAGCCACTTTCACACAAGAAGGTGGCTTCTTTTTTATCTATATGACAAAAGGCTGTTTTACTCTTTTTTAAGGCTCAACAGCACGCCGCATCCGGCGGCTTTGGCTATCTTTGGCCTGTCATAACGACAAGACTTGACTATTTAACCTCAAAACCTCTCATATCCATTATGAAAAAACTGCTTCTTATTGCCGCCGCCGTCGTCATTGCCGCCGCCACGGTTTCTTGCAAATCTGAACAAGCCAACAAAGACGCCGCCAAAGACTCCACGGTGGCCCAAGCACAAGGCACGGCGCCTGCAGCCGACCAGAAGTTTGCCACAAAAAAGCTCAAAGTGGAGATGGGACAGAAGTCGCGCTACGAGCTGGAGATGGACTATCCCACAAGCGGCAATCCCAAGGTAGTGGACGCCATACGCCTTTACCTGTTGAAACAATGCGACACGAAGGCCACCGACCTCAACGACCCGATTGAAGCCATCAAGGCTTCGGCCAAAGCGTTCATAGCCGAGGGCGACCAGGTACAGGCCGACTTCGCCAACGAAGAATACCAAATGCCGCCCTACAGCTTGAAAATGGAAATTGACTTAGAGTGCCACTATCCCACGTTTATCACCTACGAGGGCGAAAGCTATGTCTATACCGGCGGTGCCCACGGCATGCCGATGGAGATGATTGCCACGTTCGACGCCAATACGGGAAAACAGCTCACCTTAGACGACATCATCCTGCCCAACGGCAAAGACAAACTGCTGAAACTCATCCAAAAACACGTGCTGGCCAAAGACGAATACCAGTCGTGCACGCTGAGCGATTTCGAAGCGTTCACGCTGCCCGCCCAAGCACCCGCGCTCAAACCTGACGGTGTGAAATTCCAATACCAAGCCTATGAGATAGCCTGCTATGCCATGGGTATGCCCGACTGCACCATTCCCTACGCCGAGATACAATCCCTGCTCACCGACTACGCCAAGCAACTGATTGCCGGCATAGAGAAAGGAAAGAAATAAACCGGAACGGACTTTCCAGAAAAAGACATCCCCGCCACGCTGCGCCTTGCAGAAGTGGCGGGGATGTTTGGCGTAGTTACCCGATGACGGTGAGCCGGGCGAACTTGAGGAGGAGATTTTTGCAACCGGCATTGTCGAAGTTCACGCGGGCTTTGGCGCTGTCGCCGGTGCCTTCGAGCGCTTCGATGGTGCCTTTTCCAAAACGCTCATGAGCCACCCGCATGCCCACCGAAAGGGGGCCGTTGGATTGGAGTGAAGGTCCGGCCGGCGCAGGTGCCACCCGCTGCATCGTGGGCTTGGGCGGCTGCGGCACAGAAGGCTTCGAAGAAAAGAAAGAAGGACGGGAGGAAAAACCGGACGCCGACGGCGGCTGCGAGAAACGGCCGGAGGGCTGTCCTTGACTCACATCGAGATAGCGGGCATCAATCTCGCGGATAAAGGGACTCACCTGGCCAAATTCCATCTTACCGAAACGGAAACGGCTTGTGGCATAGGTGAGATAACACCGCTTCTTGGCGCGCGTGATGGCCACATAAAACAATCGGCGCTCTTCTTCCATCTCGCGCGGATAGAGTTTGGCGTTGGCGTTAGGGAACAAGTCTTCTTCGAGTCCGGTGACAAAGACCGTGTCAAACTCCAGACCCTTGGCTGCGTGTATCGTCATAAGCGACACGCGCGGCGTAGTGTCTTCTTTCTCGTCGGCATCGGTGAGCAGGGCTACTTGTGCGAGGTAGTCGGTGAGGAGCACGCGGTCGTTGCCGGTTTCCTCATAGACCTCGGCCTCATTAGCCTTGATGGCATTAAGCAACTCCTCGACATTTTCCCGCCGGCTGATCCCTTCGGGACTAAGGTCTGCCTGAAGTTCGGCGCCTATGCCGCTTCGGCGGATGATTTCTGCGGCCAAGACAGAGCCACTGTCGCTGTGCAGTCGCTCTCTGAAGCCCACCATCAGTGCCACAAAGTTTTGCAGTTTGGCCTTGGTGCCTTTGTTGAGAGCCAGGGCGAAATCGTCGGGTGCCGAACAGACCTGCCAGAGCGAGAGTCCCGACGCCGTGGCAGCCGCCTGGATTTTACCCAACGTGGTCTGACCGATGCCACGTGCCGGATAGTTGATGATGCGCTTAAAGGCCTCTTCGTCGTGAGGATTGCAGACCAGGCGGAAATAGGCGATGAGGTCTTTCACCTCCTTGCGCTGGTAGAAAGAAAGGCCGCCGTAAATGCGATAAGGTATCCCCATCGTGCGGAACGTCTCTTCAAACGAGCGGCTCTGTGCATTGGTGCGATAGAGCAAAGCGATTTCGTCGTAGGGGATGCTTTCCCAACTGTGCAGTCTATGGACCTCGCCGGCTATCTTGGCACTCTCGTCTTTCTCGCTGTAGGTCTGGAACACCTTGAGTCGCTCACCCTGCTCCTGCTGACTATACACCTCTTTGGGTATCTGGCTTTTGTTGTGACGGATGAGGCTGTTGGCGGCGTTGACAATGGTCTGCGTGGAGCGGTAGTTGCGTTCCAGTTTGATGAGGCGGGTGGCAGGATATTGGTTCTGAAATCCGAGAATGTTGTCGATGCGTGCCCCACGAAACGAATAGATGCTCTGCGCGTCGTCGCCCACCACACAGACGCGGGCGTCAGAGGCTGCCAGTTGGCGGACTATCTGATGCTGCACGGCATTGGTGTCTTGATACTCGTCGATTAGAATATAACGGAAGCGCTCGCGATAGCGTGCTGTCACGTCGGGATGGAGTTCGAAGAGTAACCAAGCCTGTAGCAGCAAGTCGTCGAAGTCCATGGCGTTGGCTGCCTTGAGGCGTTGGTTGTAAAGTTCATAGAGTTTGCCGGCCATAGCGACATTGGCAATGCGGTCGCGTTGGGCAATGGCAGGGTCGGACTGATATTGAGCGGGAAGTATCAACGCATTTTTGGCTTCCGATATCAGTGTGGCGATATGGCGGGGTTTATAGACCTTGTCGTCGAGTCCTTGTTCCTTGATGAGGGACTTTACGAGGCTGAGACTGTCGGAGGCGTCGTAGATGGTGAAGTCGGAGGGATAGCCTGTATAGGCAGACTCCATGCGGAGTATGCGGGCAAAGATGCTGTGGAATGTGCCCGACCATACCTGGCGCGCAGCCTCTTCGCCCACTACGCCGGCAATGCGGTCGTTCATTTCGCGGGCGGCCTTGTTGGTGAAGGTGAGTGCCAGGATTTGCCACGGCATCATGCCCTTCGAGATGAGGTAGGCTATCTTATAGGTGAGCACACGCGTCTTGCCGGAACCGGCTCCGGCTATGACGAGAGAAGGGCCGTCGCAATAGGCCACGGCCTCCCATTGTGCTTCGTTGAGCGCAGACTGAAAATCAAAAGACATACATATAATAATATAGGACTATCGGCACGCCTCCCGGCAATGCCGCAAAAGGGGACGTGCCTCACTGGACGGCACAAAGGAGGCCTATTGCTTACCCTTGTCGTGGGTAAGTTTACGTTTGAAGAAGTTGACCCTCATGGTGAGTTCTTCCTGCAAAGCCTGCAACGAGTCGGTCGGCGGCGTGGCCGTGTCAAGTTGCCGGCTCACATCGGCCAGCCGGCTTTGCGCATCGGCAATCTCTATGGAGTCGAGCAAGAGGATGCCGGCGTTGCGTGCGTCGTAGGCGAGTTTGCAGCGGTGGCGCAGTTGGCCCACTTCGCTGCGAGCGGTGTCGAAATCCTGACGAGCCAGAGCGGCGCGCGCCTTTGAGAGAATGACTTGTCCCTCTGCCTCCATGGCTGTTCGGGCCTCAGACCAGTCGGGATGGGGATTGTTGGACTGACCACAAGCCGCCACCATGATGGCGGTGAGAAGACTGATGGCGAGGTGTGAAATAGTTTTCATATCGCGAATGTGTTTTTTATCAAAAATGAATGGCAAAAAGCCGGTAACGGCAAGAACTACAGATAGAAGTTGCCCGTGAGCGACTGATATTCCGGCGTTTTGTGGCCGTCGGCGTCGAAGAGCACGAGAGTGTCGTGGCGGGGCAACGTTTCGAGATAGGGTGCCTTGACCAAGTGAAGCAAGACCCGTTTGGGCCGGGCGCCGACTTTGGTCACCACCACCGTTTGCCGACGGAGCGAAAAGCCGGCTGTCGAGGCCGCCATAAGGAAATCGGTGGCCGAACCATAGGGCCAGATGATCTGAAACGAACCGCCGGAGCGCAACAGTCGGGCCGCCGCGGCAATGAGCCGGTCATAGGGCAAAAGGTCTGCCTGCCGGGCCTGTGCACGTCGTTTGTCGGGAGCCGCCGTCTGCTCTACGTGAAAAGGCGGATTGCTCACCACGATATCAAAAAGCGACGGAGTGGCATAGGTCAATACGTCTGCCGTCTCCACCGTGACGCCACAGGGCAGCACTCCGGCGGCCAGAGCCACATTTTCGCGGGCCTGGGCGGCGGCCTCGGCGTCTATTTCAAGCCCCACCACTTCGCCGGCTCCGCGCATGGCGGCCATCATGGCGATGAGTCCCGACCCCGCGCCCACGTCGAGCACGCGGCTGCCCGCAGGCACCTCAAACCACGCGCCGAGCAAGACACCGTCGGTGCCCACCCGCATGGCGCAGCGGTCGTGATAGATACGGAAGGGTTTGAAATCGAAACAATCGTTCATGGGAAGCGTCTGACAAGCAACGGCAAATTTACGCAAAAAGCACACAGCCGGCAACACCTGCACAGACTCTTTGAGCGCACCCCTTCGTGCCACATTACACCTCCGCCACGCGGCAAATGGCTCATTTTGACTTTTTTAATAGTGTTAATCCATTAGAAAAATTTGTCGGCGCCTTAAGTTTTTGTAATTTTGCAGGCGAAAAACCTCAATCCCGATGCATCTTAAATCTATTATAAAGCGTTCTGCTTGTTGCTTGCTATTGGCTGCTTCGGCCGTCACCGCCTTCGGCCAGGACCTCATTGCCAACCAAGCGCCCATAGACCGCAAACTCAAAGCAGTAGACTCCGTTTCGCTTCAACGTTACATATTGACACGCTACGACAACAACGCCGTAGACCAGTTGTATAGCTCTTGGAACACCGACAGGGCCCATTGCTATGCCGCCTCGGAAGTGCCCGACAGTTTCCGCATCGATTTGCGCGGTTTTGTCATGCCCACGCCGAGCCGCTTGGTGACGAGCCGTTTTGGCTATCGCCCTGCCTTCCGCCGCCAGCATAAGGGTCTGGACATCAAGGTCTATACCGGCGACACCATCGTCTCAGCCTTCGACGGCAAGGTGCGTTGTGCCAACTACGATGCCGGTGGCTATGGCTACTACATCGTGGTGCGTCACGACAATGGCCTTGAAACGATTTACGGTCACCTGTCCAAGCATCTCGTAGCCGCCAATCAGGAGGTGAAGGCCGGCGAGCCCATCGGTCTGGGCGGCAACACGGGCCGTTCTTTCGGTTCGCACCTGCACTTTGAAACCCGTCTGCTGGGCGTGGCCATCAATCCTGAACTGCTCTTTGACTTTCCCAATCAAGACGTGACGGCAGACTATTTCGTCTTCCACAATCCGGAGAAGGGCACCAAAGGCGCTGCTGCCAACGACGGTCGCAGCCAGTTGGCACAGAATGGCGGCAAGGCCACTCACTTCTATCAGGTGAAACGTGGCGACACGCTCACGAAAGTGGCTAAAAAGCTCGGCGTGAAAATGGAGGTGCTCTGCCGCAACAATAACCTTACGCGCAACAGCCGCTTGCGCGACAAACAAATTCTGAGATACTAAACAGCCGGTCGCCCAAAAGGCACACGGCCCATTCATATAGTCGCCCGTCTCGTCGAACGATGAGACGGGCGCTTTTTGTTGGCTCTCGGAAAAGGCGCGACCGTTTTGTGACGGTTCAAAAAGGCGGATTGACCGTGACAAAACTAAACATTTTTTTGCCTGAAACTTTTCCCGAACAGCCTTCAAGCCACCTCGGCGGCCGATTGAGTCACGAAAAAACGACGGTCATAGGGAAAGGCACTACGGGAATAAGGACAGAAATTCCTGCCATAAGGACAGGAAAAACGCGCCCTATCCCCGTACGGGCCGCAAGACACAAAAAAAGAGGCCGACGGCCTCCTCTTTCTTTTATCCTACTTCAAAAATAACGTTTGCGGGTGACTGCAAAAAATACAAAAGCGACGGACTATGCCCAAAGCGGCAAAGCGCCGCCGCCGACAGGTCGCGGCAGCCGCCGCTTAGCCGGCGTTGGAGATGGAAAGGTCGATGACAATCTTCGGACTCACCGGATCGTTGGTGATGAGCAACACCCGACGGCGTCCCTTGCGGATGCCCTTAAATCGGCGCGCCTTAATCTTTATTTTGGCAGACTCTCCGGGCTTGAGCGTAGACTTGTTCAGGCTCACCTGCAGGCCGGGATTGTACACTTGCAGGGCCAGCACCTCGAGCGTGGCTGTGCCGGTGTTGGTGAGAGTAACTTCGCGCTTGAGTTCCTTTTTCAAAGCCAAATCGCCCATATAAAGGGCCGTGCTGTCAAGCGTGGCCTGTGGGAAAGACGCCGTGGCGACGGTAGAAGTAGCCGTTTCGGGGAGCAGAGTCGCCGAGATGGTGATGGCGTTGTCGGTCGAAACACGGTCGCCCTTAAAGCGGCTGAGGAACACCTCAGTTTGCGTGAGTCCGAGGCTGCGCAGATGTTCACTCTCCAATTGAAGGAAGATGCGCCCTGTGCGACCGGGACGGATGGCTGCCGGTTCGGTGGACACGCTCAGATACTTGGGCAGGTGCATAAGTTCGGGCGAAATGGTCTGGCGTCCGGCATTGTAGACGCGAATGACCTTGACAGGATTGTCGCCACGGCGCACATTGTCGAACTCCACCTGGTCTGCGTCGAGACAGAAGTCGCCCATATGATAGGGATAGCGTTCGGGACGCTCTTTCACCTCAAGCACCACGTCGCCGCTCACCGTCAGACGGCGGTCGCCACGGTTGGTGCAGACGTCGACGATTTTCTCAAAATGGCCCAATAGGGCAGCGTCGTAGGTCACCTTGATGTCGGCCTTCTGTCCCGGGGCGATGGCGGTGCGGGGATAGTCCACGGAGGTGCAACCACAGTCGGGGCGCACGCTCTCAATCACCACGGCGGCAGTGTCGGTATTGGTGAGCGTAAACACCGCCGAAGCGGGATTTTTCCAAAGCAGGGTGCCCATTTCTCGACGCACCTGGTCGAAGCGGAACTGGGCCACCGACGTGAGTGCACTAAAGCCGAGCGAAAGGGATAATAGACGAATATATGCAGACTTCATTTTGCTGACAATTTAGACAAGGGCAGGATGACGGCTGAAGCATTGACATATGTCGCCAAAGCGGACCCGACTCCACTCCCAAGATGAAAAAACGAGAGAAATTTAGGAGATGTGTTTTCAATTCAAGGGCAAAGGTATCAAAAAATGCTGAAAGGCTTTGGATTTTAGGCGCAACTTAGCTACTTTTGCCCTAATCTATTTGCTATAAATTAACATTATGAAGTTTATATCTTGGAATGTCAACGGCCTGCGTGCCTGTTGCGGCAAAGGCTTTGGCGAAACGTTTGCCGCGCTCGACGCCGACTTCGTCTGTCTGCAGGAAACCAAATTGCAGGAAGGCCAAATCGACTTGCAGTTTGAGGGCTATCAGAGCTACTGGGACTATGCCGAGAAAAAGGGCTACTCGGGCACGGTGATATTCTCCCGCCACACGCCGCTTAGCGTGACCCAGGGCATTGGCCTTGACGAGCACGACAAGGAAGGACGCGTGGTGACGCTCGAAATGGAGACGTTTTATCTGGTCAATGTCTATGTGCCCAACTCGCAAGACGAGCTGCGCCGACTGGACTATCGTATGCAATGGGACGCCGCCTTCAGAGACTATCTCTGCAGACTCGACCGGCACAAACCCGTCATCGTTTGCGGCGACTTTAACGTGGCCCATCAGGAGATAGACCTCAAAAATCCTAAGACCAACCGCCGCAATGCAGGTTTCACCGACGAAGAGCGCGAAAGTTTCGGTCGTCTGCTCGACGCCGGTTTTTGTGACACCTTCCGCCACTTTTACCCTACCCTTGAAGGGGCTTACTCGTGGTGGTCTTACCGTTTCCGCGCACGCGAAAAGAACGTGGGGTGGCGCATTGACTACTTCCTCGTTTCGGAGCGGCTCGTGCCGGAACTGAAAAGCGCCAAAATCCACACCGACATAATGGGCTCAGACCATTGCCCTGTCGAGATAGAACTCTAAACAATCATCCTATTTCCTTTCACGCAAACCTTTTATGAAAGCTTTCTTCAAACAAGTGCTGGCCGTCATCGTCGGCTCGCTGATAGTCTCGATGTTCACCTCTGTGATGTTCCTCGTGATGTTTTTCTCTATGATGGCCTCGGCCGATCAGCGGCCCAACATCACCCAGGGTACGGTCTTGCACCTCAATCTCAACGGTGTGATTGAAGAGCGCTATACGGCCAGTCCGCTGGACGCCTTCTTCAACTCTGATGCATTAAACAACCAGGGGCTCAACGATATGCTCAAGGCCATCAAGGTGGCGGCCAAGGACGACCGCATCGAGGGCATCTACGTGGAGGCCGGCCTGATGAGTGCCGACTTTGCCTCTGTCGAGGAACTCCGTAAGGCACTGACCGATTTCAAAAAGACGGGCAAGTTTGTGATGGCTTATGGCGAGAACTTTACACAAGGGGCCTACTACGTGGCCAGCGCGGCAGACAGCATTTTCATTAACCCCAGCGGTATGATTGACTGGCGAGGCATTGCCGCCACCCCGATGTTTTATAAAGAACTGCTCGACAAAATCGGCGTGAAGATGCAGGTGTTCCGCGTGGGCACGTACAAGAGTGCCGTGGAGCCTTACACCGGCACCGAAATGAGTGAGGCCAACCGCGAACAGATGCAGAGTTTCATCAACGACATATGGACGGTGGTGTGCAAAGACGTGAGTGCGTCGCGAAACATCCCCGTAGACTCACTCAATGCCATTGCCGACCGCTATGCCACCTTTGCCGACGTGGAAGACTACGTGAAGCAAGGACTCGTTGACGGCACGGCATATGTTGACGAAATGCGCGACCGTCTGCAGAGCCGCGTGAGCGAAAGTCTGAACCTCGTCGAGGCGGCCGACCTGGCACTCTGCTATGAAGACGAAAGCGACGAGGACGGCGAAATTGCCATCTATTATGCCTTTGGCGACATTGTGGGCGCAGAAGGCGGCGGTCTGATGGGCGGCGGTGGCCTTATCGTGGGGCCGGAAGTGGTGAAAGACCTTGACCGCCTGGCTGCTGACGACAACGTCAAGGCCGTGGTGCTGCGCATCAACTCCGGCGGCGGCAGTGCCTTTGCGTCCGAGCAAATATGGCGCGCCGTGAAACAACTCAAGAAAAAGAAACCCGTCGTCGTGTCTATGGGCGGCTATGCAGCCTCAGGCGGCTACTATATGGCCTGTGGCGCTGACTTCATCGTGGCCGAGCCGACAACCCTTACCGGCAGCATCGGCATCTTTGGCATGGTGCCCGACTTGAGCGGCCTGATGACGGAAAAGCTCGGACTGCACGTAGGCGTGGTCAAGACCAACGAGGCTTCAGACTTCGGCGTGATTGACCGGCCGTTCACAGCCGCAGAGAGTCAGGCGATGCAGCAATACGTGGAGCGCGGCTACCGGCTCTTCCTTAAACGTGTGGCCGACGGCCGTCATTTGACTACGGCCTACACCGACAGCATTGCCCAAGGTCGTGTATGGACCGGCCGACAGGCACTCAGTCTGAAACTGGTGGACAAGCTCGGCACACTCGACGACGCCATCAAGGTGGCGGCCAAGAAGGCCAGAGTCAGACAATACAGACTGGCCGACTATCCTGCACCGGCCAACTGGCTCGACCAACTGATGGGCGAATATAAAGACGACTATATGGAACGCGAAGTAAGAACTACTTTAGGCCAATATTATCAACCGCTCCGCTTCGTCTTGAAACTGAAAGGCACCGACTGCCTGCAAGCCCGTATGCCCTTCGAACCGCAACTGCATTAAGGCCAATGCTGAGTCCGATGTGTCTGCTTTGGCCCTTTGCCGTGGTCTACGACGCGGTGACGAGTGTGCGCAACCTGCTTTTCGACAAAGGCATTATGTCTGAGCGAAGCTTTGACGTGCCGGTCATCGCCGTAGGTAACCTGGCCGTGGGCGGCACGGGAAAAACACCACACACGGAATACCTCATCCGCTTGCTCAAAGACCGACACGTGGCGATGCTGAGCCGCGGTTACGGCCGGCAGACAAAGGGTTACAGACTGGCGACGGGCGGGACAACGGCCGAAGAGATTGGCGACGAACCCTTTCAAATCAAACACAAGATGCCGGACTGCATCGTGGCCGTCGACGAAAAAAGATGCCGCGGCATTGAGCGGCTCCGGCAAGATACGCCGGCAGACGTCGTGGTGCTTGACGACGCTTTCCAGCACCGACACGTCAAAGCCGGCCTTTACATCCTGCTGACCGACTTCGCCCGGCTTTATTGCCACGACTGGCTCATGCCGGCCGGCAGGCTTCGGGAGTCGGCCAGAGGGGCAAAAAGAGCCGACATTATCATTGTCACCAAATGTCCGCCCCAACTCTCGACTGACGAACAAGCCCATATCATCAAGAAGTTGTCGCCACGTACGGACCAAAAGGTGTTTTTCACGACATTCGTCTATGGCAGGCCCTATCCGCTCTTTTCCGAGGAGGCTACGCCTTGTCCAGCCATCAAGAACCGGCCTGTCATGACCATCACCGGCATTGCCCGACCGGCACCGCTCTATACCCATCTCGAGAGCCAGGGGGCCACGGTGAAGCCTAAACGTTTTGCCGACCATCATCACTTTTCAGACCAAGACCTTGAGCAACTCAACCATGCCTTTGAGGCACTCGGTAAAGAGGCCATAGCACTCACTACAGAGAAAGACGCTGCCCGTTTTTTAGCCCAAGCCCGTAAACTGTCACACCAACTGCGCAGCCGGCTCTACGTGCAGCCCATCGAAGTGCGTTTTATCGACAATCAACATCATGAGTTCAACCATATCATCACCCACTATGCTTCAAAAGATTAAAGACACGGCAGACTGGATACGCTGCCACACCAAGAGCCGCCCTTTGACGGCCATCATACTCGGCACCGGACTGGGCCGACTCGCCCAAGAGATTGACGTCATCGACGCCTTTGCCTATCAAGACATCCCCAATTTCCCGGTTTCGACCGTAGAGGGGCATCACGGCCGCCTGCTGTTTGGCTATTTGGGCGGTAAAGAGATAATGGCTCTCGAAGGGCGCTTCCATTACTATGAGGGTTACGACATGAAGACCGTCACTTTCCCCATCCGCGTCATGTATGAGCTGGGCATCAAAAACCTTTTCGTCAGCAACGCTTCGGGCGGCCTCAACCCGAAGTTTAGCGTGGGCGACTTGATGCTTATCACCGACCACATCAACTTTATGCCCGAACATCCGCTCCACGGCCCCAACTTCCCCACAGGGCCTCGCTTCCCCGATATGCACCAGGTCTATGACAAGGCATTCCTTGACCAGGCGCGCGAAATTGCACAGGAGAAAGGCATCAAAGTTCAGGAGGGCGTGTATATCGCCACCCAGGGGCCCACGTTTGAGACGCCGGCCGAATACAGAATGTTCCGCACGTTTGGCGGCGACGCCGTGGGCATGAGCACCGTACCCGAAGTCATCGTGGCCCGCCACAGCGGTATACGCGTGTTTGGCATCAGCGTGATTACTGATATGGGCGTAGGCGACGACATACCGGAGGTGAGCCACGAGGAAGTACAGCGCGCCGCCAATGCCGTTCAGCCGCTTATGGCCGATATTTTCAGAGAAATCATCAAGCGTCAACCATAAAACGGAATTATTTTCCGTCCGTCATACATCGGAGGTCCTGCCCGGCAGGAGACTCCGATTTTTTCTAACAAACCTTTCAAACTTTACTATGGCTTTTCACATTCCCCCCGGCGCGATGCGCGGTTTGCACTCACCGGGCACCCGCGGTCTCATCTTCGGTCTCACCGCAGCCGTGTTTTATGGTCTCATCCCCACATTCACTCTGCCGATTTGCGGCGAGATGGGCCAGGACAATCCCAACGCCATGTCGACGATGTCGATATTGTTTTACCGCTTCATGATAGCCTCGGTGATTATGGCAGTCTTGATGCTGGTCAAGCGGCGCTCGTTCCGCATCAGCCGCGGAGAAATAGTGACGCTTATGTATCTGGCCTTCTTGTCGGACGGTGCGGCAATGTTCCTGCTGGCCGGTTATCCGTATATGTCGTCGGGCGTGGCCACGACGCTTCACTTCATGTACCCCGTCTTGACCGCCGTCTTGATGATGCTATATTATAATGAGTCACGACGTCCCGCCTCCATTATGGCCGTAATCATGGCCGTGGGCGGTGTGGCTGTACTCTCTTGGCCCACAGAAGGCTCTCATGTGGCCTTCAGAGGCGTGGTGCTCGAACTTATCTCGGCGGCCTGTTTCGCGCTCTACCTCATCCGCGTCAACAGGTCGCGTGTGGCCAATATGGAAGGCCTGAAACTGACGTTTTACATTGTCTTCTTCGGTGCGCTGATATTTGGCGCAGAAGCTTTCAGACAAGAAAGTTTCCAGCTCATTACCACACCAACTCAGGCGGCTGACCTCGTTTTGCTGGGCCTGCTCTGTACGGTTGTGACCAACCTCAGCCTCGTGATTTCGGTAAAGAACATCGGCTCGACGATGACGGCCGTGCTGGGTTCAATGGAGCCATTGACGGCTGTGATTATGGGCGCCGTATTTTTCGGTGAGGTTATCACTTGGAACATCATTCTGGGTTTCTTCCTCATTATCCCCGCCGTGGTCATCGTTATTCTGACACGAAACAGATAGCGACGGCCTATCATTGAATGAATTAGCGTCTCTCCGCAGGTCCTCACGGGCTTTGCGGAGAGACATTTTCCACATACCAACATTCTTTCACTAAACACAAAACGACTATGATGATCCGCCAGTTGGCCATTCTTTTCGGCTGTCTTGCTTTGGGCGAACTGCTCATCTTTCTCACGGGCATCCCATTGCCTTCCAGCATCATCGGGATGCTGCTTCTCACCCTTTTCCTCCAACTCCGCATCTTCCGACTTGAGTGGGTACAGACGCTGGCCGACTTTTTGGTAACGAACATCGGCTTCTTCTTTGTGCCGCCCGGCGTGGCTATCATGTGCCACTTTAAGCTCATCAAAGCCGAGTTGCTCCCCATCATAGTGGCATCGGTGGTTTCAACGGTGTTGGTGCTGGCCGTGACGGGCTGGGTGCATCAGCTGTATGGCAAGGCTACTCACAGTGATTTTGACGAAGAAGAGGAAGGAGGCGCAGAATGAAGGCGTATTTCTCCAATGAGTTTTTCCTGATTGCGCTCACTTTCGGCTCCTATTTTCTGGGCAAACTGTTGAGGCGCAAGACAGGCTGGGTGGTGATGAACCCTATCTTGGTGTCGATTGCCACGGTGATAACCTTCCTTTGGATTATGGACATCAGTTACGAAACCTATAACAAAGGCGGCCAGATGATAGAGTTCTGGCTACGTCCGGCTGTAGTGGCTCTCGGCGTCCCCTTGTATCTGCAACTGAGCCGCATCAAGCGCCAACTGGTTCCCATTCTGCTTTGCGAGTTGGCCGGATGCGTGGTAGGCATTGTCTCTGTGGTGTGGATAGCCAGCGAGATGGGCGCTTCGCGGGAGGTCATCCTGTCGTTGGCTCCTAAGTCGGTGACGACGCCCATAGCGATGGAGGTGACGAACAGCATTGGCGGCATACCTTCGCTTACGGCCGCTGTGGTGGTCTGCGTCGGACTGTTTTGTGCGGTATGCGGCTACAAGACGATGGGCTTTGCCCGTGTGCGCGGCACCGTGGCCCAAGGCTTGTCGATGGGCACGGCTGCCCATGCCTTAGGCACAGCCACCTCGATGGACCGTAGCCGCATTCAGGGCGCTTATGCCAGCCTTGGTCTGACGCTCAACGGCATTCTCACCTCGTTGCTCACGCCCTGCATCATCCCTATGCTCAACGTTTAGACCGCGCCCCATTTATATAGCAAAAGACATCGCGCACATCCGTCTGCTTTCAAGGCAACGAATGTGCGCGATATGTGTGGTCGGGCTAAAGACCGATGTGTCCGGAATATTTTTAGCCGAGATACTTCATAAGGATTTTGATGTTGGAAGCTTCACGCAAGCGACGGAGAGCGCGCTCCTTGATTTGGCGGACGCGTTCACGGGTGAGGTTGAGGCTGTTGGCCACTTCTTCGGCCGTCATTTCGTTTCGTCCGATACCGAAGAGCATTTTGAGCACCTGACGCTCGCGGTCGGTAAGCGTAGCGAGAGCGGCCTCGAGGTCAGAGGCGAGCGACTCTTTCTCCATCTGGTTGTCAGTGCCCGGCGCGCTCTCATCGGTCATAATATCGATGAGGCTGTTGGAGTCGTCGTCCTGGAACGGGGCATCGACAGAGACTTTCTTGCCATTGGTGCCGAGAGCCTCCTGTACCTTGCTGATGTCAGTCTCGAGGATGTCGGCTAACTCTTGAGCAGAGGGGCGGCGCTCAAACTCCTGCTCGAAGTTGACGATGGCTTTGGTGAGTTTGCTCTGGAAGCCCACCTGATTGAGAGGCATACGGACTATGCGGCTCTGCTCAGAGATGGCCTGCAGAATGCTTTGTCTGATCCACCACACGGCATAGCTGATAAACTTAAATCCGCGGGTTTCGTCAAACTTTTTGGCAGCCTTGATGAGTCCGAGGTTACCTTCGTCGATGAGGTCGTTGAGTGCGAGGCCCTGGTTTTGGTATTGTTTGGCCACAGACACGACAAAGCGCAGGTTGGCTCGAGTGAGTTTTTCGAGCGCTTCGGCGTCGCCTTTATGAATGCGTTGTGCAAGTTCCACTTCCTCGTCGGTCGAGATGAGTTCCTCACGTCCGATTTCCACCAAATACTTATCAAGAGCCGCGCTTGAGCGGTTCGTGATACTCTTGTTAATTTTTAATTGACGCATATTATCCCAATTTCAGCTGCAAAAATACATTTTTTTTGCGGCTTAGAGCTATTTCTTTTCAAAAAACGATGAAGGCGGTGCAGCCTTTGCTGCACCACCTCTGAATGTCGTATGAGTGAGTCGGCCGGCTTATTTGGCGTAGCTGACTGAGCGTGTCTCGCGGATGACGGTGATTTTGACCTGTCCGGGATAGGTCATTTCGTCTTGGATGCGGCGTGCGATTTCTCCGCTGAGCGTTTCAACCTGCTTGTCGTCTACCTTGTCGGCACCGACGATGACGCGGAGTTCGCGTCCGGCCTGAATGGCATAGGTCTTGGTGACACCGGGATAGCTCATCGCAATGTTCTCGAGGTCGTTGAGACGCTTGATGTAGGCCTCGACAATTTCGCGTCGGGCACCGGGACGGGCACCGGAGATGGCGTCACAAACCTGGACGATGGGAGCCAACAGCGAAGTCATTTCGACCTCGTCGTGATGTGCACCGATAGCGTTGCAGATTTCGGGCTTTTCCTTGTATTTCTCGGCGAGTTTGGCGCCGTAGAGTGCGTGAGGCAGTTCGCTCTCCTCGTCGGGCACCTTACCGATGTCGTGAAGCAGACCGGCACGCTTGGCTTTCTTGGGGTTGAGACCGAGCTCTGAAGCCATGATGGCGCAGAGATTGGCCGTTTCGCGGGCGTGCTGGAGCAGGTTCTGCCCATAGGATGAACGGTATTTCATCTTGCCGACTATGCGCACCAACTCAGGGTGCAAGCCGTGTATACCAAGGTCGATGGTAGTGCGTTTACCGGTCTCGATGATTTCTTCCTCAATTTGTTTTTTCACCTTGGCCACAACCTCTTCGATGCGTGCGGGATGGATGCGTCCGTCGGCGATGAGTTGGTGGAGCGCCAAGCGACAGATTTCGCGGCGCACGGGGTCGAAGGCAGAGATGACAATGGCTTCGGGCGTGTCGTCTACGACAATCTCCACCCCGGTTGCGGCCTCGAGTGCGCGGATGTTGCGGCCTTCACGTCCAATGATACGCCCTTTGACTTCGTCGTTATCGATGTGGAACACGGTGACGGAGTTTTCGATGGCCGTTTCGGTAGCCACGCGCTGTATGGTCTGAATGACGATGCGTTTGGCCTCTTTGTTGGCCGTCATTTTGGCGTCGTCCATAATTTCGTTGATATACGACTGCGCGTCGGTGCGTGCTTCGTCTTTGAGCGATTCGACGAGTCGTTTTTTTGCCTCTTCGGCCGAGAGTCCGCTGAGTTCTTCGAGTTTTTCGCGCTCTTGGAGTTGGAGTTTTTCAAGTTCCTGCTCTTTGGCGGTGAGGAGTTGAGCCTGTGAGTTGAGTTTGTTTTGTGCGACGTCGAGTTCGTTTTTCTTTTTGCCGAGTTCTTCTTGTCGCTGGTTGAGTGTGATTTCGCGCTGTTTGAGTTTGTTTTCCTGCTGCAACATGCGCTGGTTGCGCTGGTTGGCTTCTTTCTCGAGTTCGGCTTTTTTGTTGAGGAATTTCTCTTTGACCTCGAGGAGTTTAGACTCTTTGATGACTTCGCCCTCCTTGTGCGCATGGTCGATTATGCGCTGGTATTTTTTTCCGAGGACATATCTGAAGAAGCCGAATCCAATCGCCGTGCCGATTATGACACCGACGACGATCATTATGACTGTTTCCATGATGTTTGTTTATATATATTATAGGTGTGTGATTAAGGTCTGTGTCTGCGTGCCGTATTGACGGTTGTCGTCAGTCTTGTTTGTCGTCTTTTGCCTGCTCCGTCTTGAGTGTCTGCTCGATTTCGGCCGTAAGCTGCTTGACCACGTCGTCGTAGGGCTGTGTGGACGCGCTGTTTTCGGCCTGCAGGGCATAGACGGCGAAGTCGAGCAGGGTGATGGACATACACCTCTCGTAGCTGAGGTTGGGGTATGACTCGCGGTAGCGGCTGAGCTTGTCGTTGATTTTCTTTGCCGCTTTTCTGAACACCTCTTCGAGTTCGCGTCGGATGGTGATGGGATGCATCTGGTTGCCAATCATCAACTGTATGTTGAGTTTGTCGGCTTTGTTTTTTTCTTCTGCGTTCATACGGAGGGCGTTTTATTGGTTGTCAGACGTTGAGTCGGGCAATGGACTTATCGACGAGTTTGATGAGTTTGGCCAGTCGTGCTCTTGTGGCTTTGACGTCTTCGCCCGAGACTTCGAGGATTTTTGCAGCCTTGAGGTTATTGTATTGTGCGACGGCCTGGTCGCGCAATGCCTCTGCCTGTTGCTGTTGGTCTTTGCACAGGCGCAATTCCTCGGCGAGCCGGCTGTTTTGCCGTTGCAGCTCGTTGTAGGCGAGGATGAGTTGCCTCACCCTTGTCTGCAGGACTTGCAGGTTTTGTTCTTCCTCTTTGGTCATGGTCTGGGCGTTTTATGCGGTTCGCGTGGCGTCGGGTTGCGGAGTCAGGTTCACGGCCGTGTGGCCTTGCCTGTGTTTATTTTTTTGTCTCGACGTCTTTGGGCTTGGGCTCTTTTTTGGCGAGGATGACGACGTTGTAGACATATTCGGCCATCCAGCTGCCGCTATAGCCCAGGCGTTGCTGGTATTGACGTATGGCATAGCAAGCCTTGCGCACGTCGTCTTTTTTCCAGTTTTCCTTGGTGAGGATGTCGTTGACGGTCTTTTCTGTCATGGTGCGCAAGGCGCCTTTCATGAAGCCGGGTACGCGGAATTTCCACTTCATCAGATTGCCCACGAGCATCATGAGCTCTTGCGAAAAGCCCTGAAAGGCATAGAAATAGGGCTGTACGGCCTGCATGTTTTTGCAGTTGCGCTTGACGCTTTGGTCAATCTCTTTGAAGAAGTTGTCTGAAATGCCATAGATTTCTGAGAGCATCTTTTTGCATTTGTTTTTCTCTCCGAGTCCCAGTTTGTTGTTGACCGTGGGCACTTGGAGGGTATGCTTAAAGACGCGGAGGTCAGGCAGTGCGGCGATGTTGTTGATGCCGAGATTGGCAGCCATCACAGCCTGATAGTAGACGCGGATGAGGGTCATGAAGTCTTCCATGCCGCCCACGCGCCAGCCTTGGTCTTTGGCTTTGTTCTTTTTGAATAGTTTACTGAATATACTCATAGGTATGGGGTTTTCCAAATGCAAAAATACTTCAATTCGGCGGAATAAACGAAAGTTTGGAGGAGAAAAAGCATTTAAGCGACTTTAATTAAGGTGGTTTAGGCATTTTGTTTCAAGTAATGGTAAAGGGCGCAGGACGGACTGTGAGCGCAACAAGTCTTGTTGAGAATGGCCGTAGCTCCATGCCGAACAACTAAAACATCTTTTTGACTATCAAGACTGTATGACCAAGAAACTGGGAACTATCGGCAGCATATGCCGGCGGCGGCCAAGTGATGAGCGGACGTCTGAACGACGCGGTCGGGATATTGTCTTTTGGCGGTGGCCGGCTTGCGGGTTATCTTTGATGTAGGAAAGAAGGAGAGAGGCCCCTGAAGGGCTTCTCTTTTTGATATTCAATCGTTTACGGCCATAAGGACAGAAATTTCGGGGCCTATTCCACGAAAAACCGGCCTTATGACAAGGCGCCTTAAGCGGCTTTCGGGCGCCACGAAACGGCCTTCCGACCTCGCTAAAATGCTTATCGTATTGATTTCATGACACTTACAAAATCGCCCGAGCATTCAGACCATTCTTCGCCTATTGTACCATAAAACATTAAAGCAGGCTGCAAATGTTTAAAAGATGTTGCGTCACGTCACTCACCACCGCCCATCGTGAACAACAGGCCGCGGCAATGCACACCTGGACGGACTGAGCGACCGAAGTTTCCGAATACATTCGGTATCTGCTGACAAACAAGCAATTAAGCACCTTGCCGACCGTTACATTCCTACGGCGCCGTTAAGTAATTTTAGAAAATATCTTTGTAACATGGGCCCGTAAAAGAAAGATTAAATTAACTTTGCGGTCAGTAACCCAACTGGTGACGAAGCTCACACGATGCGGGCAGCCGACGCTTGGCCGGTGTCCATATCGTGGGCAAAATCGCGGCGTATGCCGTGGCGGTTTTGCCGTATGGAGTTTCAATAGCCTTAAAAAACAGCCCTCTATGGACTTGATTTATCTTGGAATATTGATATTCCTTTTTATTTTGGCCACCTTTGATTTGTCTGTAGGTGTGGCCAACGATGCCGTGAACTTTTTGAGTCCCGCCGTAGGCGCCAAAGCCGCCCGGTTCCGCACCATCCTCATCGTGGCCGCCGTCGGCATCTTTGTGGGTGCCTCGACCAGCAGCGGTATGATGGACATTGCCCGACACGGCATCTTCACCCCGGCCTATTATTCGCTGGACGACGTGATGTGCATCTTTCTCTCGGTGGCGGCGACCGACATCATCCTGCTTGACATTTTCAACACGCTGGGTATGCCCACGTCGACCACCGTGTCGATGGTGTTCGGCCTGTTGGGCGGTAGTTCGGCCATTGCCATGTCGAAGATCATCGGTTCGAGCTACACCTACGACCAGCTCATCAACACCGACAAGGCTTTGCAGGTGATCATTGCCATATTCCTCTCGGTGGCCATCGCCTTTGTGTTTGGTCTGTTGGTGATGTGGCTCACACGTATCATCTTCACTTTCAACTACAAGAAGCACCTGCGCTGGAGCATCGCCCTGTTTGGCGGCATCAGTGTGACGGCCATTTTCTACTTTCTGCTGGTGAGTGGTCTCAAAGGCTCAGACTTACTCAAAATGCTCGGCGTGTCCGATTGGGTGGCCGGCCATCATCTGACCATTCTCTTGGTGGGCCTTGTGGTCTTCACGGTTTTGACTGAAATCTTGCACCTGCTCCATATTAATATATTTAAGGTCATCGTGCTGTTCGGCACATTCTCTCTGGCCATGGCCTTTGCTGGCAACGACCTGGTGAACTTCATCGGTACGCCGCTGGCCGGTCTGGAGTCGTTCCTTGACTTCTCGGCCAACCACGGCACGACGGAAGCGGCCGGCTACAGCATGTCGGTGCTGGCCGGACCCTCGACGCTGCCAATGAAACACCTGTTCCTCATCGCCGCCGGCGTCATTATGACCATCGCCATATTCCGCTCCAAAAAAGCCCACAAGGTGGTGGAGACCACCGTCAACCTGTCGCGCCAAGACGACGGCGAAGAGGTGTTCAGCTCATCACGCATAGCCCGCAAGATTGTGCGCAACGTGCTCAACGGCACACAGGCTGTCAACCGTTTCGTGCCGCGCGGACTGAAAGCATGGCTCGGCACACGCTTCAACACCGACGAGGCCGTGCTCGACGAAGGTGTGGCCTTCGACTTGGTGCGCGCCTCGGTCAACCTGGTGCTGGCCGGCCTGCTCATCGTGGTGGGCACGTCGCTACAGTTGCCGCTCTCAACGACCTATGTGGCCTTTATGGTAGCTATGGGTACGAGCCTGGCCGACAAAGCCTGGGGACGTGAGACCGCCGTCTACCGCATCACCGGCGTCATCACCGTCATCGGCGGTTGGTTCATCACGGCCGGAGCCGCCTTCATCATGAGTTTCATCATTGCCACGCTCAACCACATCGGCGGCATCTTCGCCATGATATTGCTCATCGGCGTGCTCGTGCTCGTATTGGTCAACAACAACCGCAAATTCAAGAAAAAACAAGAGACCGACACGGTCGACACACTCTTCCGCCAGTTGGTGCGTTGCCACGACAAACGCGAGACTTGGCAGCTGCTCAAACAACACGTGACGCAGACGCAGGCCGAACTCATCAACTTCACTCGCGAAAACCTGAGCGGCATCACCTCGGGACTGATGAACGAAGACGTGCGCAGCCTGCGCAACGTGGGCCACGCCATCGACGAAATGAAAAACAAGTGGAAACGCTATCGCCGCAAGGAAATCCTCGGTATGCGCAAGATTGACTATATGCAGGCCGTAGAGAAAAACACGTGGTTCCATCTTGGCTGCAACAACTCCACGCAGATCATTTATTCGCTCAAGCGTATGCTCGAACCGGTGATGGAACACGTGGACAACAACTTCAATCCGCTGCCGCCCGAAAGCTGCGAAGAGTTGCGGCCCGTGCTCAACGACGTGGACAAACTGCTATCGCGCTCGCAAGACATGATTGTGTCGGGCAACTTTGCCGACTCCGACGAACTGCTCGTTGAGGGCAACGCTATCAAGGCCCGCATCTCGCAAATCCGCCACAAACAACAAGACCGCATACAGCGCGAAGACAGCAACATCAAAGTGGCCCTGCTCTATCTCAACACCTTGCAGGAGTTGCAGGAATTGGTGTCGATGACCCGCCACCTGCTCCGCGCCTCCAAGCGCTTCCAGGCCTAAACGACCTGACCGGCCTCGACGGCCGCCACATACGACCGCCCGAACCATGCATTGGTCCGGGCGGTCGTGTGATTTAGGGCAGACAAAGACAAGATAATAGAAAGAGCGTTTATGATTAGGCGGCGACAGTTGGCCAACCAACAGCGGTATGGCCCCTTCAGGGCTTTCAGGCCCATTATCCCATCCCGCCGCGTGACTGAACGTGACTGGAGCGTCCAATCACCACATCTTACACACGCTCAACGCGTTACAAGCGTGTGATTGTGTGATTGGGGAAAAGGCAACAATTTGGGTATATAAGAGACAGACCTCCACGCGGGCACAAATCGTCTCATTGCGTCCGTGGGAGGTCTGATAAGTCGAGGGGAATAAATTACTTTTTAGAACACCAAATCAGAAAGGTCCGGTTTGGCAGCGGTGTCATAGCTTTCAGGCTCTTCGGCCACACCATGATGGCCATAATGCGGTTCGGCATCTGCATAGCCCGTCTGGCGACGCGTGTAGTCGTAAGAGCGTCGCGGGCAGTTGTCGAAAGTGTATTGGGCCGCGTCGGCAAAAGCGTTCATAAAGTTTTCAAGGTCTTCGCGATAAAGGAAAATCTTGTGTTTCTCAAACATCGGTCGCTCCTCTTCGGTGCCTTCCTTGATTTTCTTGCTCTCTGTGATAGAAATGTAGAGTTCGTTGTGTCTGTCTTGCTTGACATCGATATAATAAATACGCTTGCCAGCCTTGACCGTTTTAGAAAAAAGAATATCGCTTTCGCCGGTACCCTTGCTAAAATCACCAACTACTTTGTTGAGAAAAATTGCCATATAAGTTGTATTATTGGATAGCGGCCGCCAGACTTGAACAAATCATACAACCTCTGCGGCCTATCTCATTCTTATTCGGCGCAAATTTGCAAAAAAATCCGCAAAATGCGCAACAATCAGAGAAAAATCCGCAGTGCCGTTGCGCTTTTTTCAACGAAAAGGGATGATTGGTCATATAAATAGTGGTATAGCGGAACGGGAGGCGGGGACTCAGGGCTTATATATAATATATGTATAGGAGCGGCCACGCTGCTCTCTGAAGTTTGACAGACCACTCCAGGCGTCTCATTCATCACCAAAACACAGTTTCACGTCATACGCCATCCCCCACTCGTCCATCTCCTTTGCAATTAGCCTAAAAGCACAGATACGTGATGGCTAAATTCGCTAAATTGGAGCAAAACATAAATATTACAAAGAAAAGTATTACTTTTGCAGCATAATTGCTCAAAACATCACTTTTTGAGCAAGAGAAAACAGCTATTATCTCTGACACATTAAACATACCACGTATTTATGACAGCAAAGCGTAAAATTCAATTCAGCCTGCTCTACCGCGACATGTTCCAGAGTAGCGGCAAATTCCAACCGCGCAAAGACCAACTCGAACGTATTGCTCCGGTCATCATAAAGATGGGCTGCTTCGCCCGCGTAGAAACCAACGGTGGCGCCTTCGAGCAGGTGAACCTGCTCTATGGTGAAAACCCCAACCAGGCCGTTCGCGCCTTCACCAAGCCCTTCAACGAAGTGGGCATCAAGACCCATATGCTCGACCGCGGCCTCAACGCGCTGCGTATGTTCCCCGTACCGGCCGACGTACGCCGCCTGATGTATAAGGTGAAACACGCACAGGGCGTCGACATCACCCGCATCTTCTGCGGTCTGAACGATGTGCGCAACATCATCCCTTCCATCAAATACGCCCTCGAGGCCGGTATGACGCCCCAGGCCACCCTCTGCATCACCACCTCACCCATTCACACCGCTGAATATTATGCCGGCATCGCCGACCAGCTCATCGAAGCCGGTGCTCCCGAAATCTGCCTCAAGGATATGGCCGGTATCGGACAGCCTGCCATGCTGGGCAAACTGACCAAGATGATCAAAGACAAGCATCCCGAAATCATCATCGAATACCACGGTCACAGCGGTCCCGGTCTGTCAATGGCCAGCATTCTGGAGGTTTGCAAAAACGGTGCCGACGTGATTGACGTGGCCATGGAGCCGCTCTCTTGGGGCAAGGTGCATCCCGACGTCATTTCGGTGCAGTCTATGCTCAAACACTATGGTTTCGACGTGCCCGAAATCAATATGGACGCCTATATGGAGGCTCGCAAACTCACTCAGGAGTTTATCGACGACTTCCTCGGCTACTTCATGAACCCTGCCAACAAGCTGATGAGTTCGCTCCTCTTGGGTTGCGGTCTGCCCGGCGGTATGATGGGTTCGATGATGGCCGACCTCGTAGGCGTGCAGGCTGCCATCAACAGCAACCGCGCCAAAGAAGGCAAAGAGCCGCTCTCTGAAGACGCCCTGCTCGTCAAGCTCTTCAACGAAGTGGCCTATGTATGGCCGCGCGTGGGTTATCCTCCCCTCGTCACCCCCTTCTCACAATATGTCAAGAACATTGCCTTGATGAACCTCCTCACCGAGTCGATGGGCAAGCCCCGCTACACGATGATGGACGACAGCATCTGGGGTATGATACTTGGCAAGAGCGGCAAACTGCCCGGCGAAGTGGCCGACGAGATCAAGGAACTGGCCAAAGAGAAAGGCTATGAGTTCACCACGGCCGACCCGCAGAGCTACTATCCCGACGACCTTGCCCGCTTTGAAAAGGAAATGGAAGAAAACGGCTGGGATCGCGGAGAGGACGACGAAGAACTCTTCGAGTTTGCCATGCACGAAACACAATATCGCGACTATAAGAGCGGTGCCGCCAAGAAACGCTTCCTGGCCGACCTGCAAGCCGCCAAAGACAAGAGCGCTTCGCAAGGCATCAGTCCCGAAGAGGCTGCAGCCTTCAAGCACGCCAAGGCCGACGCCATTGTGGCTCCCGAAGGCGGCATCGTGCTCTGGGAAATCGGTGGCGATGGCGAATGTGTCAAAGGCATTGAGCCCTTCATCGGCAAGGAATATGCCGAAGGCGACTTCTTCTGCTACATCGAGAATGCCCACGGCCAGATTGTCGAACTGCCGGCGGCACTCGGCGGCAAACTTGTGGAAATTAACGCCAAGCAAGGCAGCCACGTGGCCAAAGGCGATGTGATTGCCTACATCGAGCGCCCTAACGCCGAAGCCTAAAACAAACACATCATATCACTGCAGCGCAACCCCTTCGTGAGGCTGCGCTGCAAGTTTTTTAGACATACGCTTGTCTATATTGCACAAAATGAGTAATTTTGCGCCGTTTTTAAGTTTCAAAAATAAAAAGACATGACCCACAATTTATTGAAAGGTAAGCGCGGTATCATCTTCGGCGCTTTGAACTCGGAGTCAATCGCCTGGAAAGTAGCCGAAAAGGCTGTTGAAGAAGGCGCCATCATCACTTTGAGCAACACGCCTATGGCCTTGCGCATGGGTGAACTTAACGAACTCTCTGAAAAACTTAACGCACCGATTATCCCTGCCGATGCCACCAGCGTGGAAGACCTCGAGGTGGTTTTCAAGGAAAGCGTTGAAAAACTCGGCGGCAAGATAGACTTTGTGCTCCACTCAATCGGTATGAGCCCCAACGTGCGCAAACACCGCACATACGACGATCTGGACTATGGTTATCTCCAGAAGACGCTCGATATTTCTGCCATTTCTTTCCACAAGATGTTGCAGGTGGCCAAGAAGCAGGACGCCATTGCCGAAGGCGGCTCGGTCGTTGCTCTGACCTACGTAGCTTCACAGCGCACCTTCTTCGGCTACAACGACATGGCCGACGCCAAGAGCATGCTCGAAAGCATTGCCCGCTCGTTCGGTTACATCTATGGCCGCGAAAAGAACGTGCGTATCAACACCATCTCTCAGTCGCCCACGCCTACCACGGCCGGTAAGGGTATCAAGGACATCGACAACATGATGGACTTTGCCAACAAGATGTCGCCCCTGGGCAATGCCACCGCTGAAGAGTGTGCCAACTACTGCGTGGTGCTCTTCTCTGACTTCTGCAAGAAAGTCACGATGCAGAACCTCTTCCACGACGGCGGTTTCTCCAGCATGGGTATGAGCCTCAGAGCCATGAACCAGTATGCCAAGGATCTGACGCCCTACGAAGACGAAAGCGGCAAGATCATCTACGGTTAATCATGGGACTGCTCGACAAACTCTTCGGCAAAAAGGAGGCGTTGTCTCCCGAAGCCGAGAAACAGAAAAACATCGAGCGGCAATTCAATATCCTGCGCGACAACGGCGTGCGGGCACTCAAAATGGGCGAGGCCGCTATGGCCGCGCCCTATTTTGAAAATGCCCTCGAACTTTGCCCGGACGATTTACAGGTGAAGGGCTATCTGGCAGAAACCTATCTCGCCTTGCAGGATTTTGAACACGCCCGCCCCTTGCTCGAGAATATCTGCGAGGCACAGCCCGACAACGTGGAGACGGCTCTACTCTTGGCACGGGCCCAAGGACGGACGGGGCAGTATGAGGCAATGTATGACACGGCCGAGAAACTGATTGCCGCCCAACCGGAGGAACCGCGAGCCGCTTATCTCTCGGCCATTGCCGCCCATGCTCTTCACAACGACATTATGGCAATAGCCCGCCTCACCCAGGCACTCACCCAGGCCGAAGGCTTTCGTCTGGCCCGCCGTCTGAGAGCGCAGGTGCTGCTTGATATGGGCTCTGCCGGAGAGGCACTTCAAGACACGGCAGTGCTGACTGGATGTGAGGAGGCCGACGACGAAGACTTTGTGCTTCATGGCAAGGTACTCACGGCTAATGCTCAATATGACGAGGCCGTGGCAGCGTTGACTCACGCCCTTGAGCTCAATCCCTTCAGCCGCGAAGCCTTTTTGCAACTGGCCAATACCCATCTCGTTGCCACGCGCACCGACGAAGCGCTCAAGACCCTTGACGACGCCACCAGCCAACTGCCCGACTTTGCCGAGGCCTACAAACTGCGTGGCGGCATCAAGCACACGCTCAAAGACGAAGCCGGGGCCATGGAAGACCTCAAAAAGGCACTGGAACTCAAACCGGCCATTGCCGAACAGGTCGACGGCGAGTTTTCAAATCTTGAAAACCGGCTGAACGACCAAGCCCGACGGCTCAACCCTTATGGTTTTTGAATAGAAAAAAGCTACCGCTCTGACAGACTCAGTCCGGTAGCTTTTTGTTTTGTGACAATCAATCTTTTCCGCCAAACAGGCGTTGCCACTCTTGTTCGAAGTTGGGCGTGAAATAGTCCTGTCCAATGAGCGAGAGGATTTCTTCACGCGAAAAAAATCTTCCGCCGGCCGTCTCTGGTGATGGGCAGAGCGGCGTATCGGTCACGGTCTGATAGACGTGGACCAGTTCGCGCTCCCTCTTGCTCTCAAAGACGTAGCGGCAGATGAAAGTGGGCATAAAATCTGTGAGGCCTATCTCTTCGCGCACCTCCCGCCGCAGAGCCTCTTCGACGGTTTCGCCCCAGTCCACGTGGCCGCCTACGGCCGTGTCCCATCGTCCCGGCTGAATATCTTTCCAGTCGGGACGTTTCTGAAGATAGAGCGCACCCGCCGAGTTGAACACGTGCAGGTGGACGACAGGATGCAGCAGCATAGACCCGCCGTGACATTCGCCTCGCGTGGCCTTGCCCACAATGCTTCCCCGCTCGTCGGTCAAAGGGAGAAGTTCTTTGTCGTTGTCTTTCATGTCAAAAATTCAATATGGAGCTGTCGCCATAAGAGAGGAAACGGAAATCGTGGCTTAGGGCATAGTCGTAGATGCGCCGCCAGTCGCCTTTCACAAAAGCCGAGACGAGCAAGAGCAACGTACTGCCCGGCTGGTGGAAATTGGTGATGAGGGTTTTGACGATATGAAACTGATAGCCGGGAGCGATGATGATGCGCGTGGAAGCGTGAATGACCGGCAGGTCGTTACTCTGCATATAGTCCAAAAGCGACTTGAGTGCCTCGAGCGTAGTCAGAGGCGTGGCCACGGCGGCTGCATAGTCGTAGGGCTGCCATTGCGTGACGTTCAGATCGTCGGGCGAGAGTGAGGGATTGTCGTGCACGGCCACTCCTATATAATATAGGCTCTCCAATGTGCGGACAGAGGTGGTGCCGACGGCAATACACTGTCCGCCATGAGCGATGAGCCGCTCTATGGTATGCCGGCTCACGGCTATCTGTTCGGCGTGCATTTCGTGGCCGCCAATCTCCGTGGATTTGACGGGTTTGAACGTGCCGGCTCCGACGTGAAGGGTCACCTCGTCCAATTCCACGCCCCGCTCGGCAAGCGTCTCGAGCACGCGAGTGGTGAAATGGAGTCCGGCCGTCGGCGCAGCCACCGATCCTTTCACTTTGGAGTAGACCGTCTGATAGGTCTGGAGGTCTGAGGCCTCGGTCTCACGGTTGAGATAAGGCGGGATGGGGAGTTCGCCAATAGCCTCGAGCACTTCTGAGAAAGTGAGGCTGTCGTCGGTCCAACTGAAACGCACTTCATGCCCTGTACCACATACGCCCAGCCTCTCGGCCCGAAGCATCACGGTCTGTCCGCCCACATTGACGGGTCGTTCCAGCACGCCCTCTTTCCATTTTTTGAGGTTGCCAATCAGACACGTCCACGTCACATTGCCACGTGTGGCAAAAGAGACTTGATAGTCGGCAGGCGTGTGCGGTTCGAAGCAAAACACCTCTATAAGTGCGCCGGTCGCTTTATGAAAATGCAGTCTGGCGCGTATCACCTTAGTGTTGTTCATCACCATCAAGGCTCCGGCGGGCAGGTAGTCGGGGAGATTGTAAAAGACGTCTTCGCCCACCTCTCCGTCGCGATAGTGCAAGAGTTTGGACTCGTCGCGCACGGCCTTGGGATATTTGGCGATACGCTCGTCGGGGAGGTCGTAGACATAGTCGGCGATGTGAATATGTTTAGGATCGGCAGTCATAGTCGTTAAATTTTCTGCAAAAATACGCCAAACGGGCGAGATGGGAAAGCCTTCAAGAGAAGACGTTTCACCTCTCGCCCGTCACCTACCTATCAAATCCAGTCTTAGTTTAATGTTGTTTTTGTGTTGTTTTAGGTTATGACGTTGTGCGTATGAAGACAGGTTCAGTAGGCTTGTCAGTCGTCGACCTCTTCGGTCTGTGCGTCTGCAAAGTTGTAGGACTCGCCATGCTGGCTTACGTCGAGACCGAGCCGCTCACTTTCGTGAGACACGCGCATCGGTATCATCTTGTTGACGAGCCAATAGAGGGCCATACTCATCACGAAGGTGTAGGCAAAGACAATGACCACGGCCAGCAGGTGATAACCAAAGACGCCCCAGCCCTCTGATGTGCCCGAAATGAGTCCTTCCTGAATGAAAATGCCGGTGAGGATGGTGCCCACGATGCCGCCCGTGCCGTGTGTGGGGAAGACGTCGAGGGCATCGTCAAGTCGTTGTGAGTTTTCGGTGCGGTGGCAGGCCACATTGCACACTATAGTAGTGGCAAAGGCGATAAAGAAACTCTGTCCCACCGTGACATAACCGGCCGACGGCGTGATGGCCACCAGACCGACCACGGCACCTACAGCAGCGCCCATAGCCGAAGCCTTTCGTCCGCGCAAGCAGTCGAAAAAGAGCCAAGTGAGCATGGCCGTGGCACAGGCCGTGTTGGTGTTGAGGAATGCCTTGACGGCGATGGAGTCAGCACGCAGCGACGAACCGGCATTGAAGCCGAACCATCCAAGCCAAAGCATAGCGGCACCGAGAATGACGTAAGGCACATTGGCCGGTGCGTCTGAACGTATGGCGCGGTTGCGCCGTCCCAAGAAAATGGCTCCGGCCAAGGCTGCCACACCCGACGAGGCGTGCACCACGATGCCGCCGGCAAAGTCCACTACGCCCCACTGTTTGAAAAGGCCTTCGGGATGCCACGTGCAATGGGCCAAAGGACAATAAATAATGATGCAGAAGAGCGCCATAAAGACCAAATAGGCCGAAAACTTAACGCGCTCGGCAAACGAACCGGTGATGAGCGAGGGCGTGATAATGGCAAATTTCATCTGGAAGAGGGCAAAAAGGGCCAGCGGTATGGTCGGCGCCAGCAGAGCGTCGGTTTTGCCGCCTACGCCGTCGAACATAAAGAACGTGCGCGGGTCGCCAATCACGCCGCCAATGTCGCTGCCAAACGACAGACTGAAACCCACGACCACCCATATCACGCTCACGAGGCCCATGGCGATGAAACTCTGGAGGATGGTGGAAATGACGTTTTTCTTGCCCACCATGCCGCCGTAGAAGAACGAGAGGCCCGGCGTCATCATCAGCACGAAGATGGTGGCCGTAATCATCCAGGCCACATCGGCCGTGTCGACGGCGGCGTCACTCTCCCACAGCGACACGTGTTCGGGACAGAAGATGCCGCCTATGGCCACGAGCGCCATCAGAGCGAACATAATCACCCATTTCTTTTTCATCGGTTTTGTTTCCATGAGTCTGAGTATAGTTTTGTTTGGTTTTCTATTCGTTTTGCTTTACAAGTGCAAAGTTATATCTTTTATTTTAACCATAAAGATATTTTCTATAATATTTTTCTTTCTTTTGTAAAATTCTTCACTTGATTTGGTGACGCCGTGTCAGTTTTCGGCCTGCACTCCTATAATATATATAAGAGCGACGCCCCACCCCATCGTCGATGTGTGCATTGTCTTTTGGGCGCTGTCCCAATGGGGTTATCTTTGGCATAAGAGAGAAGAGGAGGGCCTGAAAAGAGTATTTTTTGTTTATTTTCAGGCGTTTACGGGAATAGGGAGCGGAGGAACTGGGCTTATGACAGGAAAAACAGGCCTTATGGCAGGCGGGCTCAAGTCTAAGAGGATAAGTCGGGAAGAGCATTTCGGGCATTTTGGTCAGTATTGCCGACATGCGGCAAAGCTTTTCCGTTAAAAAACAAAGAATGTTTGTCACCACAGGCCCTATATTTTGAACAGCGAGGAGAAAAGAAATTCATTCGATTTTGGGGATGGTCAGACACAGAAGCCGGCGACGCAGTCTGCAGAGTCTTCTGCGCTGTTTTGCCTCCTACAGTGGCGGTATCGCTCTAAAACTCAAAACGTGGCCGACGTTTTTTGAAAAAATTGCCTACCTTTGCGGCGTCAATCAAAAACCTTCACTATGTCTTTCACCACCATGCGCCTGCCGCGTCGTGTTTTTCGTCATATTGGTCTCTTGCTTTGGGCCGTCCTCCTGGCTTGGCCTTTTGCGGCGCTGGCCGACGACGAAGACAGCCGCCGCTTCACGATTGTGATTGATGCCGGACACGGCGGTCATGATGCCGGTGCCGTGGGCAGTCGTGGCAAAGAGAAAGACATCAACCTGGCCGTGGCACTCGAGACAGGCAGACTGCTCAAGGCCTCATCGTCTGACATTCGCATTGTCTATACGCGACAGACCGATGTGTTTATCCCGCTTCAGACACGGGCCGACATAGCCAACCGCAACAAGGCCGACCTCTTCGTTTCCATCCACACCAATGCCCTGCCCAAAGGACGCATCGCCTACGGCGCCGAGACCTATACGCTCGGTATGGCGCGCGCGGCAGCCAATCTGGAAGTGGCCAAACGCGAGAACGCCGTCATCACGTATGAGAAAGACTACAAGGTGACCTACGAGGGTTTCGACCCCAACAAGGCCGAGAGCTACATCATCTTTGAGCTGATGCAAGACCGCTATATGAAGCAAAGCGTGGAACTGGCCCGGGCCATACAGCAGCAATACGTCAGTTCGGGCCGACAGAACAAGGGAGTGCACCAAGCCGGTTTCCTCGTGTTGCGCAAGACCTCCATGCCGGCTGTGCTGACCGAGTTGGGCTTCATCTCCACCCCCGAAGAAGAAAACTACCTCCTCTCGTCGGCCGGACAGTCGGCCTTGGCCCGCAGCATTGCCGCAGGCATACAAAAATACATCAAGACACACGCAGGCAACGTCGCCGCCACATTCTCTCCTCTCATAGCCCCCGACAAGATAGACAACGCCGAGCCCGAAGGCCTCAGAGTGCCCGAAGCGCCCAAGAGCGAAAGCCGGCCGGCCGAGACCAACGAGGACAAGACTCATAATCAAACGGGCAAGGCAGAGCCCAAAGAGGCAACAGCCAAGACGGCCAACAAGCATAGCGGCAAACCGGTCTTCAAAGTCCAGCTCTTTGCCACCGACGGACCGCTCAAGGCCGGCGACAAGCGGTTTAAGTCGCTCTCGCCCGTCACCTCATACCGCGAAAACGGTCTTTACAAATACACCTACGGCGAGACCACAAGCTACGCCGCCATCAAACAGACACAGCGCGACATCGCCGCCAAATTTCCCGACACGTTTATCGTGGCATTCCTCGACGGCGAACGCATCAATCTGGCCGAAGCCATCAAACTGGCCAAACGCCAATAACCATTCCACAAACCGACACACACAGCAGAAAAACTATGATACGCATCAGTAAAGAGGTGAAAATTGCCTTGATGGCCATCGTGGCCATCGTATTGCTATGGATGGGCCTTAACTTCCTTAAGGGCGTCAACGTTTTCAGTTCGACCAATACCTACTACGTCAAGTTCCACAACATCCAGGGGCTTGCCGTGTCAAACGCCGTCTATGCCAATGGCTATCCCGTGGGCATCGTGCGCGACATACAGTATGACTACAGCCGCACGGACAATGTGGTGGTGTGCATCGAACTGGACAAGTCGATGAACGTGCCCGTCGGCACCACGGCCGAACTGGAGTCGGAACTGATGGGCGGCGTGAAGATGAGCCTCGTCTTGGGGCCCAACCCCACACAAAACCTCTCGGTGGGCGACACCATCACCGGCGGCATACACGAAGGGGCCATGACAAAACTTGAGGCTATGCTTCCGGCAGTAGAGAGCCTGCTACCCAAGCTCGACTCTATCATGGGCAACCTCAACCGCCTCACAGCCGACCCGGCATTGGCCGAGATGCTCCACAACACGGCCGAAATCACCCACAATCTCAAAGAGAGCACGGCCGCCCTCAACACGATGATGCAAAGCGAAGTGCCCGGTCTGATGGCCAAGGCCAACCGCATCGGTTCGAACCTGGAAAGCGTGAGCGACCAACTGGCACAGACCGACATCAAAGGCACCGTCGACAACGCCAACGCCACACTGGCAGGACTCAAACAGACCACCGACAACCTCAACCAGACCACCAACTATCTGAGCGGCAAACTGCAGAGCCGCGACAACACGCTCGGCCTCTTCCTCAACGACCGCGGCGTCTACGACAACCTCAACGGCACACTGCACCACGCCGACTCGCTCATGATAGACCTCAAGGCACATCCCAAACGCTATGTGCACTTCTCCATCTTTGGTAAGAAAGACAAATAACAAACTCAAAACGTTCAAGATATGAAACTCCACATTGCAGTGTTGGCCGGCGACGGCATCGGCCCCGAAATATCCGTGCAGGGCGTAGAGGCGATGAAAGCCATTGCCGAGCGCTTCGGCCACGACATCACTTTCACGCCGGCCCTTTGCGGCGCCGCAGCCATCGACGCCGTGGGCGACCCCTTCCCCGAAGAGACCTTCAACATTTGCCGTGAAGCAGACGCCGTGTTGTTCTCGTCGGTGGGCGATCCCAAGTTCGACAACAACCCCAATGCCAAAGTGCGCCCCGAACAAGGCCTGCTGGCCATGCGCAAGAAGCTCGGCCTCTTTGCCAACATACGTCCCGTGACCACTTTCGACTGCCTCGTCCATAAATCTCCGCTCAAAGACGAACTCGTCAAAGGTGCCGACTTCATCTGCATCCGTGAGCTCACCGGCGGTATGTATTTTGGGGAGAAGAAAGAAGGTGACGACTATGCCTACGACACCAACGCCTACACCCGCCAGGAGGTGGAGCGCATCCTTGAAGTAGCCTACGAATATGCCGGCCGCCGCCGCAAGCACGTCACCGTAGTGGACAAGGCCAACGTCTTGGCCTCAAGCCGTCTGTGGCGCAAGGTGGCCAAAGAAGTAGCCGCCAAACATCCCGACATTGAGACCGACTTCATGTATGTGGATAATGCCGCTATGCGTATGATACAGGAACCGCGCTATTTCGACGTGATGGTGACCGAGAATACCTTTGGCGACATCCTCACCGACGAGGGCTCTTGCATCACCGGCTCTATGGGTCTGTTGCCTTCGGCATCTACCGGCGAGAGCACGCCTGTGTTTGAACCCATCCACGGTTCATGGCCCCAAGCCAAAGGCCTCAACATCGCCAACCCGCTGGCCCAAATCCTTTCAGCCGCCATGTTGTTTGAATACTTCGGTCTGACGGCCGAAGGCGCCCTCATCCGCGAGGCCGTCGACGCCAGCCTGGCCCAGAATGTCCGCACACCAGAAATTCAGGTTGAAGGCGGCGCCAAATACGGCACCAAAGAGGTGGGCGCGTGGATTGCCGACTACATCCGCAAACACTAAACACCACCACTTCATATACACTTCAAGACGACCGACAGCATTGTCGGTCGTCTTTTGTCTTATCCACTCCTGCGCGTAAAGTGCTTATTTTGAAAGATTTTACATTCTAAAGAACAGCCGTAAGACCGAAAAAAAACAGCCAATATTTTTGGCCTTTTCGCTGAGTTGCACTAACTTCGCCGAGAAGAGGGACTTAACCCTCAAGGCTTATTTTTCGTTTTACACTAATACTATACACCTTATAATTATTATTACAAATGAGTCTGAAGATAGTTGTACTTGCCAAGCAGGTACCCGACACGCGCAACGTGGGTAAAGACGCGATGACTCCCGAAGGGACGGTCAACCGTGCCGCCTTGCCCGCCATTTTCAATCCCGAAGACCTCAACGCGCTCGAACAGGCCCTGCGCCTCAAGGACGAACATCCCGGTTCGACGGTGACCATTCTGACGATGGGTCCTCCCCGCGCCACCGACGTCATCCGCGAAGGGCTCTATCGCGGCGCCGATGGCGGTGTGTTGCTCACCGACCGCGCTTTTGCCGGAGCCGACACACTGGCCACCAGCTACGCCCTGTCAATGGCTATCCGTAAGATTGGCTTGCCCGACATCGTCATTGGCGGCCGCCAGGCCATCGACGGCGACACCGCACAAGTGGGTCCGCAAGTGGCACAGAAACTCGACATCAACCAGGTGACTTACGTGACGAGCGTGGACAGTGTGAAAGACGGCATCGTTACGGTGACACGCACCATCGACGGTGGCATTGAACGCGTCACAGCCCCCATACCCGTTTTGCTGACGGTCAACGGCAACGCAGCCCCTTGCCGGCCGCGCAACGCCAAGCTCGTGATGAAATACAAACGCGCCTCTGCCCCTATGGAGCGTCCGGCCGACGGCAACCTGCCCTATGCCGAAGAATATGAGCGTAAGCCTTATCTCACCGTGACGCAGTGGAGCGTGGCCGACGTGGACGGCGACCTCAACCAATGCGGTCTGGCCGGCTCGCCCACCAAGGTGAAGGCCGTGCAAAACATTGTCTTCAAAGCCAAAGAGAGCAAGCGCCTCACCGGTGCCGACGCCGACGTGGAAGGCCTCATCAAAGAACTGCTCGAGAGCCATACCATCGGATGAGTCACTCACTTCCGCACTAACACACAACGACGCAATCAACTTTCAAGAAATGAACAACGTATTTGTATATTGCGAAATAGACGGCACAACCGTCGAAGAGGTGTCTTACGAACTCCTCACCAAAGGCCGCAAACTGGCCAACCAGCTCGGCGTGCAGCTTGAAGCCATCGCAGCCGGCAGCGGCATCACGGGAAAAGTGGAAAAAGACATTCTGGCTCACGGCGTGGACAAACTCCACGTTTTTGACGCCGAGGGCCTCTATCCCTACACCTCGAAGCCTCACACCAGCATTCTGGTCAACCTGTTCAAACAAGAGCAACCGCAGATCTGTCTGATGGGCGCCACGGTCATCGGCCGCGACCTCGGACCGCGCGTTTCTTCATCGCTCACCAGTGGTCTCACAGCCGACTGTACGGCCCTCGAAATTGGTGACTATGACGACAAGAAGACGGGCAAACACTACGACGGCCTGCTCTATCAGATCCGTCCGGCTTTCGGCGGCAACATCGTGGCCACCATCGTCAACCCCGACAATAGGCCGCAGATGGCCACCGTGCGCTCAGGCGTGATGAAGGCTGAGAAAGTGGCCGAATATTATAATGGAGAAATCATCTACGAAGACGTGGCCAAATATGTGCCCGAGACCGACTATGTGGTTAAGGTCATCGAGCGCCACGTCGAAAAGGCCAGCAACAACCTTAAAGGCTCTCCCATCGTGGTGGCCGGCGGCTATGGTGTTGGTTCAAAAGAAGGCTTCGACCTGCTCGTCAAGCTGGCCGAAGAACTTCACGGCGAGGTGGGCGCCAGTCGCGCCGCCGTCGATGCCGGCTTCTGCGAACACGACCGTCAGATTGGCCAGACCGGAGTCACCGTGCGCCCGAAGGTCTACATAGCCTGCGGCATCAGCGGTGCCATCCAGCACGTGGCCGGCATGAAAGAGAGCGGCATTGTCATCTCCATCAACACCGACCCCGAAGCCCCCATCAACCAGATTGCCGACTACGTCATCACCGGTTCGGTCGAGGAGGTCGTGCCCAAGATGATCAAATATTACAAAGAAAACAGCAAATAAACGACAATGGCCAACAATTATACAGACCACCCCGAGCTGAGGTTCGAACTTAACCATCCGCTCATGAAGCGTATCGTGGAACTCAAAGAGCGCGACTTCCGCGACAAAGACGCTTACGACTACGCACCGCTCGACTTTGAGGATGCCATGGACAACTTTGACCGCGTGCTCGACATCACCGGCGAACTGGCCGGCAACACCATTGCCGACAATGCTGAGGGTGTGGACCTCGAAGGTCCCCATCACGTGGGCGACCGCGTGAATTATGCCTCCGGCACAGCCCGTAACCTTGACGCTATGGTCAAGGCCGGCCTCAACGGCATGACCATGCCGCGCCGCTATGGCGGTCTCAATTTCCCCATCACGCCCTATACAATGTGTGCCGAACTGGTGGCAGCAAGCGATGCCGGTTTTGGCAACATCTGGAGCCTTCAGGACTGCATCGAGACGCTCTATGAGTTTGGCGACGAAGACCAGCACAGCCGCTTCATTCCCCGTATATGCGAGGGCGAGACGATGTCGATGGACCTCACCGAGCCCGACGCCGGCAGCGACCTGCAAAGCGTGATGCTCAAAGCCACCTTCGACGAAGCCGAAAACTGCTGGCGACTCAACGGCGTGAAGCGCTTCATCACCAATGGCGACGCCGAACTTCACCTCGTTTTGGCACGCTCAGAAGAAGGCACCACCGACGGACGCGGTCTCTCTATGTTCATCTACGACAAGCGCGACGGAGGAGTCAACGTGCGCCGCATCGAGAATAAGCTGGGCATACACGGTTCGCCCACATGCGAACTGGTCTACAAGAACGCCAAAGCCGAACTCGTGGGCGAGCGCAAATTGGGCCTCATTAAATATGTAATGGCCTTGATGAACGGTGCACGTCTCGGCATTGCCGCCCAGAGTGTGGGAATCTCACAGGCTGCCTACAACGAAGGTCTGGCTTATGCCCGCGACCGCGAACAGTTTGGCAAAGCTATCATTGAGTTCCCTGCCGTGCAGGATATGCTCGCCACGATGAAAGCCAAGCTCGATGCCGGCCGTGCCTTGCTTTATCAGTGCGCCCGCTACGTGGACATCTACAAGGCTCTCGACGACATCGCCCGAGAACGCAAGCTCACTCCCGAAGAGCGTAAAGAACAGAAGCTTTATGCCAAACTGGCCGACTCGCTCACGCCATTGGCCAAGGGTATGAACTCTGAATATTGCAACCAAAACACTTACGACGCCATTCAGATACACGGCGGCTCGGGCTTTATGATGGACTATCCCATCCAACGCTACTACCGCGACGCCCGCATCACGTCTATCTATGAAGGCACCACGCAGCTCCAGGTCGTAGCCGCCATCCGCTATGTCACCAACGGCTCTTATCTGGCTCAGATGCGCGAGTTTGAGGGTGCCGAAGTCAGTGCCGACTATGCCACCATCAGCGCCAAGGCCGTAGAGATGGCCAATAAGTTTGAGGAAGTGGTAGCCCGCGTCAAAGAGGCCGCCGATCAGAACTACCACGATCTCTGTGCGCGTCATCTCGTGGAAATGGCTGCCGATATCATCATGCTCCATCTCTTACTCCACAACGCCACGGCCAACGCCGAACTCTTCGGCAAGAGTGTGAAAGTGTATGCCCGCCATGCCGAAGCCGATGTGGCCAAGCACTACAGCTTCATCACCTCACTGACGCCGGCCGACTTGGCCGATTACGCTCAGGCCTGACCGCACGCTTCGGCGTGACCACTGCCATAAGAAAATCCCGGGTCGTCTTTCGGCTCGGGATTTTTGCGTCTAAAGAAACGCTCAAAGGCCGAGAAAAGCATATTTATCACATTTTGGGCGCCTTTTCCAATGATTATGCGTAATTTTGCAGAGATTATAAGCAATCCGAAAGCATTGCTGTCACCTTTCAAGCTAAACAACAAAACATTCAGATAATGGAAAACAACATTGACTGGGCCAACCTTTCATTTGGCTATATGCCCACCGACTACAACGTGCGTTGCGCTTATCGCAACGGCAAATGGGGAGAAATCGAAGTTTGTTCGTCAGACACCATCAATATTCATATGGCGGCCACCTGCCTGCACTATGGCCAGGAAGCCTTTGAGGGCCAGAAGGCCTTCAGATGCCCCGACGGCAAAATCCGTATTTTCCGACTGAAAGACAATGCCGAGCGCCTGCAGAGCACATGCCGCGGCATCTTGATGCCTGAGGTACCCACCGAAATGTTCATCGAAATGGCAAAGAAAGTGGTGAAACTCAACGAGCGTTTCATTCCGCCCTACGAAAGTGGCGCTGCGCTCTATCTGCGTCCCTTGCTCATCGGCACCGGTGCCCAGGTGGGTGTTCACCCTGCCGACGAATATCTTTTCCTCATCTTCGTCACACCCGTCGGTCCTTACTTCAAAGGAGGTTTCGCTACGACCAACTACGTCATCATACGCGAATTTGACCGCGCTGCGCCGCTTGGCACGGGCATTTATAAGGTGGGTGGCAACTACGCCGCCAGCCTGCGTGCCAACAAGATGGCCCACGACGCCGGCTACTCTTGCGAATTTTATCTCGATGCCAAAGAGAAGAAATATATCGATGAATGTGGTGCCGCCAACTTTTTCGGCATCAAAGACGGCAAATACATCACGCCGAAGTCTACTTCCATCCTGCCCTCCATCACCAACAAGAGCCTCCAGCAACTGGCCAAAGACTTGGGCATGACCGTGGAATGTCGCCAAATCCCCGAAGAGGAACTGGCTACATTTGAAGAGGCCGGCGCCTGCGGTACGGCAGCTGTCATCAGCCCCATTGGCCGCATCGACGATATGGAGAACCACAAGAGCTACGTCATTGCAAAAGACGGTAAACCCGGACCGGTCTCTGAAAAACTCTATCACAAACTGCGCAACATCCAGTACGGCATCGAGCCCGACGTTCACGGCTGGAACACCGTCATTGACTAATTCTCATCAGACTTACCGAAAATGAAGAAACTGACCCTCCGATTTATCCTTGCCTTCATCACCATCACGGCTGCCGCCGGTATGGCCGGTTGTGGCAGTTCGTCGAGCGAAAGCGACAAGGACAAGGAACTTGAAGAGCTTCGCCAGTTGGCCGAAATGGACCGCAAGGAAATGGAAAACCAATATGCCGACTTTGCAGCCCAATATGGCGAAATGAAAAAAGACATCAAAGACGACTCGCTCGTGGCCCGTCTCGACGCAGAGCAACGCCGTGCAGAAGAGTTGCTCAAAGAGTTGAAAAACCTCAAGACCACAAGCGCCGCCGAAATTCTCCGACTCAAAAAAGAACTGGAGACCGTGCGTGCCGTCTTGAGAGACTATGTGCGCCAAGTAGACTCGCTCCAGCAAATCAACGCCACGCTCACCACCGAGCGCGACGAGGCACGTGCCGAAGCTGAGCGCACCCGACAGGAAAACCGACAGGTGAACGAGCGCAACAGCAAACTATCCGATCAAGTGGCCGTGGCCTCTCAGCTCAACGCCACCGGCATCAGCATCAGTGCACTCAAGAGCAACGGCAAAGCGGCCAAGCGCAGCAAAGACGTGGCCAAGTTTGCCATTAACTTCACCATCACCCGCAACGTCACAGCCAAGACCGGCAACCGCACGGTCTATGTCCGCCTGCTTAAGCCCACGAACGACGTGGTGGGACGCAGCGGTACTTTCCGCTACGAAAACAAAGACATCGACTATTCCGCCGCCCGCACCATTGAATATACGGGCGAGGAGCAGCACGTCACCGTCTACGTGGCCGTCTCTGAATACCTCAGTGCCGGCAACTATTCGGCCTACATCTTTGTCGACGGTCAAATGGTCGGCTCCGGCACGATGTCGATGAGCAAATAAAATAGTCCGAACCTCAAACCGCCTCGGCGGCACTCCATTTATCCGACCCGACAAAATGCCCACCGCCGCGTGGACACTTTTGCCGGGTCTGTATCTTTAATTTAATCTTTCACCCTCCCCTCTCCGACATTATGGAAACCCACGGCAAACCTCAGCCCAACGTGGCAGACGAATTGAAACACTTCCGCCACCGCGTGCCCATACAGATACGCTTCAACGACGTAGACCGCTACGGCCACGTCAACAACAACGCCTATTTCGCTTTTTATGATTTGGGCAAGGAAGACTATCTCGTGAAGGTGCTCAAAGTGAACTACCGCAACGCCGATGTCGTACCGGTGGTGGCCAACATCAACGCCGACTTTTTTTCGCCCATCTTCTATGGCGACCCCATAGTGGTGGAAACCCGCATCTCTCATCTGGGACAGAAAAGTTTTACGCTCGAACAGCGTGCCATCAATGAGAAGACGGGCAACGTGGTGTGCCAGTGTGCCACCGTCATGGTCTGCTTCTCTCTCAAAACACAAACCTCGGCCGACATCCCCGAACCCTATCGTCAGGCCATCATCGACTACGAACAAGACTAAACGCCATGGCTCAACAAATCATCCTGTCGACTTCCATCTGCGACGAACTCGCGGCACTCTGCAACACGAAAGCCGACAAACTTTTTGTGCTCACCGATACCATCACTCACGAAAAATGCCTACCCCTGCTCAACGGCTGCGAGGCTCTGAAGGAGGCTGTCCACATCGTCATCGGTGCCACCGACACGCATAAGACGCTGGACACTCTGGCAGACGTGTGGCAACAACTTGGCCATGGCGGCGGTTCGCGTCACAGCCTGATGATCTGCCTTGGCGGCGGCATGGTGACCGACTTGGGCGGATTTGCCGCCTCCACATTCAAGCGCGGCATTCGTTTCATCAACATCCCCACCACCCTATTGGCTATGGTAGACGCTGCCGTGGGCGGCAAAACCGGTATCAACTTCGACGGACTGAAAAACGAAATCGGCGTATTCAACGAGAGCGAAGCCGTCATTATCAATACACAATTTCTCCAAACGCTCGACGCCGAAAACATCCGCTCGGGCTATGCCGAGATGCTCAAGCACGCCCTGCTTAGCGGCGGGGACCTGCTCAGCCGGCATCTTGACTTCGACTTGAACGAACCCGACCTGCCACGCCTGCAAAAAATGGTGGCCGAGAGCATCAAGGTGAAAGAGGCCATCGTCAAAGCCGACCCCCACGAGCACGGTCTGCGCAAAGCGCTCAACCTTGGTCACACCTTTGGCCACGCCCTTGAAAGTCTGGCTCTCGAACAAGACAGGGCCGTGTTGCACGGATATGCCGTGGCTTGGGGATTGGTCTGCGAACTCTATCTGAGTTGCACGCTTCGCCAATTCCCTGAGAGCGTGATGCGGCAATGCGTCAGGTTCATCCGCGATTATTATGGCACGTTTGATTTCGACTGCAAGGCCTACGACCATCTATACGACCTGATGCGACACGACAAGAAAAATCAAGCCGGCGTCATCAACTTTACCCTGCTCAACGGCGTAGGCGACATTGCCCTCGACTGCCACGCCACGCAAAACGACGTCTACGAGGCTTTCGACTTTCTGCGTGAAGCCTAATCCCCTTTCGTCTTCTCAAGTCTTATCCCCTCATCCGTTTATATGCTCCACACGAACAAACTCATCAACCTACTCGAACACGCCATATCCCTGCTCATCGTCTTCCTGCTGCTGGCCGGCACCGTCGTATGGACAGGGCAACTGCTGGGCGTAGAAATCGGAGCAGGACCGCAAAAGGCTCATCTTTCCGACCGCTCCCTGCTGCCGGACCAAGAGGTCATCAGCCGTCTGGGACTGGCCAAAGACGTCAGTCTGCAACCCAACGACTCAGCGTCTTGGGTGGTGAAGTCGGCCGAAGGCGACAACATCGGCCTGCTCGTAGCCACGCAACCCTATGCCGCCAAGGTGACAGGCTTTGCCGGGGCCACGCCGCTCTATCTGCTCTTCTCGGCCGACACGCTCAAGGCACTGGCCTCGGGCGAAAATGCCGAGACGCCCGACTATTACGCCGAAGCCGAAGAGCATCTGTTCCGGCAAGTCGTGGGCAAGACTTTCGAACAAATCAATCCGTCCAAACTCGACGCCCTGAGCGGCGCCACAATGTCGAGCAACGGCATCAAAGAGACCCTGCGCCTCACGCTGGCAGCCCGCTCCGACACGTTCACAGCCGACCGCGACACGCCCGGCATCCGCTGGGGACTGACGCTTGTGGTCGTTGTGGCTCTGGCACTCGGTGCTATGGCTGCTTGGAGCGACAAACGTCACAAGGCCATGCGGGTGGCGGTGTTGTTGCTCAATGTCGGCGTCTTGGGCTTCTGGGCCGGGCAGACGCTTTCGGTGTCGCTGCTCCGCGGCTGGATCAGTCACGGTCTCGACCCGTTGCTCTACTTGCCGCTGGTCATTGTCTTGCTGGTGGCCATCGTGATGCCCATTCTGGGCCGCCGTCATTATTATTGCAACTGGGTGTGTCCTTATGGTGCCCTCCAAGAACTGGCTTGGCTGCTGCCCGTGCCTAAGGTCAAGGTGTCTCAATCGGTATTCAACGCGATGCGTATGGTACGTATGGTGGTTTTGATGGCCTTGCTGGCCTGCCTGTGGTTTGGTGCCGGCGCCTGGTTGCTCGATTACGAGCCCTTTGCCCTCTTCTCGCTCCACACGGCCGGCATTGGCGTCATCGTCCTGGCCTTGGTTTTTGTAGTGGCCGGCTTGTTCATTCCCCGTCCGTGGTGCAGATGTCTCTGTCCGCTCGGCCTGCTGCTCGAAATGTCTGAGGGCGGACACAAGACGCCGCCTGCCGGTTCACATCACGTGGCTCCCAAGGCCGACGTCAACCAGCCTGCATCCCACGACAATCCTTCCCAACAACCCTAAAACCACACGCCATGATGATTGACAAATATAAATTCGTGTGCCTCATATTGGCCATTGCCCTCGTGGCCGCCCTGGTGCGTCTGGTCTTTGTTTCGCAAAACCAGTCAAGCATTGAGCCGAAACAGACCGTGATGGAAAACATCTTGAGCCGTAAGAGTGTGAGAAGCTACACCGACCGACCCGTGAGCCGGGAGCAACTCGACACCCTCGTGCGTGCCGCCATGGCTGCCCCGACCGGCCGCGACATGCGTCCGTGGCGCTTCGTCGTAATCAATGAGCGGGAGACACTCAACGCCTTGGCCGACAGTCTGCCTTTTGCCAAGATGCTGCCCGAAGCCCAAGCCGCTATCGTGGTTTGTGGCGATATGAGCGTCACCGACAAAGAGGGCAAACCGTCGCGCAACTGGTCTCTCGACTGCTCGGCGGCTACTGAAAACCTGCTACTGATGGCCGAGTCGATGGGGCTTGGCGCGGTCTGGACCGGCGTCTATCCTTACGAAGAACGCATGCAGGCCGTCAAAAACGCCCTCAACCTGCCCGAAGAGATTGTGCCCTTCAACCTCATCCCCGTGGGCTATCCCAAAGGCGACCCGCAACCCAAAGACAAATTTGACCAAAGCAATATCCACTACAACGTTTGGTGACCAAAACGACACAAAGCCGCCCACTTTTCTGACATTCTTTTATGTCAAAAACAAAAAAACGGCAAAAAGTTTTGTTAACTCAGCGAAATAGTATTACTTTTGCTGCACAAACCTTACAAATAAGGCGCCTCACCACGGCCACACACTCAGCAGCAGCCGACCGGCGCCGACAAAGCACATCCAAAGAGTCTTATGCTCACGAACCGCTCGTTTTACTTTTACGCCTATTTTTACTTTGCCGAATAAGCGAAGCGGGACGTTGTGTGCCAAAACAAACAAGCAATCACCTCATTCAAAATCCCGCTTCAATCCAAGGAGCGGGATTTCTTTTTATCAAGAATATGAAAGTAGCAATCCAAGGCATCAGAGGGTCGTTTCACGACATCGCCGCCCACGAATATTTTGCCGGCGAAGAGGTTGAGCCCGTCTGTTGTGATACGTTCAAGGGGCTCTTCGATGCCATGAAGGCCGACGACAACTGCCTCGGCATGATGGCCATAGAAAACACCATCGCCGGCAGCCTGCTCCACAACTACGAACTCCTGCGCGACAGCGGTATGACCATCATCGGCGAGCATAAGCTCCACATCGAACACAGCATTATGTGCCTGCCGGGACAAGACTGGCCCGACCTGACAGAGGTCAACTCCCATCCCGTGGCGCTGGCACAGTGTCGGGAGTTTCTCGACAAGCATCCGCGTCTGAAGGTGGTCGAGGTAGAAGACACCGCCGGCGCCGCCGAAAACATCAGCAGCAATGCCCTGAAAGGCCACGCCGCCATCTGCCACGCCGGAGCCGCCCAACTCTACGGACTGCGTATCCTCCAGAAATCCATCGAAGACAACAAGCACAACTACACACGTTTCCTCGTGCTCTGCGACCCCTGGAACGCCGACCGTCTGCGCGACCTCAACAAGTCAAACAAAGCCAGCCTTGTATTCACCCTGCCACACGAAGAAGGCTCGCTCTCACAGGTGCTGAGCATCTTTACTTTCTACAAAATCAACCTTACGAAAATCCAGTCGCTGCCCATCATCGGCCGCGAATGGCAATACCTCTTCTACATCGACGTCAGTTTCGACGACTACCTGCGCTACCGCCAAAGCATCGATGCCGTAAGGCCGCTCATCAAGGAACTCAAAATACTCGGAGAATATGAAGGAAAATAACGCCGCCATCCGACCGGCTGACCGCCTCTCTTGCGTACAGGAATACTACTTTTCAAGAAAAGGCAAAGAGGTGGCACGCCTCAACGCCGAAGGCAAAGACATCATCTCTCTGGCCATAGGCAGCCCCGACATGCCGCCCTCGCCGGAAACCATCGAGACGCTTTGCCGTGAAGCCCAAAAGGCCGACGCTCACGGCTATCAGCCCACCACGGGCATCCCTCAACTGCGCGAGGCCATGGCCGGCTTCTACAAGCGCTGGTTCGGCGTAGACCTCGACCCCAAAAGTGAGATACAGCCGCTCATCGGCTCCAAAGAGGGAATCCTCCACGTCACACTGGCCTTTGTCAATCCGGGCGAGAAGGTGCTCGTGCCCAACCCGGGCTACCCCACCTATACATCGCTTTCCAAGATATTGGGCTGCGAAATTGTCAACTACGACCTACGACCCGAAAATCATTGGCAACCGGACTTCGAAGCGCTTGAAAAGATGGACCTGGACGGCGTGAAACTCATGTGGGTGAACTACCCCAACATGCCTACAGGCGCCGCAGCACGTCGAGAGACCTACGAACGCCTCGTCGACTTTGCCCGCCGTCACGGCATTGTGGTGGTCAACGACAACCCCTATAGTTTCATCCTGGGCCGCGAGCATCTGAGCATTCTTCAAATCCCCGGAGCCAAAGACTGCTGCATAGAGTTCAACTCGATGAGCAAGAGCCACAACATGCCCGGCTGGCGTGTGGGCATGCTGGCCTCCAACGCCGAGTTTGTGTCTTGGATACTCAAGGTGAAAAGCAACATCGACTCCGGCACCTTCCGCGCCCTGCAGTTGGCCGCCGCCACGGCCTATGCCAACTCCGACGCCTGGCACGAAGAGGCCAACATCAAGGTCTACAGCCGCCGACGCCAACTGGCCGGCGAAATCATGGAGGCTATGGGCTGCCACTACGACGAAGACCAGGTCGGCATGTTCCTCTGGGGCCGCATACCCGAAGACCTCCCCTCGGCCGAGACGCTCACCGAGCGTGTGCTCCACGAGGCCCGCGTCTTCATCACGCCCGGCTTCATCTTCGGTTCAAACGGCGAGCGCTACGTGCGCATCTCGCTCTGTGCCAAGGAAGAAAAACTCGCCGAAGCACTCTGCCGCATCCGTCAAGCATTTCAATCACCCCAATAAAAACATCAAAACAAAGCATAATTATGGCACTTGAACTCACTCCCCTCAATTTTCCCGGCGTTGAAATGAAACGCCCCGTCATCATCTCAGGCCCTTGCTCGGCCGAGACCGAACAACAAGTGATGGACACCGCCGGCCGTCTGGCTAAAAAAGGCATCAAAATCTTCCGCGCCGGCATCTGGAAGCCTCGCACCAAGCCCGGAGGCTTTGAAGGCGTCGGCACTGTGGGCCTGCCCTGGATGCAGCGCGTGCAGCAAGAATTGGGTATGCTTATTGCCACCGAAGTGGCCACGCCCAAACACGTCGAGGCCGCCCTCGAAGCCGGTATGGACATACTCTGGATTGGTGCCCGAACCGTGGCCAACCCCTTTGCCATGCAAGAACTGGCCGACTCGCTCAAAGGCGTGGACATCCCCGTGTTGGTGAAAAACCCCGTCAACCCCGACCTCGAACTCTGGATTGGCGGCCTGGAGCGCATCAACGGCGCCGGCATCACGCGCCTCGGTGTCATCCACCGCGGCTTCTCTTCATACGACAAGCGACTCTACCGCAACCTGCCCATGTGGCACATCCCCATCGAACTGCACCGCCGCTACCCCGACCTGCCCATCTATTGCGACCCCAGCCACATAGGCGGTGCGCGCGAACTTGTGGCTCCGCTTTGCCAGCAAGCCATGGACCTCGGCTTCGACGGCCTCATCATCGAGAGCCACTGCTGCCCCGACGCCGCCTGGAGCGATGCCAAACAGCAGGTGACGCCCGACGTGCTCGACTTCATCCTCGACAAACTCATCATCCGTAGCAACACGCAGACCACGGAAAGCCTCGAAATGCTCCGTCGCCAGATTGACGAAATCGACAACAGCCTCATCGAACAGCTCTCAAAGCGTATGCGCATCAGCCGCGAAATCGGTCAGTTCAAGCGCGAACACGGCATGGCCGTCGTGCAGACCGGACGCTACTCCGAGATTATCGACAAGCGCGGTGCGCAGGGTGTGCTCTGCGGCATGTCGTCTGAATTTATGAAGACCGTCTTCGAGGCCATCCACGAAGAGAGCGTGCGTCAGCAGATTGACGTGATGAACAAAGACTAAACCGCCCGGACCATGCGCATCCTCATCCTCGGCGCCGGCAAGATGGGTTCGTTTTTCGTAGACCTGCTCAGTTTCGACCACACCACGGCCGTCTACGATGCCGACCCGCGCCGCCTGCGCTTCATGTACAACACCGAGCGCCTCACGACCATCGAAGAGATCGAGGCCTTTAAGCCCGAACTCGTCATCAATGCCGTGACGCTGAAATACACGCTCGACGTGTTTCGCGAGATTACGCCGCATCTGCCCTCCGACTGTATCTTGAGCGACATCGCCTCAGTCAAGACGGGTCTGCACGAATACTACGCCTCTTGCGGTCACCGCTACGTCTCCACCCACCCCATGTTCGGCCCCACGTTTGCCAATCTGGGTGCCCTCTCCAACGAGAACGCCATCATCATCACCGAGGGCGACTACATGGGCCGCATCTTCTTCAAAGACCTCTACACCCGGCTTGGGCTGCACATCTGCGAATACAGTTTTGAAGAGCACGACGAGACCGTGGCCTACTCGCTGGGCATCCCCTTCGTCTCGACGTTTGTCTTTGCTGCCGTGATGAAGCACCAGGACGCCCCCGGCACCACCTTCAAGCGCCATATGGCTATTGCCAAAGGGGTGTTGGGCGAAGATGCCTGCCTCTTGCGCGAAATTCTCTTCAATCCGCGCACGTCGGGACAGGTGGAGAAAATCCGCAACGAACTGGGTACGCTCATCGACATCATCGACCGCAAAGACGAGGCCGGACTCAACGACTACCTCGCCAAAATACGCGAACACATCAAATAGCGCCGGAAAGACTCGGGCGGAGACGGCACGCCACGGCCTGCAACGACGGAGGCCAAAGTGCCACTCCCATCTCCCGCTCCCTTTGTCTTTTTCCGACCGGCCGTTTGGCCTTACCTTTGAGGTAAGAAAAGAAAAAGAGGCCCTTAACGGGGCCTCTTTTATTGTTATTCAGGGCATTACCGGCATAAGGACAGGAAAAATTGCCCTTATCGCCGCAACGAGCGGCCTTATGGGCGTAAGTCAGAAAAGCCGTCGCGAGGGACGTAAGACGTTTTTATGTTGAAAAACATCGCTTTTGCGACGTCGGCGATGGTTTTCAAAAGTTTTTCAGATGATTTTTGTCACCCACAACCCTGTTTTTGTACAACAGCAAAGCCTGCGACCATCGTCTTAGACTATTGGAGCGGCCGCTTCAAACCTCACGAATGGTCGGTAAATGGGCCGAGTGTGACGTTTGGCCTTCACTCGCCGCACTTCACCTTTTCGAGACATTCCGTGAGTCGTTTCACCACGCGGCCGTGGTCTTTGGCCACGTTGGTTTGCTCTTGGCGGTCGCGGCGCATGTCATAGAGTTGTGGCCGGGGGCTGTTGCCGGTCTCGATGACAGGGCCCCAGGGGATGACGGGTTCACCGGCGTGGGGCGGAATGTATTTCCAACGGTCGGTGCGCAGACTGAGGTTGTGGTTGGCCGCCATAGAGACGGCATAAGGCCGCGACTTTTGGTTGCGTCCGAGCCATGTAGCCAAGGCATCGTGACTGTCGGCAGCCCTGTCGTCGGGCACTTTCACGCCGACCAAGGCAGCCAGTGAGCGCAAGGCGTCAATCTGGGAGACCAGGGCTGCCGACGTGGTGCCGGGATGCTTGACGCCGGGACCGCAAACAATAAAGGGCACGGCACTGCCGGCCTCATAGGCACTGTATTTCCCGCCTCTGAACGTGCCTCCGGGGCGGTGGTAGGCGGCCAGTTCTATGGCACGGTCATCATACCCGTCGTCAAGCACGGGGCCGTTGTCGCTCGTCAATATAATCAGGGTGTTGTCGGCCAGTCCGAGGCGGCGCAGGGCGTCGGTCACTTGGCGCACGGTCTCGTCAAACTGCAAAATGGCCTCGCCGCGCAGTCCCATCGGACTTTTCCCGCGGAAACGCTCGTGTGGCATACGGGGCACATGCACGTCGTTGGTGCAGAGATACATGAAGAAGGGGATGCTGCCTGCTTGCTCAATGAAACTGATGGCGTGAGCGGCGATGGAGTCGGCGATGTCTTCATCGCGCCACAGTGCCTTGCCGCCTCCTTTCATATAGCCAATGCGCGAGATACCGTTGACGATGCTCTGGTCGTGGCCGTGGCTGGGGCGCAGTTTGGTGAGCAATTCGGGATTGTCACGGCCGGTGGGCTCGCCGTCGAAGTTCTTTTGATAACTCACCTCTACGGGTGCCGAGGGGTCGAAATGGGCAATCCGTCCGTTCTCTATGAACACACAGGGCACACGGTCGGCCGTGGCAGCCATGATATAATGGTAGTCGAAGCCCAAGTCTGCGGGCGACTGGTCGAGTGTGCCGTTCCAGTCTTGGCGGGCCGTACGGCTACCCAGTCCGAGGTGCCACTTGCCGATGGCTGCGGTGGCATAGCCGGCAGCTTGGAACACGTCGGCGAGAGTGTAGGTGTCGGGGCGGATAATCATACCGGCATTGCCGGCAGCCACGTCGGTGCCACTCTGGCGGAAAGGATAGAGCCCGGTGAGCAGGCCAAAGCGCGAGGGCGTACTGGTTGAGGCACAGGCGTGGGCGTCGGTAAAGCGCAGACCGTGGGCGGCCAGACTGTCGGTGCAGGGCGTAGACACACGCGTGGCGCCATAGCACGAGAGGTCGCCGTAGCCCAAATCATCGGCCACGATCATAATGACATTGGGCCGCGACCCCACTGATTGGGCCTTGGCCGACAGACCACAGCCGGCGGCTCCGGCCACGGCGATGAGCGAACAAACGGATGCGGGAACGTAAGTATTTTTCATAAGAACGGAAGAAAAGCCGAGCGACGGCAGGAAGTTCACTCGACTTCGGCGGCCGAATGAACGAAAACAAGATGTGCCTGATAGGACTTGGGGCTTTGCCCCTTGATTTTGCTGAAATAGCGGCTGAACGACGAGACGGAGTTGAAGCCACTGCGTTCGGCCAGTTCGATGAGCGTGTAGCGGCAACGAGGCTCAGCGGCGATAAGCCGACAGGCCTCTTCCACGCGGTATTCGTTGATGTAGTCGTAAAACGATGTGCCTTTGCGCTGATGGATGATTTCGGAAAGATAGGTGCGGTTGGTGCCGATGACATTGGCGAGGTCGCTGATGGTGATGCGCGACTGCAAAAAGAGTTTCTGTTCCGTCATACAGGCTTCGAGTTTGAGCCAGATTTCTTCATAGACATCTGATTGTTGCCGGTCGGCGGTGGCTTCGGCGGTCTCGTCGGCCTTTTCCGGCAAGGCCGTGGCCGCTTCGTCCAGTTCGGTGGGATTTTGCTCCACCACCGCCAGCACCTGGTGGCGACGTGCATAGCCGTAGAGCATCGTCCATAGCACCATAAAGCAGAAATTAAAGGCCGCCTCGCTCAGCCAGCCCGTGCCAAAGGCGGCGAAATAGAACAGATACAGGGAAAAATAGGCAGCGGCGACATAGACCACCCAGCGCACGTTGAGATGCTCATTATAGGAATAGTTGTCGGCCAAATAGCGCTGATAGCGCACGGCATAGACGGCCACAAGCCTTATCGTGAGCAAAGCCAAGATGAGAGCGACCATATAGGCCACAAGCATAACATAGGGGGAGCGCACAGCCAGATAAACGGGTATGAAGACGGCTTGGCACGACGTCCAGACTATCAACTTGCGCCAAGTGACCCAGCCGGGCCGCGCCACCTCGGTGAAGAAGGCACCGGCTATGGGGATGCAGAGCAAATCGGCAAGGCTGAAGAGGTTCTCCATCTCAAGGTTTTGGAGAGCCGGACTGAGCAGGAGCACATCCTTGAAAAATAATATGGTGAGGGCGGCCGTAACGACCACAATGCCAACGGCAAATACGATGTGTTCCCCGGCAATAACTTTGAAGCGCACCTGATCGCTTACTTTGACGGTGCTTTCCAGCTGGATTCCACCACAAAGTCCGCCGGTAT
>JBJFGJ010000069.1:0-16862 GCA_051892575.1 Alloprevotella sp. | reverse complement strand
TGCTTTCCATCGAGACGATACGCGGGTTTTTGTTGGGCACTTCAATTCCAATCGTTCCCTTACCCGGGATGGGCGCAATGATACGTATGCCGAGGGCGGCAAGGTTCATGGCGATGTCGTCTTCAAGGTTGCGGATTTTGCTAATCTTCACGCCGGGTGCAGGCGTAATCTCATAGAGCGAAATCGTAGGGCCAATGGTGGCTTTGATGCTGACGATGTCTACGCCAAAGTTTTTCAGCACCGAGATGATGCGGTCTTTGTTGGCGTTCTGCTCTTTCATGTCGATGGCCGTGCCACTGTCGCCATGGGTGTCAAGCAGGTCGGTGGTGGGGAATTGGTAGTGCTCGAGATCAAGTCGAGGGTTGTAGGGCTCGGAAGGCACGGTGCTGGTCGTGGCCGCCTCTTCTTCAGCCCCAGACCCCACCTCGAAGGTGGTCTTGTCGCTTTCGGTGCCGCTGTGGTCTTCGAGCGTCACGCCCGTATGCTGGTCTTCGCCCACTTCGTCGTTGGCAAAGTCGAGTTTGATGGCAAACTCGTCTTTGTGTGTGCCGGTTTCGCTCTCTTCTTCGTCTTCCACGTCGTCTGTGCGATAGACCGGCATCTCTTCGTAGGTTTCGTCGCCGGCCTCTTCGGCGTCCTTGTTTTGGCGGTGCCAGCCCCAGCGCGACCAGCCCTCCTTAATCATCTTGTGCGGCTGCATCAGTTGGCGCAGGTATTTGATGGTTTCGCCACTGAGATAGATGAAATAGCAAATGGCTGCGGCCACGATGAGTGCCACCGTGGTGAACATACCCACGGCATTATGGAGAAATTCGAGCACATTGCGGCCATGACCGCCGCCGAGAGTGTCGCGCGGCAGGTCGCTGCCCATAATCTGTGTTTCCTGCAAGAGAGAAAGCGTCACCGACAGCCATACCATCAGGAAACCGCAATTGAGGAACCATTTCCATAGTCTCACGCGGTACACATTCATAAGTTTCACGCTCAGCAGAACCATAAAGACGGGCAGCAACAAGGCACCGGCACCAAAGAGATGGTTCATAAAATAATAGGCCGTATAGGCGCCGAGCTTGCCACCGTAGTTTTCAGGTTCGAAGTCGCTTCCGCTCTCAATGGCACTCTGTTCGGCTGCACCGGTAAAGAAGTGCGACACCATGGAAACTATCATGAACAGGGCGGCGATGAGCAGAATCATTCCGAAGATAAACTTCAGATTTTCGCCGACAAGCAGGGCCTTCCATCCCTTGTCGGGAGAGAGGGGCTTGCCGAGGCCGGCAAAGCCTTTGGCGGTTTTGGCGGCGGTTTTGGCGGTTTTGGGTTTTGCTGTGGATTTGGTTTTGCGTTTTTCTGCCATTGGTCAGTGAATATAGGAGGCTTGGAGGACGCTCTCAGACAAGATGCGGCGCCCTTTGGGCAAGGATAAGTTTGGGTGGGTTAAGGCGAGGCTTTTATTCCTCGGTGTAAAAACGTATGATGCGCTCGATGGCGCGTTGGCAAACAGGGCAAAACTCGCTGCACTCGTTGGTGCGCATTCTGCAGTCGGCTGTGGGGCGGTAGAGGCCTTGTGCCACGTAGCCCGCTCCCTCATACACGCCGATGTGCCGACTGTCACCCTCTGTCGGAGTCGTAGGGATGTCGGTGCCGGGAGGCAGCATGTCTTTCCACTTGGCCTCGAAGTCAATCAGCGAAGTGATGTTGGGCTCCCAGGGCTCGATTTGCTCGCCATAAAAAGACTCGAAGCCATTGGCGGCATATTCGTCGGCCAGTCCGGCAAAGCTGTGGCCGAACTCATGCACCACCACCGGGCGGAAGAGTCTGTGTCCCGCCGTGGTGAGCGTATAGGTGTTGTATATTCCGCCGCCGCCATATTCGGTTGTGTTAGCGAGAATGATGATGTGGTCAAAGCGCAGGCCCGCCAGGGCGTCATAGACTTGTTTGAGTCTCAGGGTGGTGAGATAGCGGTCGCTATAGAAGGTGGAGAAATGTGAGGCCAAGGCGGTTTCGTGCCATTCGCCGAGTCGCGGCACACTCACGCCGCTTTCGGCAGAAGGCAGGGCCACGGCCAGTATGTTAAAGCGAGACTCAAAGCGGTCGAAGGGCTGATGGGCAAAGATAGATTGACAAGCCACTTCGGCGTCGGCATAGAATTTCTCTGCCTCTTCCGGTCGATAGCCTTCGGCGACAATGGCCACATTGACCGGCGTGGGGTGTGTGGCTTTTCTTATCAAGCGATGGGGTGGGAGTGTGGCAGGCACGTCCCGGCGCCACAAGATGTCGCGGGGATTGATGTCGTGGCTGACGCAGGCCAAAGTGTCGCTGTCGGTGTCGTAGAGCACGAGGGTGGCCACGGCTTTGCGTTTGGGCAGCGGGGTTTGAAACACCTGCTCGAAGGCGCGGGGGCTGCCTTGGGCCTCATCGGTGACGAGCCACTCTTGATAGAGTGTGGAGAAGGTGGTGACGTAGATGGTCTTTCCCGTTTGCTTGTCGCTTAGGGTCAGTTTGCCGTTGCCGCTGAGCAGGTGCCGGTCGAGGTTGCCACGGCGACCGGCCCAGTGGGGCAAGATGCGGCAGTCATCGAGAGCCACATTGGTCTGCGATGTATGGCCCGAGATGGTGTAGTCGATACGCAGCGTGGCGTCTTCAAACCATCTGTCAAACGCCGGCCCTTTGTCTTGGCCCATGGCACTAAGGGCGAGGGCCGTCAGCAGGCCGAGGGTGAGTGCTCTGAGTTTATGGAACATGATGAGATTAGTCGTCCTGACGTTTACATTATATATAATAAGGAGTGGATGCCTTTTGGGACTAACGATTAGAAGCGGGCGTAAATCTGCACGTCGAGTGTGTTGTAGCGCTGTCCGATGGCGGCGCTACGGTCATAGGTGCGGATGTAGCCCAATTGGAAGATGAGGTTTTTGCAAGGCTTGTAGTTGGCCGTAAGTCCCCAGTCGGTCTTCATGGCGCCCCATGTCTTGCCATCGCGATAGCAGTCCCATCGGCCGTAAACTTTGAGTCCCTTCATCACGGGCACACCCACGGTGGCGTACCAGGCATCGGCTTTGTTGGGAGCGGCGGCGTTGGTGGTCACACTGCCCACGGAGTGCATATATTCGCCACGTACGGTCCAGTCTGCCTCATATTTCATGCCGAGTCCATATCTCACGCGCTTCACGCTCTTATAGGTATTGGTGTTGGCTGCGTTGTAGTTTTCGTTGACATAGGTACCGTTCCATCCGAAGCCTCCTATGCAGAGGTTTTTTATGGGTTGGAGCCACAGTCCGCCGATGAGGTCTTTGTGGTTGTCTTTGTCTTTATGGTTAATGCCTTGTCCGTTGAAGAGGCCCACTTGGTAGTGCAGCAGGTTGAAGTTGCCGGATGTCTTGAAAAGGTCGCCCTGCACTTGGAGTCCCACGTCGCGGCCCGAACTCTTATGTTCGCCGTTGCGGTCGCCAATCGAGGCAATCTTCATCGTAGCCTGCGAATAACTGCCAAGGCCGACGTCGAGCGGGCTGTAAGGGTTCTCAAATCCGAAAGAGCGCTTGAACTGTCCCAGTTTGACGCGCAGTGCCTCCCATCTTTGCCACTCGACGAAGGCGTCTACGATGCGCGGTCCTTTGTCGGTGCCGGGCGCGTCGTTCATCTCCATTTGCAAGCGGTAGTAGAAGTCCTGGAAGCAGTAGCCGTTGAGATAGAGTCTGACGAAACGGAGGTCGAAGCCGCCGTTTGAGGCCTGTCCGTCGCGGTCGTTGATAGAATATTTGCCAACGATATAGCCGCCGAATTTGACAGAGAAATCCGTTTGTTTGATAATCTTGGCCAACGAGATGCCTTCGGCGTCGTTGTGGCGTGCTTTGGCGAGTTGGGTGGAGTCGGCTTTTACGGTGTGTGTCTCTTGGAGGTTTTCAATCGTGTTTTCGGCACACACGGGAGTGCAAAGGGCAGAGACACAAAGCGCCGTGGCTGCCGTTTTCAATATAAAATGCATAAGGTTGTTTGAGATAATGTTCGTGTCGAGATGCTTATGGTTGCAGGCTCGTCAATGCCTGCCCCGGCGTCAGCATTTAATCTTTGCAAAATTACAAAGTTTTTTTGAGGTCTACAAGTTTGGCGTGTCAACGAGTGGCCTTGCGCAAGTTCGGCTGCGGCTCGGCAAAGACAAAATAAATCAATTTATTTGTCTTTACTCTCGCCTTGCACTAACTTTGGATAAGTTAGGCTGCACTCGGCATAGCCAAAAGGAAAAACTTGCGTCTTTCCTTTTGTCTCTGCTCTCATTTGCACTAACTTTGCACTTAGAAATGCTACAGCCTTCCCGTTATAATATATATAAGGAGTCGGTCCGCGGAACAGCCGTGGGCCTTCTCCTTTTTGTTTTGTTTATGTTTGGAGGCTGCTCGTCCGAGCGTTTTCTGTCCGACGACCAATATCTGCTTGCCAAGGTGAAGATTGAGACGGACAATCCGCGGGCAGAGACCGGCCGACTCGCCACCTCAATCAGACAAAAGCCCAACGCACGCTGGTTTAACTTTATCAAAGCACCTCTCGGCATCTATTGTCTGCAAGGCAGTGACTCGACCAAGCGCATCAACCGCTTTTTCCGGCGTATGGGCGAGGCACCTGTGGTCTATGACGAGCGACTCAAAGATCTCTCTTTGGGAAGTATGCTCGCGGCTATGCACTCCCGCGGCTATCTGCATGCCACAGCCACGGCCGACACCGTAACAAAAGGCTACAAGACAAGGCTCACCTATTATGTTTCGCCCGGCACACGCACCTATATCGACCATATTGAGCGGCGCTACGACTCGCCCGAGGTGGAACGCATCGTTTCGGCGCACGACTCGGCCTCACTGCTCTATCGCGGCATGCCTCTCGACGTCTCCACCCTCTCTGCCGAGCGCAGCCGTGTGGCAGCCATACTGGCCGATGCCGGACTCTACAACACCCATCGCGAATATATTTCTTTCTCCGTCGATACGGCCATTGGCGCCCGTACGGCCTCGCTCACCATGCATACGGCCATACCCGCCGGAGCCGATACGGCCAAAGCCTACAGGGCATACCGCCTCGGAGAAGTGCGTATCCATGAAAACACACCCACCGACACCGCTTCGCTCGATACGTATTTCTCGGGCCTCAAACTGTCTTATGCCGCGCCCTCGCCACGCCTCAACCGCCGTGTCTATCAAAACCACATCAACCTGCGGCCCGACAGTCTCTACCGTGCTTCAGATATGTCGGCAACCTATGCCTCGCTGGGTAGTATGAGTGCCGTGGGCTATACCACCGTGCGCTACACACCGACAGACAGCGACCGCCTCGATTGTGACATACTCGTCGGCACCGTCCGTCCCCATTCGGTGAGTATGGAGGTGGAAGGAACGAACACGGCGGGTAATCTCGGTGCGGCTTTGTCGTTGGGCTATGCCAACCGCAATCTCTTTCACGGTTCTGAAGAACTCTCGCTGAAGTTGCGCGGTGCCTACGAAGCCATTACGGGCCTTGAGGGCTACAACAATCAAAACTACATCGAATACAGTGCGCAGTTGGGACTGAAGTTTCCCTCGCTCATCGTGCCCTTTGTGTCGCGTGCCGTCCGCCACACCCCCGGTGCCACTTCAGAGGCCTCGGTGATGTATTCCTCACAAGACCGTCCGGAGTTTCACCGCCGAGTGCTCACCGCCGCCTGGACCTATCGCCTGGGGCGCCCTGCCACGTCGCGCCACATCCATCGCATTGACTTGCTCAACGTGAACTATGTCTTTATGCCTTGGATATCAGACACATTCCGCAAAGACTATCTTGAAGGTGACGATCCCCATTATGCCGTTTTGCGTTACAGTTACGAAAACCTGCTCATTGCCGGTTCGTCTTACACCTATACCTTCCACACCCGCCCCACAGCCTCATCGTCGGGCCTGAACGGCGGCGGTAGCCAGGTGAGGGTAGGACTGGAAAGCGCAGGCGCGCTGTTGCGATTGCTTTCGCGCGGCTTCCACGCCCGTAAAGGCAGCAATGGCAGTTACAATCTCTTTGGCATAGATTTTTCACAGTACGTCAAATTCGACGTTGACTTTTCCACGAGCCTGCCCATGGGCGACGTGAGTTCGCTGGCCTTTCATGCGGCCGCCGGAGTGGCCGTGCCGTATGGCAACTCCGGCATTGTGCCCTACGAGAAACGCTATTTTGCCGGCGGAGCCAACAGTGTGCGCGGCTGGGGTGTGAGAGAACTCGGTCCGGGCAGTTACTCCGGCACCGACGGCAAGATTGACTTCATCAACCAAACCGGCAACCTGAAGCTCGACCTCAGTGTAGAGTTCCGCACACGCCTTTTCCAGAAACTTCATGGCGCCGCCTTTGTCGATGCCGGCAATGTGTGGAACCTCCGCAACTATGCCGACCAGCCAGGAGGACAGTTCAAGTTCGACAAGTTTTATAGGCAAATCGCCGTGGCCTACGGCCTTGGTTTGCGCCTCAACATGGACTATTTCATCCTGCGCATCGACGGTGGTATGAAGGCTGTCAATCCGGCCGTGCCGTCGGGTAGGGGCCACTGGCCTATTTTCCATCCCAAATTCTCGCGCGATTTCGCCTTCCATTTCGCCGTCGGCTTGCCGTTCTGAGGCACACCGGTCGGTGCCGGCCGCTGTCTTTTTATCTTGAAATTTTCTGGCGTAAATTTGGGCAAAGCCTAAAGAAGAGTCTCCCCTGAGGAGGCTCTTTTTTTAAGGATTTGAGGCAGACGGGCATAAGGACAGTTTTTCCTGCCATAAGGACAGAAATTCCTGCGCCTATTCCGGGAAAGCTTTTCCCTGATTTTTGATTATATGGCAATACTTTCAAGACTTCCTCGCTTTAAGAAAGAGTCTTCTATTTGTACATATAATTTTCAACATTAACCATATAAAGCAATTTTCAGAACTCTTACTTTAACTTTCTCAGCCATCTCAGAACTTTTGTATTTATTTTAAATATCAGTTAAAATGATGAAGAAATGGTCACTCAAGACGGCAGATTATGAACAAAACGATTGGGGCTGGAAAACCTAAGCCCAGTCTATGGAAGGTTAATTTTTTTTAGTAAAAAAATGATTGACGGCAAGTCGGCGTTAAACATCTGATAATAGGACGTATTGCCACGCCGGATGCTGTCAATCTGCCGACATATCGCACGCGGGGCTGCGAAAAAAACGCGGCGCGTCACTTTGTCCACCCACAGATTTGCACTATCTTCGCAGTATGATTGAACTCTCAAGACATATCGAAGCCCTGTTGCTTACACACGACCTGGTGATTGTGCCGGGCCTTGGCGGCTTTGTGGCCCGACGTGCACCGGCCAGGTATGTGGCCGATGAGAGTCTCTTTCTGCCACCCCTCCGCACCATTGGTTTCAATCCTGCGCTGACGTTCAACGACGGTCTGCTCGTGCAGTCGTATATGGCTGTGTATGAGTCGACCTATCCCGATACCCTGCGTATGATTGAGGAGGCCGTTGACGAGCTCAAAAACAAGGTGCTTGCCGGCGAGGAAGTGCTGCTCCACGGCATCGGTACGCTCAGTGCATCGCTCGACGGTCCGTTGCGGTTCTCTCCCTGCGAAGCCGGAGCCGTGTCGCCATCGCTCTACGGTTTGGGCTCGTTTGTGGCCGAAACCATTGGCGGTACGACTCATCGACAGCACAGGCGCAGGCAGGTGGCACGTCGCCGTCTCCGTACGGCCGCACGCCGCACCCGGCAGGCTTGGCACGCTGCTTCGGGCTATGTGACGGCTGCCGTGGTGGCCCTGCTCTTTTACTTTGCCTGGGCTCAGCCGTTGGCCACAGACCAAGCCGGAGGGCAGTCGCTCGGTGCCGCCATCAATCCCACCGGACTGCCGGCGCCGCACAACAACATCAACGAAAAAATCGCCAAACCTGCCGTGGCTGCATCCAAAACCAAGGCAGAGGCGCCCCAACTCTTGCCCGTCGAGGCGTCGAAGGAGGCTGCAAAACCAGCAGAAAAACCTTCTGAACATAAAGCCAATCCCGCAAGCAGCAAGACCGAAGCCCAAGGACGCTACACGCTCGTGCTGGTCTCTCAGGTGCCGATGAGCAAGGCCGAAGCCTATGCCGCCGAAATGAGAGAAGAAGGTCTGACTGAGGCCAACGCTTTCGCCAAAGGCAAGATGGTGCGCGTGATATACGGCCGGTATGCCGACGAAGCCGAGGCCCGTTCACAGCTCAACCAACTCAAACGCCACTCCGAGCGATTTGCAGACGCTTGGGTCTTGGCGCTGTAGGTTACCGATAGTATAATACCGCTTTGGTGTGCCGACCTTACAGGCCGGATTTTGATAGGGCCTTTTTAACTCAGGCCTTACGACCTGGAATAATAAGTAACGCCCTTACAGAGCTAATTTGGCCGCTCAAACTTTTAGTCACTTAGACTCTTGGTCTTTTAATCTCTTCGCCTCTTAGCGTCATAGACACATCATCCCTTACCAAACTTATGAAACGACTCAGATGTCCGGAATGTGACGAACCCATACTTTTCGACGAAACACGCTTTGAGCCGGGAAGGGCTTTGGTGTTTGAATGTCCGGCCTGCAACAAGCGCTTCAAAGTGAGGCTCAAACCCAAAAACCAGTCCGAGACACCCGAAGAGGCCGAAGAACAACCCAAAGGATGGCTCGTGGTGGTGGAAAACGCCTTCCATCTGAAACAAATCATACCGCTCTATGAGGGCGAAAATGTGGTGGGCCGCCACGTCAAAGGCACCAAGGCCAACGCTGCTTTCAAAACCGTGGACCCCAGCGTAGACACCACCCACTGCATCATCACCGTAAAGACCGACCGACAAACCGGCCGGCCTCAATTTGTGCTCAGAGATGCCCCCTCCGGCACCGGTACGTTCCTGATGAACACCCTGCTGCCGGACCGTGCCCGCGAGATTGTGGACGAAGGCGCCATCATTACCATAGGCGCCACCACCATGATTTTGCGCACCGAACAGCCGGCCGACGACGACTGAGTCTGTTGTGGCATATCTCTTGAGCCTAACCAAAATCGCAATCAAACGCTATGCGTAGAAACAACGGCTTAAAACGAATGTGTGGCGCCATACTTGCCTTCGCCATTGCCACGGCGATGATGGCTCAGACAGCCAAGCCTTTCGTGGGCCGTTTCTTCTGTCGGGAAGCCGGTATCACACTGGTGCTCAATGCCTACGAAGAGACCGTCGAAGTGCCCGGCATGTCTTTTGTCGGCACCACCTTCGGTTACCTTTCGGGACGCGGCATCTACGGCCTATGGCTCGTGTGGCAGACCGAGACAGACGACAATGCAGCCACGCTCCATTTTACCTCTGACACCGGCGGCGAACATCAGAAAGCCAAAATCACCATGATCGACGCCACCCATCTCGAGTTGCAGACCGTGGGCAGCGTGGCGTTCAAAAAGGCCGTAGGCCGCAAGTGGGTGAAGCTGGACGGCAAACTCACATTCGAGAAACAAAAAGATTAAGACACATCAACAACCATACCACCGAAAAATACGTCAAAAAGACTCACACAGACCGCCTCGCCTCTGCACATAGTTTGAATGTGTGACAAGAAGGCGTCTGAAGCGGATAGGGACACGACTGCCCCTGCCGCCATTCCTTATATATATACGCGTACGCGCGTAAGGCATCGGCACAGTTTTTGCAGCCTTTACTTCACCATACAGGCCACGCCGGTGCTCCACGCCGTCAATCCTTCAAAACCCCAAGCAAATCCACACATCCACCATGAAACTCATCCACACTCGTCTTGCCCTCACTGCTGTGCTTGTCTTTGCAGCCTGTTACAATCTCTCAGCCCAGTCGTCGTCGATGACCGACCAGCAAGTGATGGAATACGTGATGAGGGAAAACGAGAAAGGCACCGACCGCGCCACCATCGTCAAGAAACTCATCGAAAAAGGTGTGCCCGTGAGCCAGATACAGCGCATCAAGAAAAAATACGAGCGTGAGAAGTCCGACGCCTCACTCGGTGCGAAAGACCTCAGTGGCAAGTCTGCCGCCGAGGACCGCCTGCGCAAAAACAACGGCGACGAGAAGAAAGACAAGAAGAGCGGCTTTTCGCAGCGCCCAACGACCAAGAAGCGCGACAAGACAACCATGAGCGAGCGACGCCGCAAACTCTATGAGGAAGAGACGGAAGAGACCTACGACGAAGAGGCCGACTTCATGTTCCCCGACAGCCTCGCCATGTATGACGAGATGTTTGGCGTGGAAGATAAGGAGAAGAAAATCAAGGTCTTCGGACGCGACATTTTCAACCGGAAAAACCTCACCTTCGAGCCTGAAATGAACATCGCCATGCCACAAGACTACCGCCTCGGACCCGGCGACGCCGTCTATGTGGACATCTACGGCGCTTCACAAAAGAGTTTCAACACTACCGTGTCGCCCGAAGGCGTGCTCGACATTGAGGGCTACGGCCCCGTGCAGGTGAGCGGTCTCACTGTCAGCCAAGCCAATGCCCGCCTCAAGCAGACACTCGGCGGCCGCTTCCAAGGCTCCAACATCCGCTTGTCTGTGGGACAGACACGAAGCATCAGCGTCAATGTGGTGGGCGAAGTGGAGATGCCCGGCACCTATACGCTCTCGGCTTTCGCCACGGTTTTCCACGCCCTCTATATGGCCGGCGGCCCCAACGAAATCGGTACGTTGCGCGACATTAAAGTCTATCGAGACGGTCGCCAAATCTCGACGGTCGACGTCTACGACTACATCCTTGGAGGCCGGCAGAAGGGCAACGTCCGTCTGGCTTCGGGCGACATGATCATAGTGGGCCCCTACGACTGCCTGGTCAACGTGACCGGAAAAGTGAAGCGTCCGATGTATTATGAAATGAAAAGCCGTGAGAGCGTAGGCACACTCATCAAATATGCCGGTGGCTTTGCAGGCGATGCCTATACGCAGTCTGTCAGACTGGTGCGCAAGTCGGGAGGCATGCATTCCGTCTATACCATCGACGAGTTTGAGCGCAATTCGTTCCAGTTGCAAGACGGCGACTCGCTGGCCGTAGACTCCGCCCTCAAGCGCTTCAGCAATATGGTAGAAGTGCGCGGTGCCGTGTTCCGTCCCGGAATGTATCAGATGGACGGCAGCATCACTACCGTGCGCCAAGTCATTGAGAAAGCCGGCGGTCTCACCGAAGACGCTATTAAAGCCCGTGCCGTGATGCACCGTAGAAAAGACAACCGCCGCCTTGAGGTCATCGCCCTTGACATTGAAGGCATTATGAGCCACAACTCCCCCGACGTGAGCCTCAAAAACGAGGACATCATCTTTGTGCCCGGCGAGGAAGAACTCATTGCCGACCGCAAACTCACCATCAAGGGCGAGGTGCTCTATCCCGGTGAGTACGAATATGCAGAAAACACTACCATCGAAGACCTCATCCTGCAAGCAGGAGGCTTGACAGACGCCGCCTCGGTGATGCGCGTGGACGTGTCGAGGCGTGTGGTCAACCAAATCGCCACTTCGGCGCAAGCCCAATTGGCTGAGTCGTATAGCTTCGACTTGAAAGACGGTTTCGTAGTGAAGGGCACACCCGGTTTCGCCCTTCAGCCCTATGATGAAGTCTTTGTGCGCCGTTCGCCAGGTTATAACGAGCAAGAACATGTCACCATCAAAGGAGAAGTAGCCTTCGCCGGCGACTATGTCTTGACCAAGAAAAACTATCGTTTGAGCGACCTCATCAAAGCCGCCGGCGGTCTCAACTCGGATGCGTTTGCTTCGGGTGCACGCTTGGAGCGCACTTTAACGCCCGACGAGAAAATCAAACTCGTCGCCATGCAGAAGACGGCCATTGCCGGTGACTCTGTCGACGTACGCAAACTCGAACTCCAGGAAATCAGAAACATCGGTATCAACCTCGACAAGGCCATCAACAATCCCGGCACCGAAGAATGGGACATCGTCTTGAGAGGAGGCGACGTCATCATCGTGCCCCAAATCACCAACACCGTCTCCATCAACGGTGAAGTGCTCTATCCCAACACCGTGGCCTACAAGAAGGGGGCCAAACTCAGCTACTATATCGACCAAGCCGGCGGCTACAGCACCAAAGCCAAGAGTAGCAAGGTGTTTGCCGTCAATATGAATGGTACCGTGTCGCGAGTGAAATCGGCCAAAGACATCCAGCCCGGATGTGAAATCGTGGTGCCGGCCAAGAGCAAGAAACGCGGTATGTCGCTTACCGAGATACTCAGTCTCGGCTCAATCACCGCCACACTGGCCGCCGTCGTGGCCACTCTCGTGAAGTAGTCAATAGGCGCTGCAACGGGTCTGGCGGGAAAGCGGCTTAAAGACTCACCATTTACCAACAAAACACACTATTATGGACAAGAACTGGACTAAAGATTTTGAAAATATATTGATCGTGTGCAGATTTATCACACGTAATCTCGGACTGTCCGAGATTACGGCTAAAGAGTTGTTTATGGCCTTGGCTTATACGCCCGGCCATGTGCAGGATTTACTTGTGCATCTTGGCCTCAATCTGTCCGCGATGAAAAATAATGCCACCTTTGCATTGCCCGAAATCGACTTAAGCGGAAAATTCTATCTCGGTTTAGACGCCGAATCGACCGAAATTAGTCTCTCGCCCGAAGGCGTAAGAATTTTGCGGTTGGCCAAACTTGAGGCCCGCCGTCTGAGCAGCATTGACGTGGAGCCGCAACACGTGCTCCTCAGTTTGCTGCACGACCGCAACAACGTGGCCGCCCGCTATCTTCAAGAACAAGGTATTACGCTGCGCAAGGTTTTGGACTATATGAAGGTGACGCCGGCAATAAAGGCCTCTTATGGTCTGTCTGACGACGAACCGGCACCTCCGGCGTCAGGCCAAAACCCCAACAATGCCCGACAGGCCAAAGCGCCCGAACAAGACTCTGACACGCCGATGCTCGACAATTTCGGCACCGACCTCACCGCCAAGGCCTCAGCGCATCTGCTCGACCCCATTGTGGGCAGAGAGCGCGAAACCCTGCGAATGGCACAGATATTATGCCGCCGCAAGAAGAACAACCCCATCCTCATCGGTCAGCCCGGTGTGGGTAAGAGCGCAGTCGTGGAAGGCTTGGCACAACTCATTGCCGACAAAAAAGCACCCCACATCCTTTTGGGCAAACGCATTGTGGCCTTGGATATGGCTGCCGTAGTGGCCGGCACGCAATATCGCGGACAGTTTGAAGACCGCATCAAAAAGCTCATCAACGAACTCAAGGAGCACAGCGAGATTGTGCTTTTCATTGATGAAATTCACACCATTATCGGTGCCGGCAGTGCTGCCGGTTCGCTCGATGCCGCCAATATCCTCAAACCGGCCTTGGCCCGTGGCGAGGTGCAGTGCATCGGTGCCACTACCATTGACGAATACCGCAAAAGCATTGAAAAAGACGGTGCGCTCGAGCGCCGTTTCCAGAAGGTGATGCTCGAACCTTCTACGGCCGAAGAGACCCTTGAGATACTCAAAAACTTGAAGTCGCGCTACGAAGAGCATCACACCGTGCGCTACACAGACGAAGCCCTCGAAGCCTGTGTGAGACTCACCGAGCGTTACGTCACCGACCGCTGTCTGCCCGACAAGGCCATCGATGCACTCGATGAGGCCGGCAGTCGCACCCATCTCAACAGTGGCGACGTGCCTCAAGCCATTCGCGACAAAGAAGCCGAGATTGAAGCCCTTAAAAACCATAAGATCGAGGCCGCCAAGAAACAAGATTACGAACTCGCTGCCCGTCTGCGCGATGCCGTTAAAATGATAGAGCAGGAACTGGAAGAGATGAACCGCCAATGGGACGAACAAGCCGCCAAGGAAGCCGCCACCGTGACGGCCGACGACGTGGCCGAGGTTGTCTCCATTATGACTGGTGTGCCTTCGGGGAAAATGAACCTCGACGAAACCCGCCGACTGCAACAGATGAAATCAGCGCTGCAAGCCAGAGTGATTGGGCAAGACGAAGCCGTCACAGACCTGGTGAGAGCCATTTCGGCTAACCGCCTGGGCATCAAAGGCACCGACCGACCCATCGGCACGTTTATGTTTGTCGGTCCCACCGGCGTGGGCAAAACCCACTTGGTCAAGTGCTTGGCTGAATATCTCTTCGACCGCAAAGACGCTCTAATACGCGTAGACATGAGTGAGTATGGCGAGAAATACAGCACCAGCCGTCTCGTCGGTGCTCCTCCGGGTTATGTGGGCTATGAAGAAGGTGGCCAGCTCACCGAGCGTGTGCGGCGTCATCCCTATTCCGTCATTTTGCTCGACGAAATTGAAAAGGCTCATCCCGATGTCTTCAACACTCTCTTGCAGGTGATGGACGAAGGACGAATGACCGACGGCAACGGCACCACTGTCGACTTCCGCAACACCGTGATTGTGATGACCTCCAACAGCGGTTCGCGCCAACTTGAAGCCTTCGGGGGCGGCGTGGGGTTCAATGCCGGTGAAAGTCAGACCGACTTGGGTGAGAGCATCATCATCAAGGCGCTCAAGAAGCAGTTTGCCCCCGAGTTTCTCAACCGTCTCGACAGCATCATTCGCTTCAAGCCCTTGTCCAAGGAAAGTGCCCGACAAATTGTGCACCTCGAAATGGATGCGCTCTGCAAACGTATGGCCGCACAAGGCTATGAGATTGTCGTGGACGACACACTCACAGACTTCCTCGTGGCCCATGGCTTTGAAGCCCAATATGGTGCACGCTCGCTCAAACGTGCCATCAAACATCACGTCGAAGACCTACTTTGCGATGCCATGCTCGAAGGAAGGCTTCAACAGGGAGAAGTGCGCTTTGATGTCGTAGACGACCGCCTTACACTTAGTCCTCAATCTTAAGACCCAAGATAACATCCCATACATTATATATAATATGAACTACATTGCCACTGAAATACCCGACGTCTGGATTATAGAGCCCCGAGTCTTTGCCGATGCACGCGGCTACTTTATGGAAACTTGGCGCGAGTCTGACTTCAATGCCCATATCGGTCACGAAGTCCACTTCGTCCAAGACAATCAGTCGCTGTCGTCCCGTGGCGTGTTGCGCGGTCTGCACTATCAGCGTGGTAAGGCATCCCAGGCCAAGTTGGTGCGTGTGTTGCAGGGCACGGTGGTGGATGTGGCCGTCGATTTGCGTCAGTCATCGCCCACTTTCGGCCGTTATGTCATGGTGGAACTTTCTGACGAAAACAAACGCCAACTGTTTATCCCTCGCGGCTTTGCCCATGGCTTTCAGGTCTTGTCAGAGACGGCAGTGTTTACCTATAAGGTAGACAATCATTATGCTCCAGCCTCAGAGTGTTCCATACGCTACGACGATCCCACCATCGGCATCAAGTGGCCCATCACTGCTCCCGGCGAGGTGCAACTTTCCGAGAAAGACCTCTGCCACGCCGTGTCTTTTGAGCAGGCCGAAAAGTTCTGATCCTTACACAGCCCACTCCCATGAACCACATTCGCAATTTCTGCATCATTGCCCATATTGACCATGGCAAGAGCACATTGGCCGACCGTCTTTTGGAATATACCAATACCATACAGGTGACCGAAGGACAAATGCTCGACGACATGGACCTTGAGCGTGAGCGTGGCATCACCATTAAAAGCCACGCCATACAGATGGACTATACCTACGAAGGTCAGGCCTACAAACTCAACCTCATTGACACGCCGGGGCACGTGGACTTCTCATATGAAGTGTCGCGCAGCATCGCCGCGTGTGAGGGTTGTCTGCTCGTCGTAGACTCCACCCAGGGTGTGCAGGCTCAGACCATCTCCAATCTCTATATGGCCATTGAGCACGACCTTGAGATTATCCCGGTGCTCAATAAGTGCGACATGCCCAACTCCATGCCCGAAGAAGTCGAAGACGAAATCATCGAACTGCTGGGCTGCAAGCGTGAAGAGATTATCCGCGCCTCAGGCAAGACCGGTCAGGGTGTGCCCGATATTCTCCGGGCCGTCATTGAGCGCATTCCCGCACCGGTAGGCGACGAAGATGCTCCGCTTCAAGCCCTTATCTTCGACTCCGTGTTCAATCCTTTCCGTGGCATCATCGCCTACTTCAAGATTGTCAACGGCCATATTTCCGGCGGCGACGACGTGCTCTTTGTCAACACCGGAAAGCGCTATACCGCCGACGAGGTGGGTGTGTTGAAAATGGATCTTTCACCAAAGAAGACCCTCCATTGCGGCGACGTGGGCTATATTGTGAGCGGCATCAAAACGGCTACCGAGGTGAAAGTGGGCGACACTATCACCCACGTGGAGCGACCGTGCAGCGAAGCCATTGCAGGCTTTGAAGAAGTCAAACCAATGGTCTTTGCCGGTCTTTATCCCATCGAGACAGAAGATTTCGAGCAGCTCCGTGCCAGCCTTGAGAAACTCCAGCTCAACGATGCCTCCCTCACCTTCCAACCTGAGTCGTCTGTGGCTCTCGGCTTTGGTTTCCGTTGTGGCTTCCTGGGTCTGCTCCATATGGAAATCGTGCAAGAGCGTCTCGACCGCGAGTTTAATATGAATGTCATCACCACCGTGCCCAACGTGAGCTATTTCGTCTTTGATAAACACGGTGAGAAACGCGAGGTGCACAATCCTGCCGGAATGCCAGATGCTACCGAGATTGACCATATCGAAGAGCCCTACATACGTGCCTCCATCATCACACGTACCGACTACATTGGCAACATCATGACCCTCTGTCTCGGCAAGCGTGGCGAATTGGTCAAGCAAGAATACGTCTCGGGCGACCGTGTCGAACTCTATTACGATATGCCTCTCGCCGAGATTGTGATAGACTTCTACGATAAACTAAAAAGCATTTCCAAGGGTTATGCC
>JBJFGJ010000068.1:0-16969 GCA_051892575.1 Alloprevotella sp. | reverse complement strand
AGGTCGGCCCGTCTTTTCAGGCGGAACGTCGAACAGACCGAGGCGTTGCCCGGCAGGTGGCTGTAGCCCATGATGCCAAAGTCCTGTGTGCCGTGAATGGTGGTCGATATGTCTTGGTGCGTCAGGCCGATGGTCACGCCTTCGCCCGGCTTTTTCCGGCGTTTGAGCACGTTGAGGATTTCACCGGCACGATAGCGGTGGCGCGGTTTGTAGTAGGCCGAATGAGGCAGCGGTTCGCCGGGCAAAATCGTGATGTCGACAGGCACCATCGGCGCGAGATTTTGCTCCAATTCTCTTTTGAGCCCCTCGGTTTCTTGAGCGGTGAAGTCGCCATAAGGCAAGAGATCAATCCGGCACACTTTGGCGCCGCTGGCCGACGGTGAAGTCTTGCTGCCTGCCGCAGCCTTGTCCGCCTCTTGGCTTTGTCCGCCGGAGCAAGCCGTCAAAGCGAGTAATAGGATGGAGAATAATGCCGGTTTCATCGTGATTTTTTTAAATGATTGATGCAAATGTAGGGCATAATCGTGAGATTGTCGCTATGCCGTGCGTCATTTTTCGCGCCACGCCGTCGCTGTGTTTTGTCTTTGACGATCAATGCCGGAATGCTTAAATTCAAGTTGAAGAAGTGGGAAGAGTCTCGTAGGTGGCTTTTCCCATATTTTTTGCGCCAATTTGTTCGTTCCTGCGATAAGGACAGGAATTTCTGCGATAAGGCGAGAAATTCCCGGGCTTATTCCCGTTGTGTTTTTCTCTAATCCGGCTATGGATTGAGATAAATTCCGCATAAATTTTCCGCCATTCCCAATATTTTTTTCCGTTTCTCGTGTTGAGAAAAATATTTTTTCGATTTTATGTCACTGATTCCGGCCATTTTTGCACAATCTCGCCGGCCATAAAATTTATCCCAAAAGTTTATCCATTAGTTTGAATTAGTACAGATATTATGTTTAATTGAAAATTGATAAATTTAGGGGATATTGTATCATATACCATATTTTGTAGGGCGCTCACGATAGAAATGAAATTGGATTTGAGCATTGTAATCATTGAGCGGCCAAGCAGGGGTTGTAAGGCCATAATATTAATCATTGAGCGGTCCTGCAAGGCCTGTAAGGCCGTAACTTTTCTCCCATCTCCGCGCCCCTCAACCTTATATCGCCGCTCATTTTCATTATTTCATGCTTTTTCTGTGACTTTTCGCGAAAAAAATGGGCGGCAAATGGCGAATAATAAATTGTTTTGACTACTTTTGCAATATGAAATGGAAATGGCGAATGATTGGCCATTTCGTTTTATGACTCAACTCCGCGGCACTGCATCTTTCGCCGCACATCCACTAAACAACTACACACCTATCGCGGCTTTCCGGGTTTAACGACGGAAAGTCTTACTCCCTAACATCATTTTTATGCCATTGTTCACAAAAGACCAGCTGCTTGCCAAGGACATTGAAGACTTGCGTGCCGTGGCCCAAGCGCTCGGTTCACCCCACAAAGACAGTAACATCAAAGAAGAATTGGTCTACGATATCCTTGATGCTCAGGCTGAAATCAAAAGCGTAGAGGCGCAAAAACAACAATCAGTCGGACGTCGTGCACGCATCGTCAAGAAAGAGGCAGCCCCCGTGTTCCATATGGATGCCAACCATAACGACAAGCCTGCCGAAACAGAAACGGTGCCGGAACCAGCCGACGAAACAACTGAAGAAGCTCCCGAGCAACCCGTCAAGCGCAAACGAGGCAGACCCTCGAAGGCAGAAATCGCCGCACGCGAAGCCGCTGCCCGCGAAGCTGCCGAGGCCGAAGAGATGAAAAAACAGGATGAAGCCGAAACGGCCCCGCAGAATGACGATGCACAGGAACTGCCCGACTTTGTGGCCGAACAAATCAACCAACAGCATAACGAAGACGACGAACCGCTGCAGGAGGCCTATGCCAAACCGCTCTTTGAGAGCAACACGACGGCAGAAACCAAAGAGCCTGCGGGCGACTTCATTATATTGAAAGACGTGCCCGCCATTGAAGGTCAGATCGTGGCCCGTACGGATGTGGCCACTATGGCGTCTGTGCCCGGCGATATGCAGAGCAGCATCAACAACTTCAGGTCGGTGGTGCCCGGTTTTGCAGCCAGAGCCGAAATGAGTGGCGACCCCATCATGCAGCGCCCCACCCCACAGCCTGCCCCCGTGGCGCCTCAACCCGCCGAACTGCTCGACGGCCGCGGCGTCCTGGAAATCGTCAACGAGGGCTATGGCTTCCTTCGCTCGTCAGACTACAATTACCTCACCTCGCCCGACGACATCTACGTCACCCCGGCCATCATCGACCAGTACGGCCTCAAGACGGGCGACGTGGTAGAGGGCAAAGTGCGCGTACCGAGAGAGACTGACAAGTTCTTTGTTCTGACCACCGTGGAGCAAATCAACGGCCACAACCCCATAGAGGTGCGCGACCGTGTGGCTTTCGAACATCTCACGCCGCTCTTCCCCAACGAAAAATTCAACCTCAGCACAGGTCTGAAAAGCGACAGTCTCTCTTGCCGCATTGTCGACCTCTTTTCGCCCATAGGCAAAGGTCAGCGTGCCCTCATCGTGGCCCAGCCCAAGACGGGTAAGACCATGCTGATGAAAGACATAGCCAACGCCATAGCCCGCAATCATCCCGACACCTACCTCATGATGCTGCTCATCGACGAGCGCCCCGAGGAGGTGACCGACATGGCCCGAACCGTCCACGCCGAAGTGATTGCCTCAACCTTTGACGAACCGGCAGCCCGCCACGTCAAGATTGCCAACATTGTGCTCGAAAAAGCCAAACGTATGGTGGAATGTGGTCACGACGTAGTGATTTTCCTCGACAGCATCACCCGTCTGGCCCGCGCTTATAACACCGTTTCGCCGGCCTCGGGTAAAATCCTCACCGGTGGTGTCGACGCCAACGCCCTGCAGAAGCCCAAACGCTTCTTCGGTGCCGCGCGCAACATCGAAGGCGGCGGTTCGCTCACCATCATTGCCACGGCCCTCATCGACACGGGTTCGAAGATGGACGAAGTGATTTTTGAAGAGTTCAAAGGCACCGGCAACATGGAGCTCCAGCTCGACCGCGCCCTGGCCAACAAGCGCATCTTCCCGGCCGTCAACCTCGTCATGTCGAGCACACGCCGCGACGACCTCCTGCAAGACGACAGCACGCTGCGCCGCATGTGGGTGTTGCGCAAGATACTCTCCGACATGAATCCGCTTGAGGCCATGACCGATGTGAAGAGCCAGCTCGAAGAGACCAAGAGCAACGAAGAGTTTATCCAGACGATGAACCAGTCGATTGGCCGATAAAAACAAACACTCCCCCACCCCTTATTCATTATAAATATAAGACCATGGAATTAGCAGCAAAATACAACCCACAAGAGGTTGAAAACAAATGGTATGAATATTGGAACAACCACCGTCTCTTTGCCTCAAAGCCCGACGGCCGCGAGCCCTACACGGTGGTGATACCGCCGCCCAACGTGACCGGCGTGTTGCACATGGGCCATATGCTCAACGAAACCATTCAGGATATCCTCGTGCGCCGCGCCCGTATGGAAGGCAAAAATGCCTGCTGGGTACCCGGTACGGACCACGCTTCGATTGCCACCGAAGTCAAGGTGCTCAACCGCCTGGCCGACCGCGGCATACAGAAGAAAGACCTCACGCGCGATGAGTTTCTCAAACACGCCTGGGACTGGACCGACGAGCACGGTGGCATCATCCTCAAACAGCTGCGCAAGGTCGGTGCCTCGTGCGACTGGGACCGCACGGCGTTCACTATGGACGAAGAGCGCTCCAAGAGCGTCATCCACGTGTTTGTGGACCTTTACAGGAAAGGCCTGATCTATCGCGGCGTGCGCATGGTCAACTGGGACCCCAAGCTCCAAACGGCCCTCTCTGACGAGGAAGTGGTCTACAAGGACGAGCACACCAAACTTTATTACATGAAGTATTATGTGTGTGAAGACGCAGCCGCTGCCGCCGAACCCGTGGCCGAAGGCAACGTGGTGCATCAGGACGAGCGCGGACGCTACGCCGTCGTGGCCACTACGCGCCCTGAGACCATTATGGGCGACGTGGCGATGTGCATCAACCCGGCCGACCCCAAAAACCAGTGGCTTAAGGGCAAACGTGTCATCGTGCCGCTTGTGGGTCGCGAAATCCCTGTGATTGAAGACAGCTACGTAGACATCGAGTTCGGTACGGGTTGCTTGAAGGTGACCCCGGCACACGACGTCAACGACTATATGCTCGGCGAGAAATACGGTCTTGAAGCCATCAACATCTTCAACGACGACGCCACCCTCTCAGAGGCCGCCGGTCTCTACGTCGGCATGGACCGTTTCGACGTGCGCCGACAGATTGCCATAGACTTGACCGAGGGTGGACTCATGGAGCGCATCGAAGACTATGACAACAGCATAGGCTGCTCTGAGCGTACGGGTGTGCCCATCGAGCCCAAGCTCTCGATGCAGTGGTTCTTGAAGATGGACCACTTTGCCAAGCTGGCCCTGCCGCCCGTGATGAACGACGAAATCCGTTTTTATCCCTCCAAATACAAGAACACCTATCGCCACTGGCTGGAGAACATCAAAGACTGGTGCATCTCGCGCCAGCTCTGGTGGGGCCATCGCATACCGGCGTGGTACCTGCCCGGTGGTGGCTTCGTGGTGGCCGAGACGGTGGAAGAGGCCGTTGAGTTGGCCCGCAGCCAGAGCGGCAACAACGCCTTGACGGCTGCCGACCTGCGCCAGGAAGAAGACGCCCTCGACACGTGGTTCTCGTCGTGGCTTTGGCCTTTGTCGCTCTTCGACGGCGTGATGAACCCCGACAACGAAGAGTTCAAATACTACTACCCCACGGCCTGCCTTGTGACGGGTCCCGACATCATCTTCTTCTGGGTGGCCCGAATGATCATGGCCGGCTACGAATATGCCGGTAAGTTACCCTTCCGCGACGTTTACTTTACGGGTATCGTCCGTGACAAACTCGGCCGCAAGATGTCGAAGCAGCTCGGCAACTCGCCCAATCCCCTCGACCTCATTGCCACCTACGGCGCCGACGGCGTGCGTATGGGCATGATGCTCTCAGCCCCTGCCGGCAACGACATTCTCTTTGACGAGTCGCTCTGTGAGCAGGGCCGCAACTTCTGCAACAAGATCTGGAATGCCTTCCGTCTGGTCAAGGGCTGGCAAGTGGACGACAACGCCGCGACGCCGGCAGTGGCCGCGGCAGCCGTGGAATGGTTTGGCGCCCAGTTGCGTGAGAGTGCCGCACGCATTGCCGACCTATATTCCAAGTACCGCATCTCGGAGGCCCTGATGGAAGTCTACCGCCTCTTCTGGGACGAGTTCTCGGCTTGGTATCTCGAACTGGTCAAGCCGGCCTATGGCGCCGCCATCGACGGAGCCACACTGAAAGCCACGCTCGACTTTTTCGACGACCTGCTCCACCTGCTCCACCCCTTCATGCCTTTCATCACCGAAGAAATCTGGCAAAACCTCGCTCCGCGCCACGACGGCGAAAGCCTGATGGTGTCGCCCGGCACGGTGGTTGCGCCGCTCGACACCGACACCGCTTTGCTCGCCGATTTTGCCCAGTTGAAGCAGCTCATCACGGCCATACGCGGCGTGCGTGCCTCAAAGGGTCTGCCCCAGCGCGAACCCCTCCACGTCACCGTGACCGGTGCCAACCCCATCGCCGCCTACGACGAACTCGTGGCCAAAATGGCTATGGTGGCCGAGATTAGGGTTGTGACCGAAGCCGGCAAAGACGCCGCCACCTTTATGGTAGGCACCACCGAATATGCCGTATGTCTCGAAGGCCTTGTAGACAAGGATGCCGAGATTGCCAAGGCTCAGGCCGAACTCAAACACCTCGAGGGCTTCCTTGCCGGTGTGGAGAAGAAGCTCAGCAACGAGCGCTTCGTGGCCAATGCCCCCGAGGCCGTTGTGGCCATGGAACGCAAGAAAAAGCAAGACGCAGAAACCAAAATCGCCGTATTGCGCAAGACTCTCCAGAACCTCGGCGCGTAAGCCCCTCGGTTTTCTTCTATTTTTAAAAGGTGCAACGATGTGTCAAGTCGTTGCACCTTTTTTATAGGAGGACGGGGGAGTTATTTGTAGGGGGCTTGTGTGAAAAAAATAGTGGAAATAGTTCCCGAAAATGAAAATCGTTTGCTTTGAATAGCCAGAAAATGTTCTAAATCTTACCTCTGCCAAACAACCATAGGGTTGCTATTTCCTGTCCTTATGACAGAAATTTCTGTCATAAGGCTAAAAAATCCTCTCCTTATTCCCGTAAATGCTTGAAAATGAAAAAGAGAGCCCCTATTGAGCCCTCCCTCCATATGATATAACCAAAGATAAGACAATTTCTATGTAGAAAAAAATACAAAATCGAACGGCCCTTTACCAAAGACGCAATGATTTGTGTTTATTGCTCAAAATGCCGAAGCACGGCCAAGTTGTCGGCCAGTTGCGCCACACTGCTGGCGCCGACGAGTACGGAGGTTACGGAGCGGTGTTGCAAAATCCATAACAGAGATGCCTCGGCCAGCGTGAGGCCTTGGGCCTTGGCTTCTTCGTCCCACTCTTTGAGACGGCTGAGCAACTCCGGCGTCAACATCTCGGGCTTGAGAAAACGGCCTTGTGTCATTCTGCTGCCCTCGGGTATGCCGTGGAGGTAGCGGTCGGTGAGCAGACCTTGTGCCAACGGCGAGAACGAGATGAAACCGACGCCGCGCTCGGCACAAAGGGCGTTGATGCCCTCAATGACGGGGGCCTGGTCGAGACGGTTGAGCCTGCCCTGATAGATGAGCACGGGAGTGTCGTGAAGGGCCAGATAGTCGATGGCAAAACGCGTGGCTTCGAGCGGCCAGCGGGAGATGCCGAGATAGAGTGCCTTGCCCGAGCGGACGATGTCTACCATAGCCTGCAGGGTCTCTTCGAGCGGCGTGGCCGGGTCGTAGCGATGGCTGTAGAAGAGGTCGACATAGTCGAGGCGCATACGGCGCAGGCTCTGGTCGAGACTGGCCATCAGCGATTTGCGCGACCCCCAGTTGCCATAAGGCCCCGGCCACATCTCGTAGCCGGCTTTGGTGCTGATGAAGAGTTCGTCGCGGTAGGCCTTGAAATCGTCGGCCAGCAGACGGCCCAATGTCTCTTCGGCACTGCCCGGCGGCGGACCGTAATTGTTGGCGAGGTCGAAATGCGTGATGCCGTGGTCGAAGGCGTAGCGGGCAATGTGGCGCTGATGCTCAAAATCGCCGTCGGCACCAAAATTGTGCCAGAAGCCCAGGCTCACCTTGGGCAGCATCACGCCACTGCGACCGCAGCGGGTGAAGACCATGCCGTTGTCGTAGCGTGTGGCATCGGGCGTGTAGTAAGAGGTGGACGTTGACATTTTTCGGGGAAAATATTTTGACCGAGGCAGGACGGAGGAAGGCAGGGGCCAATCAGATGACGTGTGACGCACCGCCACCGCGGTCTTCCATCATTTCACGTGTGGAGCGACGCGGCTTTTCCACCACCGGTATTTTGAGTGAAGGGATTTTGATTTTCTCCGTCTGATTGACGACTCCACCGCCGGGGCCGAAAAAATCTTCCAGCAAATTGCCCGACGACTTGCAGAAAAAGACAAGCGCATCGCAGGTGAGTTCGGGCATCACGACGTCAGCATTGCCCGTGGGCACCACCGAATAAGACGCCACGACCATACGATAATAAATCTTTCCGTTTTCGCGTACACGATTTTGGCTGAGCCGGCCACCGACAGACAAGGGACGGAAAGTGGCATTCTTCACTTTTTTCAGTTCGGCTTTTTGGGCGACGTCTGAGAACGGGGCCGAAGAATATAGCACGTAGGACACCACAAGGCTGTCGCCGCGGTAGATCTGCTCTGCTCGCGCCTCAATGCGGCCGAAGGTCTCGACTTTTTGCTTGGGTTTGTCGGCCAGTGCGCTCAGACTCGTGAGCAAAAGCAGGACCAAACAACCGAAACGATGGCGAAATGGGGCTATGAAAGGCATAAGATGGTTTTGTGTTTTGACAAATGAAACAATGAGGCTGTGAAGGCTCAGAGTTTTTCACACTCGTCGAGCCAGGCTTTGGAAACGGCATCGGTGGGCATACGCCAGTCGCCACGCGGACTGAGCGAGCAACTGCCCACTTTGGGACCGTCGGGCAGACAACTACGCTTGAACTGCTGATTGAAGAAGCGACGATAAAATGTAGTCAGCCAGTGTTTTATCGTGTCTCTATCGTAGGTCTTTACGCGTTTGTCGGCTCCGCTGAAAGCGTGGCAGGCCAGATAGAAAATCTTGGACGGCTTGAAACCAAAGCGCAAGACATAATAGAGGAAGAAGTCGTGGAGTTCGTAGGGACCGACGAGGTCTTCTGTTTTTTGAGCAATCTGGTCGCCCTCTTTGGCCGGAATGAGTTCGGGGCTGATGGGGGTGTCGATGATGTCGAGAATGGTTTTGCGCGAGAATTCGTCGGCCGCCGTCATGGCCACGTGGTTGACGATGAAGCGCACGAGGGTTTTGGGCACTGAGGCATTGACGCCATACATACTCATGTGGTCACCGTTGTAGGTGGCCCAGCCCAGTGCCAGTTCGCTCAGGTCGCCCGTACCCACAACGATGCCTCCCATCTGGTTGGCCGCATCCATCAGGATTTGCGTGCGCTCTCGGGCTTGGCCGTTTTCGAAGGTTACGTCGTGCACTTTGGTGTCGTGGCCCAAGTCGCGGAAGTGTATCTCACAGGCGTCTACGATGTTGATTTCGCGAATGGTGATGCCCAGGCTCTTCATCAAGTCAATGGCGTTGCGGTAGGTGCGGCCGGTCGTGCCGTAGCCCGGCATGGTGATGCCGACAATACCTCTGCGGTCGAGGCCGAGGCGGTCGAAGGCATGTACACAAACCAGCAGGGCCAGTGTGGAGTCGAGTCCGCCGCTGATGCCGACGACAACCGTCTTGCAACCGATGTGCTCGATGCGTCGGGCCAAGCCATTACTTTGCATAAAGAGGATTTCTTCGCAGCGCTCATCGAGTGCATTGCCAGTGGGCACGAAGGGAAGCGGGTCGACAGGGCGCGTCAAGGTGAAGCGTTCGTCGGCCGTCGTGGTGAGTTCGTTTTCGTCTATATCAATAATGATGGTCTTGAAGTCTGACTGCAGGCGGCGAGAGTCGGCAAACGAGGTGTTCAGACGCCGCTCCACGCGCAATCGCTCTACGTCGATTTCCGACACGGTCAGTTGGCTGTCCATCTCGAAGCGGTTGCCCTCGGCAAGCAAGTGGCCGTTTTCGGCAATATAAGCCCGACCGGCAAATACCAAGTCTTGACTGCTTTCGCCCCATCCGCTGCCGCTGTAGACATAGCCGGCCAGACAGCGTGCACTTTGTGTCTCGACGAGGCGGCGCAGGTAGTCGGCCTTGCCCACGAGTTCGTTGCTGGCGCTGAGGTTGAAAATGATTTCGGCCCCGGCCACACTCAAGGCTGCACTGGGAGGTGTCACGGCCCATAGGTCTTCGCATAGTTCTATGCCAAACTTCACTCCTGCATAAGTGAAGACGAGGCGCTGACTGAGAGGGATGTTCTGTCCACAGAATTGCACAGCGGCATCGGCTGGAAGTGCAGGTGCCGGAGTGAACCAGCGTTTTTCGTAAAACTCTTTGTAGTTGGGCAAGAAGGTCTTGGGCACGAAACCCCACACCTTGCCATGACGCAAAACGGCTCCACAATTGAAGAGCATACCGTCGTAGACCACCGGCAGGCCGACGATGCTGATGACGTCGACGTTACGCGAAAACTCCATCAGGCGCAGCAGGGCCGCTTCGGTTTCTTCGAGCAGCGTCTGTTGGGCAAAGAGGTCCTGACAGGTATAGCCGGTGAGGCCCAACTCCGGGAAGCAGACGATTTCCACGCCGAGGCTGTCGGCGCGTACCATGAGCGCCTCCATCTGTTCGATGTTGTAGCGGCAGTCGGCCACTTGCAGACGCGGAACGGCTGCGGCGACTTTTATAAAACCATTTTGCATAGAGGTGATTGCTAATTTATTGAAAGAGAAACAAAATGCCGACACCTCCCGCCTGACAGAAAAGGACTGCAGGGAGAGAGTATGTCGGCATTAAAGGAATGAGTCTTTATTTTTCGCCGGAACGGATTTCCAGCATCAGTTCGTCGAGTTGCTTGTCGTCGACGGCTGAAGGGGCGTCGAGCATCACGTCGCGGCCTGAATTGTTTTTGGGGAATGCAATGCAGTCGCGGATGCTGTCGAGACCGGCAAAAAGCGACACGAAACGGTCGAGACCATAGGCCAGACCACCGTGAGGAGGTGCGCCATATTTGAAGGCATTCATCAAAAAGCCGAACTGCTCTTGAGCCTTCTCGGGGGTGAAACCGAGCACCTTGAAGATTTTGGCTTGGAGCACGGCGTCGTGGATACGAATGCTGCCGCCACCCACTTCTACGCCGTTGCAGACCATGTCGTAGGCATCGGCCAAGACAGAAGCCGGGTCGGTGTCGAGCTTGTCGATGTCTGACGGTTTGGGCGAGGTGAAGGGATGGTGCATAGCCATGAGACGGCCCTCTTCTTCGCTCCACTCAAACATCGGGAAGTCAACCACCCAGAGCAGGGCAAATTTGTTTTTGTCGCGCAAGCCCAGGCGTGAGCCCATAAGCAGACGGAGTTCGCAGAGTTGCTTGCGGGCCTTCATGGCGTCGGGGCCTGAGATGATGAGAATGAGGTCGCCGGGCTTGGCATTCATGGCCTCTTTGAGTCGGCCGAGGACTTCGGGCGTGTAGAACTTGTCGACGCTGCTCTTCACCGAGCCGTCTTCCTGCACACGGGCATAGACCAGACCTTTGGCGCCTATCTGAGGCGACTTGACGAAGTTGGTGAGTTCGTCAATCTGTTTGCGGGTATAGGAGGCACAGCCTTCTGCACAGATGCCGCCAATGTATTCGGCTTCGTTGAAGACGGCAAACTCGCCCGTGCCTGAGAGCACGTCCTTGAGTTCGACAAACTCCATGCCGAAACGCATATCGGGCTTGTCGGAACCGAAGCGGCGCATGGCTTCGCTCCACGGCAGGCGGAGGAAAGGTTGCTCGCCAAGGTCGTAACCTCTCACCTCTTTGAAGAGATACTTGGTCATTTCTTCAAAAATAGAGATGATGTCGTCTTGTCCTACGAAAGACATTTCGCAGTCTATCTGTGTGAACTCGGGTTGGCGGTCGGCCCTGAGGTCTTCGTCGCGGAAGCATTTCACAATCTGGAAATAGCGGTCCATACCGGCCACCATGAGCAACTGCTTGAGCGTTTGCGGACTTTGGGGCAAGGCATAGAACTGTCCGGGGTTCATGCGTGAAGGCACGATGAAGTCGCGGGCACCTTCTGGAGTGGAACCTACAAGTACGGGGGTTTCGATTTCAAGGAAGCCTTTACTGTCGAGGAAGTGGCGCACGGCCAGACAGAACTTGTGACGCAGTTCGATGTTTTGGCGCACGGGTGCGCGGCGCAGGTCAAGATAGCGGTATTTCATACGCAACTCGTCGCCGCCGTCGGTGTGGTCTTCAATGGTGAAGGGAGGCACTTCGGAGGCGTTGAGCACCTGCAATTCGTCTACGAGAATTTCGATATCGCCGGTGGCAATCTTGTTGTTTTTTGCGAAACGCTCATTGACCGTGCCTTTCACTTGAAGCACATATTCACGGCCCAGTTTGCCGGCCTGCTCACAGAGGTCGGGATTTTTTTGTTCGTCAAATACGAGTTGGGTAATGCCGTAGCGGTCGCGGAGGTCTACAAAAGTGAGTGCACCCATTTTGCGCGTGCGTTGCACCCAGCCTGCCAGCGTGACCTGTTGGCCTACGTGGTCGATGCGCAACTCTCCACAAGTTTTAGTTCTATACATAATATATTATAGGAGTATTGTTTGGTTTTGTTTGAAGTGTTATGCAAAATTACAACATTAGTCGGAAAATGGCCTTGTCTTTGGCCCTATTTCGCTTTAAGCCGGTCTTCATAAGCGGCTATGGCGGCCTCCACTGTCTTGACGGCCTCGCTGAGCGGGAAGGGCAGTTCGCCACCCGAAGCGTTAAGGTGACCGCCGCCGTTGAAGAACCTCGCCGCCATTTCGTTGCACGGGAAATCGTCGACCGAGCGCAACGACACGCGCACCACGTCTTTCTCTGTGTCTTCGCGCAGCGAGACGCTCAGTTTCATACCTTTCACCTGCAGCGGCATATTGACCAGACCCTCGGCGTCGCCGCGCAGATAGTTGAAGCGTTTCATTTCTTCGCGTGTGATGGTGAAAATGCTGGCACGGTGGCCTAAATAAAACTGCAATTTCTCGTTCATTACATAGCCTACGAAACGCAGGCGATGTTCAGAATAATTATAATAGACGTGGCGATAGATCTTGTCTTTGTCAATACCTTTGGCCAGCAGGCGGGCAATAATGACATAAACCTCTGAGCGTGTAGAGTTGTAGGCGAAGGCACCAGTGTCGGTCATCATGCCGGTGTAGAGACAGGCGGCGCCAGAGCGGCTCATTCTCTCGTAGCCACCCAGTTCGTCGATGACACGGAAAACCAGTTCGCAAGTGGAACAAGCTTCGGGATGCGACACGATTACGTCGGCCACCTTGGGGTCAGGGTCGAGGTGATGGTCAATGCAGATGCGCTTGGCTTTGGCGGCAGCCACCACGTCGCCCATCTCTGCCATACGGTTGAGTTGGCCAAAGTCAAGGCATACGATGAGATCGGCATTTTTGATGAGTTGACGGGCTTCTGCCTCACGTTCATCAAAAATCACAGCGTCTGTCGCGCCCGGCATCCAGCGCAGGAAGTCGGGAAAAGCCGTGGGGAAAACGATGGAGACTTGTTTGCCGATTTTCCGAAGATATTCGGCCATACCGAGCGAAGAGCCAACGGCGTCACCATCGGGGCCGCGGTGGGCACAGACCACACAGCGGCTTGCCGTCTTGACGGTCTGCATCAGTCGGATGAGTTGGTCGGGCGTGAGTAAAGTGGGGATTTCCATTGGAAGATAAAGTCTGAATGACGGGAAAAGACTAACGGCTTAAAGCCTTGAGGGCGGCAATCTCGGCCTGAGGGTCGGCTGCCTTGAACACGGCGCTACCGGCCACGAGCACATCGGCACCGGCTTCGACGAGCCATTGGCCCGTGGTCTGATTGACGCCGCCGTCTATTTCGATCAAGGCCGTAGCGCCGCTTTCGTCGATGAGGCGGCGCAGGCGTTTGGTCTTTTCGAGAATGTGATGGATGAATTTCTGGCCGCCAAAGCCCGGATTGACCGACATAAGCATCACCAGGTCCAGTTCGCCGATGATGTCGGTGAGCAATTCCACTGGAGTGTGTGGATTGAGGGTGACGCCGGCCATCATACCGGCCTCTTTGATGCCCGTCACCACGCGGTGCAGGTGGGTGCAGGCTTCATAGTGCACATTCATCACCTTGGCACCGAGAGCAGCCACCTGGGCTGTGAACTTTTCGGGCCGCTCAATCATCAAGTGCACGTCGAGCGGCTTGGTTGCGGCCTTGGCCATAGCTTCCATCACGGGGAAACCAAACGAAATATTGGGCACAAACACGCCGTCCATCACGTCGAGGTGATACCAGTCGGCCTGGCTGTTGTTGAGCATTCTGATGTCGCGCTCCAAGTGGCCGAAGTCGGCAGAGAGCAGTGAGGGAGATACTAATGGCATAGTGGTTGAAGGTATTGAAGGGAAGATTGAGGTCTGTTGGTTTAAAGGCTTGATATTAAGCGTTTAGATGCCCTATGAATTTGATGAGCGCAGCCTTTGCCTCGCTTTCGTCGGCCGTGGGATTTGCCTCGGCATACCAAGCCTTGAAGGCTTCGGCGGCCAAGGTCTTCATCTGTGCCCGTCCGGCTTTTACGCCGCTGGTGTATTGGGTATAGGGCAAGAGATTGCGGTTGTAGTTGCCGTCACTCATAGGTGGTAAAAAGAGATTTTCATATCAAAGATATTTTTATTTGGATAACGTGTAAATAATTGTTTGTGTAGTATGATTAAGTTCATTTAAATGTATGGTTCCAATACTAATCCAATTTTTTCGACAATTCCTGTTACCAAGGCATTTCCCATTAAGAAAGCCCTTCGGGTATCACTTGCACCAAACGTGTGGTTGTCTGGAAACATATTAAGACGTTCTAATTCTAACGGAATAAGGCGACGATATCGGCCACTTGGAGTTTTGATTATATGTTTAAAGCGTGAAGGTGCTGACCCTCCTTCTCCGGTAATGATTGTTCGTGAAGCACGGTCTTGAAAGTCTGGGAATGCCATAGAACCTTCGCTATAAGTATATTTGTGTCCTGTATTCTTGTTTGTTCTTTCAATAGACTTTTGTCCTTTCAGATATTCCCATTTGGGTAATTCCTGTTCTGAAATATAAAATTCCTCTGGTACGTCTTTTTCATCGACAAGTATTTGTCCTAAGGTTAACGAGAAACCACAGTAAAGGGGTGTGGCATCTACACAATAAACATGTCGATTTATCATTATTCCGGAATTCAAGAACGGACTTTTCTTCATGCTCTTATTAAATTCATTTGAAATGAAAGAGAGTTCTCCTTCTATGTGAAAATCAGTCTTAGAGTTAACGTTTGAACGACAAGGGAAGGCTTTTGCCATTATCCCTTCCTCCATAATCCATCTAAATTTATCTGTTAATTTTATGTTGTCTGCTAGAATACTTCCTTGTCTAAAGGCCACCATATATATTCGACGTCTTCTCTGAGGCATACCATAGTCAGCAGCATTGATAATACGCCATTCCACGCTATACCCTAAATCGGATAGAGAAGATAATATAATGGCAAAATCACGTCCTCTTTGAGTCGCAGGAGAGACAAGCAGGCGATCTACATTTTCAAAAATAAGATAATTGGGAGCTTTGTTACCTTTCTCTTTAAGAATACGGTAAATTTGCCACCATAGTATACCTTTTTTCCCTTCAATGCCTTCAGATCGGCTTAGAGTTGTTGCCACAGAATAGTCTTGACATGGGAAACCACCACAAAGTAAGTCGCAATTAGGTATTTCATTTGTAGGAACTGCCGAGATGTCTACATTTGAGTGTCCAGCTGTTCCGAAACGTTTACAATATATTATGCTTGCGTCTTGATTTTTTGTTGATGGTTCCCATTGGTTATTCCATATGGTTACATAGCGTTTTGAGGCACGTTCTAATCCTATCCTAAAACCTCCCACACCGGCAAATAGCTCGACAACTTTTATGTCATCTTGTTTCGTTTCAACGTGCTCGTTTCCAAATAGACAAAGTTGCCTTACAGACTGGTGTGAAGCCTTTGAATATTCAGCGATAGATTCGCAGACCTCCCAAGTGCTGAGTTCATTGTCTGGTATATTATAGTGTGGCATAGTGACAGTTTATAAGCTTTTCGACATATTCAGAATTAAACCAATAACAGTACTTTTTGACAAAACCTCCATTTGGGTTTTCGTCTAAATCATTTGAGTCTTTACCTTTAGGGCGGATATGAAAATTCTTTTTGTCTCCAATCTTCCAAAAGTAATGTGAGTCAATCATATTGTTTGTAACACAAGACCTTATATTCTGCCAAAAAGATTCTGCATTATTTAAGTCCTCTTGTGGCATAGTCCAAAAGAATACATCGTCAAGTACATAGCGTTGCTCTTTTTGACCATTTGATAACGATATTTCACCTTCTTTTTCTTTGAAAATGACGAAAAGGAAACGGCTTGAAAATAGTTCGTATAATCTAGAATCATACCATTTATCGCATTCATATATCTCATCGTAGTCAATATTTTCAAAAGACATACTTTCTTTGATTCTTCCATTCTTTTGAACACGAATAGTTTTCATTGTTATACCAGCCTTTAAAAATTCTTCTGCCCTATTGATATTACCCACCTGCCCTCTACCGGCAATGCTATTTGCCATATAGAAATACTTCTGCTTAGAGTTGCTGGGTTCTCTGTCAATTAGTTTGCAGAATTCCACATAATCCTTCTTTAGATATGGTGTAAAACGATTGATAATCAAATCATCGAAATTTTGATTGCGTAATTCTTCCATCGCAACCAATTCTGAATGTTTATCATTATCTTTTAGAGAAAGATTTGTGTAACTACCGTTTGTGTGGTTTTGTTTGACTTCATCAAGTAAAATACGCATATAGGCTGTTTTGAGACACCACGCTCTTCTTGGCGCATTGATTTTGGATGCATATTGCTGCATCAAGGAGTCTCCTTTTTGCCCCTTCCTACAAGCACCAAGATACATTGTGTCTCCTTCAGACAAAGTATGAGCGAGTCCTTTTCGAATTTTGTCAATTATTATGTCATAGTCTTGCCTAATAATAAGCAAATCTTTTTCTGGCAATTTCCATAAAACTGAAAAAATAAATTTTAAGTCCAAACGAGAGGTGCTTTTCTGATGTAGATAGAATAAGAGAAGTGTCACAAGGCATTTCTTGTAAAAATTGGACTCTTCAAAAGATTTGTTCCAATCATTTTTATAGTTAATCATGCCACACACTAACCTCTCTTTAATTGAGAAACCAGCCTGCTTATTCAATTTCAATGGTGTACATTTCAATTCAATACCTGCTTCGGAAAAATCTGCTTCAGGATTCTGATTAACTTCATAGCCAAATAAGATTTCTTCCACCAATTGCCCTAATCCGCCCTTTCCATTTCTTTCTATTGCTTTTGGTGTATAGTCACGAAGACAATGTCCAATCAACTTTTTACTATAGTTGAAAATGGAAAGTTTGTCTTTTCTGTCAAATGATGGTATAGACATATTTACAATTCAATTAGTAAAGTATAATTCAATTGATTTCGTGTTGGGCTCATGGCAGTTTGGGAAATTGTTTGAAGTTGGGCTTACGCTTTTCGAGGAAGGC
>JBJFGJ010000067.1:0-16970 GCA_051892575.1 Alloprevotella sp. | reverse complement strand
GTCGCCGATGCCCCAGACATGGGTGCCGAAGTTGATGACGCTGTCGTAGGTGGAGAGGTCGTCGGCCCAAAGGAAGCCCTGCTGGCGCAACTCGATGGCGTTAGGCACGAAGTTGAACATGGCAATCCAGATGGGCATCTGAATGAGCATAGGCAGACAGCCACCCATAGGGCTCACGCCATATTGCGAGTAGAGTGCCATCATTTCCTGCTGCTTCTTCATGGCGTCGGCTTTGTCGGGATATTTACGACTGATTTCGTCCACCTTCGGCCGCAACACGCGCATCTTGGCACTGCTCAAGAAACTTTTGCGGGTGGGTACATAGACGATGAAGCGGAGCAAAATAGTGATGAGCAGCAGCACAATGCCCATGGGCAGACCGAGACGGGTGAGGAAGTCGAAGACGTAGATGGTGAAGAAGCGGTTGATCCAGCGCACGATGGGCCAGCCGAGATAGACGAGGTCTTCGAGGTCGTAGTCTTTGGTGCCCAGTTTGTAGCGGTCCATTGACTTGAGCAGGTTGAAGCTGTTGGGACCGTAATAGAAATGGAACGTCGTGGCCTCTTTGCCTGTGACATCGAAGGGGATTTCGGCCCGGGCATCGTAGTGTTTAAGATAGCCGGCCTCGACTTCGGGAGTGATTTGTCGGCTCACCATGTGGAGGCCGCGTAAAGTAGATGTGGGGGCAATCATCACCGACGAGAAATATTGGTTCTTGAAAGCCACCCAGTCGGCATCGCCTTCGGCCACTTCTTCGTCGTCGCCCATGTCGCGGAGTTTCTCTGTGTCGTCGCCGGTGAGCTTATAGGTGATGGTGGAATATTGGTTTTCAAAATCGTAACCCTTTTCGTGCTGGGCAATCTTTTGTGTCCAATGGATGCCAAGAGGCTTGCCGGCCACAAGATGGCGGCCGAGGCCGCGTGAAGCCACACTCATAGCCAGCATATAGCCGTCGCCTTCTTGCAGACGATAGGTGATGGCCAGTGCCGAACTGTCGGCGGCTTGCAGCAACATCGTCACTTCGCTCTTGCCCTTTTGCTCGGCAGCCACAAAGCGATAGTCGGCAGTGTTGATGGTGCCGGCCGTAGTCTGCAATGAGAAGTTGAGCTCGGCGTTTTTGCCGTCGTAGAGATGCAAGGGTGCCTGTTTGTCGTTTTTGAAGTCGTCGTAAGAGCGGTAGCCTTTGAGCCATACATCGCTCACAGTGCCGCCGTGCTTGTTGACGTGGATGGTGAGGTTGTCGTTTTCGAGCACCACGACACTGTCTTTGTCGGCCGTGGCCAAAGTGTCTGTGGCGGCAAAGGCTGCCTTGAAGGCAGTGACAGTGTCGACGGGAGCCGTGACGGCAGCCACCTCAGCGGGTTGCGGAGTCTGGGCGGGCTGTGCCGTCTGCGCCGTTTGGGGCTGTGGTGCGGGCTGGTCGCTTTTGCTGAAATAACTGAAACCGATGAGAACGGCCACAATCAACACGAGGCCGATGACGGTGTTTTTGTCCATTATATATTATTATAGGTGTAAAAGTTCACACAGGACGTGAGAGGTCTGCGGGTTTTGGCGGCCTGTGTCTTTATTTTTTGATTTCGCTGATTGCTGCTTTGACGAAGTCGAGGAAGAGCGGATGGGGATGGAGCACGGTGCTGGAGTATTCGGGATGGAACTGCGTGCCGATGTACCATTTCAGTTCGGGCACTTCGACGATTTCCACCAAGCCGCAGTCGGGGTTGATGCCCACACAGGCCATACCGGCCTTTTCGTAGTCGGCCTGATAGTCGCCGTTGAATTCATAGCGGTGGCGATGGCGCTCACGGATGACGTCTTCGCCATAGATGTCGCGCACCTTGCTGCCGGCTTTCAGTTCACATTCATAGCCGCCCAGTCGCATCGTGCCACCCATATTGGTGATGTTCTTCTGGTCTTCCATGATGTCGATGACGTTGTGGGTGGTCTTGGAGTCCATCTCGGCACTGTTGGCGTCGGCAAAGCCCAAGACGTTTCGTGCAAACTCAATCACCATCATCTGCATACCGAGACAGATGCCGAAAGTGGGTTTGTTGTGCTCACGGCAATAGCGGGCGGCCAGGATTTTACCCTCCGTGCCACGCTGGCCGAAGCCCGGACAGATGACGATGCCCTGCATAGCGTCGAGTTGCTCGGCGATGTTGTTTTCGTTGAGCTTCTCACTGTTGATGAAGTGGGTTTTGACTTTATAGTCATTGTATGTGCCTGACTGTGAGAGGGCTTCGAGAATACTTTTGTAGGCATCCTGAAGGTCATATTTGCCCACAAGGCCGATGTGCACCTCTTCGGTGGCTTTGTGACGGCGGTCGAGGAATGAGCGCCACGGGCCCAGTCCCGGCGTCTCACCGACGGGCACTCCGAGTTTGCGCAATATGGTGGCGTCAAGGCCTTGTTCCTGCATGCGGAGGGGCACTTCATAGATTGTGGGCTGGTCGAGACTTTGCACCACGGCGTCGGGCGAAACATTGCAGAAGTTGGCCACTTTCTTGCGCAGGCCGGCACCGAGTTCGTGTTCGGTGCGGAGCACGAGGATGTCGGGCTGGATGCCGAGGCTCTGCAACTCCTTGACAGAGTGCTGCGTAGGTTTGGTCTTCAGTTCGCCGGCAGCGGCCAGATAGGGCACATAGGTGAGGTGCACACAAACGGCGTCGCCACCCAGTTCCCATTTGAGCTGACGGATGGCTTCGAGGAAAGGCAGACTCTCGATGTCGCCAACGGTGCCGCCAATCTCTGTGATGACGAAGTCATAGTGCGCTTTCTTGCCCAGATAGAGCATATCGCGCTTGATTTCGTCGGTGATGTGAGGAATCACCTGTATGGTTTTGCCCAAATAGTCTCCGCGACGTTCCTTCTCAATGACACTCTGATAGATGCGTCCTGTGGTGACGTTGTTGTTGCGTGTGGTTTTGATGCCGGTGAAGCGCTCGTAGTGCCCGAGGTCAAGGTCGGTCTCCTGTCCGTCGTCGGTGACGTAACATTCGCCGTGCTCGTAGGGGTTGAGCGTTCCTGGGTCGACGTTGATGTAGGGGTCGAACTTCTGGATGGTGATGTTGTAGCCACGAGCTTGTAGCAGTTTACCGATTGAAGACGAGATGATGCCCTTGCCGAGCGAGGAGGCCACGCCTCCGGTCACAAAGATGTATTTGGTCTGTGCCACGTTATGAAGAGTTTTATGATGATTTCCTTTGAAAAAACTCGTGCCGCCGTGTCTTTTTTGACGTAGGCGCACTAAATCGTGGCGAAGTTACTGCAAAAGCAGGAGGTGGCCAAAAAATGACGTTGATTTTTGGTTAGGGCCGTCCCGCTCGGCGGATAAATGGACGTCGACCGTGCCGGTTTTGTTTTGAGTCGAGGAGGTATGGTCAGAGTGACGGATGCGCTTTTGTCTTTTATTCTCACTATATTTGTCGGTAAATTTGGGTTAGACAAAAGCGAGGAGACCCCAATTACGGTCTCCTTTTTGTATATCGCGGTTCTCGCGCCAATAGGGACAGTTTTTTCTCGCATAAGCCCGGTTTTTACTGCCCTAAGGACAGAAAAACTCAAGCTGCTTATTGTTTAATTTTGGATTACCCTTCCGGAGCGTTCTTCCTATCCCTCTTAATTGATAAATCGGTTCTCTGTTGTATATCAATAAATTGAAACGATTTTACAAACTATTGGTTTAATATCAATATTGGTTTAACACATTCTCTGCGGAGTCTAATCAAAACTTAAATACGTCTCATTTTTGTCATCCAAGACCCGCATATTTGAACACAGCCAAAGGGGCCAACTGTGTGACTGAGCGTGACTGAACGCTCCAATCACAGCAATTCGCACAGGCTCAAGCGTTTAGAAGCCTGTGACCAGGTGATTGGAGAAAAGGGAAGATTTTGGGGGAGAGTGTACCTTATAATTTTATAGGTAATAATCCACCACGGTGCGGGAAGAGCGCACCTCGTGGCAATGCTGCGAAATCTTTTGGTGTTCGGGATGGAGGCGGTAGCGCTGGAGGGCTTCGGCATCTTCAACCACAAGCGTGAGCACGGCGTCGTAGGCCATCGGGCTTTTGCTGGTGTTGATGCCTACTTCAATCTGTATGATTTCCGGCACTACGCCCTTAAGGGCTTCAAGGTGCTGTTTCATCCACTTGGCGTGCGACTCGGAGGATTGGCCAAGGGCGCCGTCGATGAATTTCCACATGACGATATGTTTCAACATGGCTAAAAGATTTATGAGACTAAAAGATTTATGAGACTAAAAGACTAAGAGACAAAGAGTGCAAGAGAGTTTGAGTGGCCAAGCCTACTCTTTGACTCTTCGTCTCTTTGATTGTTCTCCCCTACTCTTCCTTCAATGTGAGTTGGCGCAGAGCGTAGACAGACCCGTTGAAGCAGTTGATGTCTACGTCGCCCTGTATGCCGGCTACGCGGCCGCGGTCGGTGTGTTGCCAAAAATGCCATCGGCCTTCGTAGCGGAGGGTGTCGACATAGTAGTGGGCTATCCAATAGGGATAGTCGTCGAATATCGGTGTGGAGAGGTGGCGTGAGCGAAACTTATGGTAGGTGTAGAGAATGGGCCGCACGCCATAATGGCGCTCTACGAGTCGGAGCCACACCAGCACTGAGTCGCGTAGGGCTCGCGTAGAGAGATCGCCTGTCTCTTCGATGTCGAGCACGGGAGGGAGGTCGCCTGGCTGTAGGCGCACACGGCTCACGAAAAAGTCGGCCTGACGGCGTGCCGAACTGCCGGGAGAATAATAATGATAGGCGCCACAGATGAGTCCGGCGGCTCGGGCGGCGTTGATGTTTTCGCTGAAACGCTCGTCGGAAAGGCTGACGCCCTCGGTGGCTTTGATGAAGGCAAATGTGAGCGGACTGCCTCCCACCTCGGCAGCTGCCACTTTGTCCCAGTCGATACGGCCCTGATGATGGCTCACGTCGATGCCTCTCACGGGATAGTCTGCCGGATAGTCGACAGTGCCGAAGACGCCCTGCCAGATGCGGGTGAGCGGCGAAAGGAAAAAAGCCCACAATCCCCACATAAGTCCGGCCACGACCACGAAACTGATGGCCGTGCGCAGAGGGGCGCTCAGACGCAGAGCAAGGCGGGAAGCCGGATGGCGGCCACGGCGGCGACGTCGGGACATGGGTGGGTGAGTTTGGAGTTGGGTAAAAGAGAATGGAGAGGTTAAGAGAGTATAGAGAGTAGTAAAGAGGGAGTGAGAGTGTAAAGGGGTAAATTTCCCCTATCCGGGTGCAGACCTTACAGGCCGGAAATATGGGAGGCCATATTTACCCAAGCCTAACGACCTGGGCTGATATGTAACGCCCTTTCAGGGCTTACGAGGCCGCTCACAGCCCTAAGACAAAAAGTCAGCCGACGACAAGGCGAGAGCAATCAAACTTGTTTGAACCAGCCGAGCCTCGGAGGAGGAAGACGATGTCAAAAGCTTTTTTTGTTTGGTAATGTATCATTGTCAATCTTTTGCCCTTACAGGGCGCATTGTTTGGGCCCACGTTTACCCAGGGTGCCGTTCGCTACGCTCACTCTGCCCTGGGCTATGGTCTTGTGGCCCTTACAGGGCTTGCCGGGCCGCCAATAGCTCTTTGTCTCTTTGATTCTTTGACTCTTTGACTTTCCTTTATGTCATTATAATATATAATACACAATCTGCCGGTGATGGGCCGGCAGACTGTGTGAAGAGATATGGAGTTTATGCCTGTTCGAGGCGGAGCGTGATGGTGGGCTGGTCGCACACTTCGGTCGGACCGAAATACTGAATGGGTCCGGGATAGACGAAGCAAGTGTTTTTGGCCCATTCGTCGCGGTGGGCGGCAAAAGTCTTGAAGGGGGCACCGTCGAGGCGAACAAGGGCCTTGCGGATGACGGGTTTCATTTCGCCGTGGCGACGTTCCATGTTCATCATCATCGTGATGGGCACACCGCCGGCAATCCACTCTTCGGCAGGAGCCGTGGTGTTTTTGACGATGGCCATGTAGCCGGTCTTGCCGTTGGCCACGAGCTGGGCGGCACTGGTGCCAAGGGCGTAGCAATAGTCGGCGTCGTAGTTTGACGGAGCGGCGCAGCGACCTTCGTAGCCGAAGAAGTGGTGCTGTGCGGCAAACTTGCCGGCAAACTTACCTTCAGCCTTCCAGGCGTCGAGTTTCTTGGCCACCATTTCAGAGAGCAGTTTTTCAGTCTCGATGAGCGATACCTGTACGTTGCCGTGGGGGTCGCGCTCCATGGTGAGCTGACGGGCAACGGTCTCGGGCAGACTTTCGTAGACAGCAGCGTTGGCGGCAGAAAGTTTAGACAAAATCCAGGCACGCTGGTCGTCGGCGCTGACAGCGGCAGCTTCGGGAGTAGAAAGCAGGTCGTTGAGCTCTGCGATGAGTGCTTTCATGGCCGGAATGAACTCGATGAGACCTTCGGGAATGAGCACGGTGCCGAAGTTGTTGCCTTCGGCCGAGCGCTGTGCCACGACTGAAGCAATGTAGCTGACGATGTCGTCGAGCGTCTGGTTTTTCTCTTCAACTTCCTCGCTGATGATGCAAACGTTCGGCTGGCACTGGAGGGCACATTCGAGAGCGATGTGGCTGGCCGAGCGGCCCATGAGTTTGATGAAGTGCCAGTATTTGCGTGCCGAGTTGGCGTCGCGCTGGATGTTGCCGATGACTTCAGCGTAAGTCTTGCAAGCCGTGTCGAAACCAAAGCTCGTCTCGATTTGCTCGTTTTTGAGGTCGCCGTCGATGGTCTTGGGGCAGCCAATCACCTGCACGCCGCAGCCTTTGGCAGCATAGTATTCGGCCAAGACACAAGCGTTGGTGTTGGAGTCGTCGCCGCCGATGATGACGATGGCTTTGATGTTGAGCTGGCGGATGATTTCAAGACCTGCTTCAAACTGCTCAGCCTTTTCGAGCTTCGTGCGGCCCGAACCGATGAGGTCGAAGCCACCCGTGTTGCGGTATTCGGCTACAATCTCGTCGGTGATTTCCATGTATTTGTGGTCAACGAGACCGCCGGGGCCCATGAGGAAACCATAGAGTTTGCTCTCAGGGTTCTGCTTTTTGAGTTCGTCGAAGAGACCACAGATTACGTTGTGACCGCCGGGAGCCTGACCACCCGAAAGGATGACGCCCATATTCATCGGGGCGTAAGTCTTCGTTTCGTCAGAAGGCACAAACTCCACGAGGGGCATGCCGTAGGTGTTGGGGAAGAGAGCCTTGATTTCTTCCTGGTCGCCCACGCTCTGAGTGGGTTGACCCTCTTTGATGCTCACGTTGCCGCGCAGACCCAGGGGGAGTTTGGGCTGATAGGCTGAACGGGCGATTTGCAATGCACTTTTTTCCATAAAAGAGATAGCTGTTTGGGTTGAATTGTATGTGTGTGAATATTGTTGTTGTCGCGAGTGTGATGTTTTTTCGCTTCTTTAATCCGCAAAATTAGTGCAAATGAAGTAATTTTGCAACTCTGAGAATAAAAAACCAACTTCAGCGACTATGTTTATCATTTCAGGTCTGCACACTTTTGGGGCCTATCTGCGGCTGATGGGGCGCGTGTTTTCGCGTCCGGAGCGTATGCGCATCTTTTTCAGGCAATGTCTGAAGGAGATGGCCCAGCTCGGTGTGGGTTCCATCGGCATCGTGCTACTCATTTCGTTTTTCATCGGTGCCGTCATCTGTATCCAGATCAAACTCAACATCCAAAGTGCGTGGATGCCTATGTGGGTGTCGGGCTACACCACCCGAGAGATTATGCTCCTCGAGTTTTCGTCGTCCATCATGTGTCTCATCCTGGCCGGTAAAGTGGGCAGTAACATTGCCTCTGAGCTCGGCGCCATGCGCACAACCCAACAGATTGACGCTCTTGAGATTATGGGCGTCAATTCGGCCTCTTTTCTCATCCTGCCCAAAATTGTGGGTCTCGTCACGATGATACCTTTCCTCGTGATATTCAGCACCACCAGCGGCGTGGTTGGCGCCTATGCCACGGCCTATATCGGCCACATCATCACTCCTACCGACCTCACCGCCGGCATGCAGCACGACTTCACCCAGTGGTATTTTTGGATGGGTGCCATCAAGAGTCTCTTTTTCGCCTTTATCATAGCCAGTGTGGCGTCGTTCTACGGCTACACCGTCGAGGGCGGTTCAAACGAAGTGGGCAAAGCCTCGACCAACGCCGTCGTGTCGAGCAGTATGCTCATATTGTTTTCTGATATGTTTCTCACCCAACTGCTGTCATGATAGAGATTACCCAACTCACCAAATCGTTTGAAGACAAACAAGTGTTGCGCGGCATCAGCAGCCGTTTTGAAGCCGGACAGACCAACCTCATCATCGGCCGGAGCGGTTCGGGCAAGACTGTGTTGATGAAATGCATCGTCGGACTCTTCACCCCCACCAGTGGCGATGTGCTCTACGACGGCCGCAGTTTTGTGTCGATGGACAAGGCCGCCCGTACGGCCCTGAGGCGCGAAATGGGTATGATATTCCAGAGCGCAGCCCTTTTCGACAGTATGACCGTACTCGAAAACGTGATGTTTCCGCTTGATATGTTTTCAGACATGTCGTTCAAAGACCGCCTGCGTCGTGCCCGCACCTGTCTGGAACGTGTGGGACTGCTCGACGCCGAGCGCAAATATCCCGGTGAAATCTCCGGAGGTATGCAAAAACGCGTGGCCATAGCCCGGGCCATTGTGCTCAACCCCGTCTATCTCTTTTGCGACGAACCCAATTCGGGTCTCGACCCAAAGACCTCGCTCGTCATCGACGAACTCATCCACAGCATCACCCACGAATATGGCATGACCACCATCATCAACACCCACGATATGAACTCCGTCTTGGGCATTGGCGAGCACATCCTCTATCTTTACGAAGGCATGGCCGAGTGGGAAGGCAACAAAGACCAGGTCATCAACACCGACAACGAGCGGCTCAGTGACTTCATTTTTGCCTCAGACCTGCTCAAGAAAATGCGGGCAGGCGTGGTCGGGAAGTGATGGCTGCATTCCTCCACCCTTTACCTATATAAATATATTCAAGACCTCTCACAAGATGACTGCCGTCTACACTCTCCTACTCCTCATTGTCTCCAACATATTCATGACCTTGGCCTGGTATGGTCACCTCAAATTGCAGACCTCCGGCATCAGCACCCGTTGGCCCCTGATTGTCGTCGTATTGTTTTCGTGGGGAATAGCCCTGTTTGAATATATGTGCCAAGTGCCGGCAAACCGCATAGGTTTCGAAGGCAATGGCGGACCGTTCTCGCTCGTCGAACTCAAGGTGATGCAAGAAGTCATCTCGCTCATCGTCTTTGCCGTCTTGGCCGGATTGATGTTTCGTGGCCAAGCCCTCGGTTGGAACCACCTCGCCGCCTTTGTCTGCCTCGTCGCCGCCGTCTATTTTGTGTTTATGAAATAAGAGATAATGAGCGACTGCGCAAGTCCTGCAAGGACGTAACATCCCAGCCCGGGTCGTTAGGCCCGAGTTAGGCACATTGAGCGACATTGCTCTTACTCTCTTAGTCTTTTTGACTCTTAAACTCCAAATTCCTTATATGACCACAGACCCTCGCCGCCTTGAGCGCCAACTGCGCCGCCACTTCTATGCCGGCATCAAGCGCTATGGGCTTATCAATGAGGGCGACCACATCCTGCTCGGGCTTTCGGGTGGCAAAGACTCGTTGGCCTTGCTCGACCTGCTTGGTGAAGCCATGAAGCGTTCCGGCAGGCGGTTTGAAGTGACAGCCCTCCATGTGAGGGTGAGCGGCGTAGACTATCGGTCAGACACAGCCTACCTCAATCAGAGAGCTACCGCATCGGGCATCAAACTATATGTCGAAGACATCTCTTTCGAGCCCGACCGCAACGAGCGGCGCTCACCCTGTTTCCTCTGTGCCTGGCACCGCCGCAAAGCCCTGTTTGAACTCGCACAGCATTTGGGATGCAACAAAATAGCCCTCGGACACCACCAGGACGACATCCTGCGCACTGTCCTCATAAACCTCACCCACTGCGGCAGTTTCGCCACCATGCCGGCAAGGCTCACCATGCGCAAGTTCCCCGTCACCATCATACGTCCGCTCTGTATGGTGAGTGAAGCCATACTGCGGGACCATGCCGTCACCGCCGGCTACAAACCACTTGAAAAGTCGTGCCCTCATGAAAACCACTCCGACCGCACACGCATTGAGACAGTGACCGAGGCTTTCAGTCAACTCAATCCAGACTTCCGCCATAGCCTTTGGCACGCCCTCGACAGTGAAGGAAAACTGACCGAAGGGTGAGAGACGGGAAAAACAAAAAAAGCATTTGTTTGGCCGTTCCGCTCATTTACACTAATTTTGCCACCCGAAACATTTCGCACAATAATTACACACTATGAATATCAAATTTGAAAAAAACACCAACGTCAGCGGCGTGCTCACCATTGAGATGCAAAAAGCCGACTACGAAGAAAGCGTAAAGCAAGAACTCAAAAAAATCGGCAAAAAGGCTCAAATGCCGGGTTTCCGTCCCGGTATGGTTCCGGCAGGCCTCGTCAAAAAGATGTATGGCACGCAGGTGAAGGCCGAACAGGTGAACCAGCTGCTCGGCAAAAGCCTCTTTGACTATATCCAGGAAAACAAAATCAATATGCTCGGCGAACCCATCAACGCCGAAAACCACGAGGCTCAAGACATCGAGAAACAAGATGACTTCGTCTTCGTCTTCGACATCGCCCTTGCTCCCGAAATCAACATCACCCTCGACGCAGCCGACACCGTAGACTACTACGACATCGACGTGACCGACGACCAGGTGGAGGCTCAGGTGAAACAATACGCCCAAAGAGCCGGACACCCCGAAGAGGCCGACAGCTATCAAGACCGCGACATACTGCGCGGACGTCTGGCCGAACTCGACGCCGACGGACAGACCAAAGAGGGCGGCATCATCGTGGAGAAGGCTTCGCTCATGCCCACCTACTTCAAAAACGACGACCAGAAGGCACTCTTCGCCACGGCCAAGAAAAACGAAGTGCTCACCTTCAACCCCTCCAAGGCCTATGAGGGCAGTGACGCCGAAGTGGCCGCATTGCTCAAAATCGAAAAAGACCAGGTGGCCGCTCACTCGGGCGACTTCTCGTTTGAGGTAGAAGAAATCAGCCGTTTCGTTCCCGCCGCCATCGACCAGCAGCTCTTCGACAACATCTTCGGCAAAGACGCCGTGAAGAGCGAAGAAGAGTTCAAAAACAAAATCAAAGAAAACCTCGCTAAGGCTCATGAGGCTGACAGCGACTACAAACTCCTGCTCGACCTCCGCGCCTATGCCGAAAACAAGGTGGGCGACGTGGAAATGCCTGTCGAGGTGCTCAAACGTGTGGTGAAGGCCAACAACGCCGACAAGAGCGAAGAGGAAATCGACAAAAACTTCGACAAGAGCATTGCCGAACTCAAATGGCAGCTCATCAAAAAGGAACTGCTCAAGGCCAACGACATCAAAGTGGACGAAAAAGACATCAAGGCCACGGCTGTCGAGGCTGCACGCTTCCAGTTTGCCCAGTATGGCATGACCGACATCCCCGACGAATATCTCACGCAGTATGCCAGTGAAATGCTCAAGAAGCAGGAACAGGTGGAAATGCTCGCCGAGCGTTGTGCCGACAACAAACTCACCAAGGCTCTCAAGGCCAAAGTGACGCTTAACCACAAGACCGTTTCGGTGGAAGAGTTCGGCAAACTCTTTGCTTAAATAATATTTAAAAGTCTGAGAGACTAAGAGTCTAAGAGACAAAGAGTTGGATTTTCAGCTCATAGCTTTTAGTCTCTTAGTCTCTTTGACTTTTAGTCTTATATTCTCCAATAACCTACAAACCATGGACGATTTCAGAAAATATGCCACACGCCACCTCGGCATCAACTCAATGGTGCTTGACGACGTGGTGAAGGCACAAAACCAATATCTCAATCCCTATATCCTCGAGGAGCGCCAACTCAACGTGACACAGATGGACGTGTTTTCGCGACTGATGATGGACCGCATCATCTTCCTCGGCACGGCCATCGACGACTACACCGCCAACACGCTCCAGGCCCAGTTGCTCTATCTCGACAGCTGCGATCCCGGCAAAGACATCTCCATCTATATCAACTCTCCGGGCGGTTCGGTCTATGCCGGACTGGGCATCTACGACACGATGCAGTTCATCGGCAGCGACGTGGCCACCATCTGTACGGGTATGGCTGCTTCGATGGCCGCCGTCTTGCTCGTGGCCGGCAAAGAAGGCAAACGTGCAGCGCTCACCCACAGCCGGGTAATGATACACCAACCTATGGGTGGCGCACAGGGACAGGCGTCCGACATTGAAATTACTGCAAGAGAAATACAAAAACTCAAAAACGAACTCTACCGCATCATTGCCGACCATTCTCACACCGACTTCGACAAAGTCTGGGCCGACTCCGACCGCGACTACTGGATGACGGCTGAAGAAGCCAAAGAGTATGGTATGATTGACAAAATAATGGCCCGTAAACAGCATGGCTAAAAAAAACGAAGAATACTGCTCGTTTTGTGGCAGACCGGCCTCCAAAGCCGGCATGCTCATTGCCGGCATTAACGGACTGATTTGCAGGCAATGTGCAGAAGCCGCCTTCAATATTTTTGAGCAAGACGACAAGCACCGAGCCGACGTGGCCGACATTGACCTCAAAGACACGCCCAAGCCCAAAGAAATCAAAGCTTGGCTCGACCGCTATGTCATCGGACAAGACGAGGCTAAGCAATGTCTGGCCGTGGCCGTCTACAATCACTACAAACGATTGGCACAGCAGGAAAGTGAGGCCGAAGACGATGTGGAAATCGAAAAATCCAACATCGTGATGGTCGGCCCTACGGGTACGGGCAAAACCCTCTTGGCCCGCTCCATTGCCCGACTGCTCCATGTGCCGTTCACCATCGTAGACGCCACCGTCTTCACCGAAGCCGGCTATGTGGGCGAAGACGTGGAGAGCATTCTCTCACGACTGCTGCAAGCTGCCGACGACAACGTGAAACTGGCTGAGCGCGGCATCGTCTTCATCGATGAAATTGACAAAATTGCCCGAAAGGCCGACAATCCCTCCATCACGCGCGACGTGAGCGGCGAAGGCGTGCAGCAAAGTCTGCTCAAACTGCTCGAAGGCACGGTGGTCAATGTGCCGCCCAAAGGCGGACGCAAACATCCCGACCAGGAATATACCAAGGTCGACACACGCCATATATTATTTATATGTGGCGGAGCTTTCGACGGCATCGAGCGCAAAATCGCCAATCGGCTCAACACACGCACGGTGGGTTTCGACTCGGTGAGAAACGACAACGATACATCGCCCGACCAACTCCTGCAATACATCCAGCCGCAAGACCTTAAGTCTTTCGGCCTCATTCCCGAAATCATTGGCCGATTGCCCGTGTTGACCCATCTCAATCCTCTCACCAAAGAGGCTCTGCGCGACATCCTCACCAAGCCGCGCAACGCCATCATCCGGCAATATGCCAAACTCTTTGAGATGGACGGTGTGAAACTCACCTTCGACGAAGACGCTCTCGACTTCATCGTAGACAAGGCCGACAGCTACAAACTCGGTGCGCGCGGACTGCGCTCCATCGTGGAGAAAATCATGACCGACGCCATGTTTGAAGTGCCTTCAACCACACTCAAAACCTTCAACGTCACCAAAGACTACGCCGAAACTCATCTGGGCAATAAACTCCGATAGCCAAGACTTTTGTACGGACAATAAAAAAATAGCCCATTTTATTTGCAGGTTTTCAATTCTTGTTTATAACTTTGTTTGGGTAAACACTAACCTGACATCTTATGAACGAGAAAACACCTCTCAAAGAAGCGCTGAAAAGATATTTCGGCTTTGATGGTTTCAAGCAAAATCAAGAAGCCATCATCCGCAGTCTGCTCGAAGGTCAGGACGTGTTTGTGTTGATGCCGACAGGCGGCGGCAAATCATTGTGCTACCAGTTGCCGGCTCTTATGATGGACGGATTGGCCGTCGTCATCTCTCCCCTCATCGCCTTGATGAAAAACCAGGTCGACGCCATACGCAACGTCTGCGAAACCGACAGTGTGGCCCATTTCCTCAACTCTTCGCTCACCAAAGCGGCCATCAAGACCGTACACGAAGACATACTTGCCGGACGCACCAAACTGCTCTACGTGGCACCGGAGTCGATGACCAAAGAAGAGAACATTGCCTTTCTTCGAAAAACAAAAATCTCTTTCTATGCCATCGACGAGGCCCACTGCATCTCAGAATGGGGACATGACTTCCGACCCGAATACCGCAAAATCAGGCCTATCATCAACGAGATTGGCCGTGCGCCCGTCATAGCACTCACCGCCACGGCAACCGACAAGGTGCGCACCGACATCAAAAAAAGTCTCGGCATCGTCGATGCCGTCGAATACAAAAGTTCGTTCAACCGCCCCAACCTTTACTACGAAGTGAGGGCCAAGACCAAAGACGCCGTCAAAGACATCATCTGCTTCATCAAACAACACGCCGGCAAGAGCGGCATCATCTATTGCCTCAGTCGGCGCAACGTGGAAGAGCTTACCCAGGTGTTGCAGGCCAATGAAATCAAAGCCAAAGCCTACCACGCAGGACTCGACCCAGCCACACGATCGCAGACACAAGACGACTTCTTGATGGAGCGCATCGACATCATCGTGGCTACCATCGCCTTCGGTATGGGCATCGATAAGCCCGATGTGCGCTTCGTCATACACTACGACATCCCCAAAAGTCTCGAAGGCTACTACCAAGAGACCGGACGGGCAGGACGAGACGGAGGAGAAGGGCTCTGCATAGCCTTCTATTCCGAGAAAGACCTGAAGAAACTTGAAAAATTCATGGAGGGCAAACCCGTGGCCGAACAAGACATCGGCCGGCAGCTCCTCCGCGAAACGGCCTCATACGCCGAAACCTCAGTTTGCCGCCGCAAAGTCCTGCTCCATTATTTCGGAGAAAACTATGAAAAAGACAATTGCGGCAATTGTGACAACTGCTTAAATCCTAAAACCAAAGTGGAAGCAAAAGACCTCTTATGCAAAGTCATTGAAGTCATCATTGCCACTAAAGAAGACTTCAAGGAAGACTATATAAAAGACATTCTCATCGGACGCGCCACCGACGAAGTGTGCGCCCACCATCACGACGACATCGAAGCCTTCGGCTGCGGAGACGAAACCTCTGAGCGCGTATGGTATGCCGTCATCCATCAAGCCCTTATTGCCGGCTATCTCAAAAAAGACATAGACAACTACGGCGTGCTCAAAGTGACTGCAGAAGGCAAAAACTTCATCAAATCGCCAGAGTCGTTCACCATCATCGAAGACAAAGAGTTCGACGAAAGCGAAGCCGACCCTATGCAGGCCGGAGCAGACTGTGCCGTAGACCCCACACTCTATCAGATGCTCGTCGACCTGCGCAAACGCATGAGCAAAGAGCTCGACATTCCGCCCTACGTCATCTTCCAGGACCAGTCGCTCGAAGCCATGGCCACCTTCTATCCTCAAACCACCGAGGAACTCCAGAACATCCCCGGAGTGGGTGCAGGCAAAGCCAAACGCTATGGCAACGACTTCTGCCAACTCATTCGCCGACACTGCGAAGAAAACGACATCGAGAGCGCCGAAGGTGTACGCATACGCACCATCCCCAACAAGTCGAAAATTAAACTCAACATCATCCACAGCATCGACCGCAAAGTGGCCCTCGACGACATTGCCGTGACCAACGGCATAGAGTTTGACGAACTGCTCGACGAAATTGAAGCCATCGTATGGTCGGGGACGAAAATCAACATCGACTATTTCATCGACGACTACCTCGACGAAGACCAGGTGGCAGACATCTACCAATATTTCAAGGAGTCAGAAACCGACAACCTTGACGACGCCATCGACGAACTCGGTGCCGACTACACCGAAGAAGAAATCCGACTCGTCCGCATCAAGTTCATTTCGGAAATGGCCAACTGACGCCAAGGCGAGAGCAGAAGTCAAGCTTGCTTGGATTTTGCCGAGCCGCGAAGGAAGAAGACGAAGTCAACTGACGCCAAGAGACAAAAAAGAGACAAAGAGTCAAAAATTCAAAAAGTAGGCTTGGCCGCTCAAACTCTTAGTCTCATAGACACTTTGTCTCTTAGACTCTAATACTCATAGCATAACAAACCACTCACCATATGCAAACGCCCGAAAACGACAACAAGGAAACCAAAGCAGGACTTAATTTTATCGAACAAATCGTCGTCGGCGACCTTCAAGAGGGAAAAAACGGCGGCCGTCTGCAAACCCGCTTTCCGCCCGAACCCAACGGCTATCTTCACATCGGACATGCCAAAGCCATCTGTATGGACTTCGGTGTGGCTGAAAAGTTTGGCGGCGTCTGCAACCTGCGTTTAGACGATACCAATCCGCAAAAAGAAGACACCGAATACGTCAACGCCATTAAGGAAGACATCACCTGGCTCGGCTTCAAATGGGGCAAAATCTGCCATGCTTCTGATTATTTTCCACAACTCTGGGACTTTGCCGTCCGACTCATCAAAGAAGGCAAGGCCTATGTGGACGAGCAAACGAGTGAGCAGATGGCACAGCAGAAAGGCACACCCACACAGCCCGGTACGGCCAGTCCCTATCGCGACCGTCCCGTCGAAGAGAGCCTTGCCCTCTTTGAGCGAATGAATAGCGGCGAACTGCCCGAAGGTTCTATGGTCTTGCGTGCCAAGATAGATATGGCCAACCCCAATATGCACTTCCGCGACCCGGTGATCTACCGCATCATCAACAAAGACCATCACATCACCGGCAGCAAGTGGCGTGCCTACCCCATGTATGACTTTGCCCACGGACAGAGCGACTATTTCGAGGGCGTCACCCACTCCATCTGCACCCTCGAGTTTGTGCCCCACCGCCCAC
>JBJFGJ010000066.1:0-4224 GCA_051892575.1 Alloprevotella sp. | reverse complement strand
TTAAAAAATGTTGCTTTGCGTCACGCAAAACCACCCTTTTTGTAATGTTTGGCGCATAAGAAAAACAAAGTTTTTTTTGTTTCAGCCTGCATTTTATATTAACTTCGCAAAAATTACAATAATTATGATTTCGGTAGAAAAACTCAAAAGCATCGTCTTTGACAATGAGCCGCTCTCGCTCGATGCCGACACCATGCGTCGCGTGGCCGAATGTTACGACTTTTTGCGTGACTTCGCCCACGACAAGGTGATTTACGGCATCAACACCGGTTTCGGGCCCATGGCCCAGTGGCGCGTGAGTGACGATCACCTTAAAGACCTGCAATACAATATCATCCGCAGTCACGCTGCCGGTATGGGGCAGTGGCTCGACGCCACCGACGTCAAAGCCGCCCTCGTGGCCCGTCTCGGCACCTTCGCCCAAGCCCGCTCGGGTGTGCATCCCGACACCGTCAACCTGCTGCTCGGCTTCATCAATCACGGCATCACGCCCTGTGTGCCGCGGCACGGCAGCGTCGGAGCCAGTGGCGACCTCGTGCAGCTGGCGCATGTGGCCCTGGCTCTCATAGGCGAGGGAGAGGTGATGAAAGACGGCCGTGTGATGTCCGCCGCCGAGGCTCTCGAAGCCTGCGGTCTGCAACCCCTCCAGATACACCTGCGCGAAGGTTTGGCCCTCACCAACGGCACTGCCTTCATGACCGGCATTGCCGCCATCAACCAGATCTATGCCGAGAGCCTGCTCGACCAAGCCGTGACGGCTGCCGTGTGGCTCAACGAGGTCGTGGAGTCGATAGACGACTTTATGGCTGCTCCGCTCAATGAGGTGCGCCGTCATCACGGCCAGCAAGTCATTGCCGCCCGGATGCGCCGCGTGGCCGAAGGCAGCCAATGCCTGCAGCGCCGCGAGCACGCGCTCTACGACGGTGCTCACCGCGACGACCAAAAGTTTGCCCAAAAAGTGCAGCCCTATTATTCGCTTCGTTGCATCCCGCAAATCTACGGTCCCGTGGCAGAGACGCTCGAGGCGGCCGGGCGCATCATCGACGAAGAACTCAACTCGGCCTGCGACAACCCCATTGTCGACCCCGACACCGCCAACGTCTATCACGGCGGAAACTTCCACGGCGACTATATCTCGCTCGAAGAAGACAAAGTCAAAATCGCCATGGTCCGCGTGGCTATGACGGCCGAGCGCCAACTCAACTACCTGCTCCACGACCGCATCAACGAACTCCTGCCGCCCTTCCTCAACATGGCCACGCCGGGGCTTGACTATGCTTTGCAGGCTTACCAGTTCACGGCCACCTCGACCACGGCCGAGTGTCAGACATTGGCCATGCCCAACTACGTGCACAGCATCTCCAACAACCACGACAATCAAGACATCGTCAGTATGGGCACCAACACCGCCCTGCTCACGCGCCAAGTGGTGGACAACACGCGGCAGGTCATGGCTATCCTTTATGTCGCCCTGGCACAGGCCACCGACTGCATGGGGCTGAAAGACCGCCTCGCACCGGCCACCCGCCGCGCCTATGATGCCGTCAGAGCGCTCGTGCCCACCGTCACCACCGACCGCGTGCCCAGTGGCGAACTGGCCGCCATCGAGGCTTGGCTGCGACGCGAGGCCGAGCAGAGCATTTAATCCGCGGTCGAAAAGACAGGGAGACAAAAAGCCTGAGAGACGAAAGGGCAAAAAGTCTGAGAGACGAAAAGAAAACAATAAACCCGACTACATCCACAACCCGATATGAAATACGCTTTAGTCACCGGAGGTTCGCGCGGCATAGGCCGGGCCGTTTGTCTGAAATTGGCCGAGGCCGGCTGGCAAGTCATCATCAACTACCGCTCAGGCCATGAGGCCGCCGAAGAAACCTTGCGGCTGGTGCGTGAAGCCGGTGGCGACGGCGAACTCCTGCCTTTCGACGTGGCCGATGCCGATGCCATCGAAGCCGCCCTGGCCGAATGGGAAGCCCAACATCCCGAAGACTACATCGCCGTGTTGGTGAACAATGCCGGCATACGGCGCGACAATCTGATGGTCTTCATGCAAAACGCAGACTGGCACAACGTGATGGACACAACCCTCAACGGTTTCTTCTACACCACGCGGCGCCTGCTCAAAAATATGATCACCCACCGCTCGGGCCGCATTGTCAACATGGCGTCGCTCTCGGGCCTCAAAGGGATGCCGGGACAGACCAACTATTCGGCAGCCAAGGCCGCCCTCATCGGAGCCACCAAGGCACTGGCCGCCGAAGTCGCGCCCCGAGGCATCACCGTCAACGCCGTGGCTCCCGGCTTCATCTCGACAGACATGACCGCCGAACTGCCTGAGACCGAACTCAAAAAGATGGTGCCTATGCGCCGCTTCGGCCGGCCTGAAGAAGTGGCCGCCCTCGTGGCTTTCCTCGTTTCGCCCGACGCCGCCTACATCACCGGACAAGCCATCTCCATCAACGGCGGACTCTATTGAGAGACAAAGAGACTAAAAGACAAAGAGTCTAAGAGTCAAAGAGACGAAGAGATGACAAGTCGAAGACATTTTCCAAGAAAAAACACATATACGCAATGAGAAGAGTAGTTGTCACCGGTATGGGCATCTGGTCGTGTCTGGGATACAGCCTCGACGAAGTGACTCAGTCGCTCCGCGAGGGGCGGTCGGGCATAGGCATTGAGGCCGCACGTCTTGACTACGGCTATCAGTCGCCTCTCACCGGCATTGTCAAACGGCCCGTGCTTAAGGGCCTGCTCGACCGCCGCAGTCGCGTGGGACTTTCAGAAGAAGCCGAGTTCGCCTTTATGGCCGCCCGCGAAGCCTTCGAGACCGCCGGCATCGACGCCGATTGGCTCGAGCAACACGAAGTGGGTATCCTCTTTGGCAATGACTCATCGGCCAAACCCGTGATTGAGGCCGCCAACATCATGGCAGAGAAACACGACTCTGCACTCTTGGGCTCAGGACTGATTTTCCAGTCGATGAACTCCACCGTCACTATGAACCTCAGCACCATCTTCAAGATAAAAGGCGTCAACTTCACCGTCAGTGCCGCCTGTGCCAGTGGCTCTCATTCCATCGGGCTGGGCTATATGCTCATCAAGCAGGGCCTGCAAGACACCGTGCTTTGTGGCGGAGCGCAAGAAGTCAACTTCTATTCCATGGCTACTTTCGACGCTTTGGGTGCCTTTTCCAAACAGACCGCCGACCCCACAAAGGCCTCGCGACCCTTCGACCGCGACCGCGACGGACTCATTCCGAGCGGAGGTGCCGCCGCACTGGTGCTCGAAGACTATGACCAGGCCGTGGCACGTGGCGCTCACATCATTGCCGAGGTGGTGGGCTATGGCTTCTCCTCTAATGGCGGAGGCATCTCTCAGGCAGCCGACGAAGGGTCGGCACGCGCCATGAACCGCGCCATGACCGACGCCGGCGTGACACCCGACGACATCGACTACATCAACGCCCACGCCACCTCAACCCCTCAAGGCGACCACTATGAAGCCTTGGCCCTACGGCGGCTCTTTGCCGGAAAGCACGCGCTGATTAGTTCGACCAAGTCCATGACCGGCCACGAATGTTGGATGGCAGGTGCCAGCGAGGCCGTCTATAGCCTGCTGATGATGCAAAACGGCTTTGTGGCTCCCAACATCAACCTCCAGAACCCCGACCCCGCCACCGAGGGGCTCCACATCACGCCCGTCACCGTGGAGACGCCACTCCGCACCGTCTTGTCCAATTCTTTCGGCTTTGGAGGCACTAACAGCGCCTTGGTGTTCAGAGCGTTATAATCTCAGTCTTATGAACTTCACTCCCGAACTCCTTCAACGATACACCACCGAGCGACTCTCTGCCCGCGAGGCCCAACGTCTGGCCGAATTCATCGCTTTCGGGCCCGTCGTCTTCCAAGTGGCACGGCTCATGAAAAAGTGGGGCCTGCTTGAGCAACTCAGACAGAAGCCCGAAGGCATGACCCTCGACGAACTCTCGCAGGCCACAGGCCGCACGGACTATGCCGTGAAAGTGCTCCTCGAGTCGTCGCTCACCATGGGGACGCTCCTCGTAGACCCCGAGACAATGAGATACCGTCTCTCGAAAGCCGGATGGTTTCTGCTCACCGACACCCTCACCGACATCAATATGGCTTTCAACCACGATGTCAATTACAAGGGTACAGCCACGGACTTTATACGACGCTGGTTGTTGCTTCATATTTCCATGCGGAT
>JBJFGJ010000065.1:0-4228 GCA_051892575.1 Alloprevotella sp. | reverse complement strand
TTTATTGGGACATTCCATACCCGGGCCTAACGACCCGGGCTGATATGTTACGCCCTTGCAGGGCTTGCTTGGCCGCCAATAACTCCAAGAGTCTAAGAGTCTAAGAGACTAAGAGTCTAAAAGTCTAAAACTCCAAGAGACTAAGAGAGTTTGAGCGGCCAAGCCACTCTTTGTCTTTTTGTCTCTTTGTCTTTTTGTCATTTTTTTACTCCACATTGATAAAAATGCGGCGGCGCGAGGTGGCGTTGGTATTCCAATTCCGTCCGCCATAGACGGGTCGGATGAGCATGCCGGTGTAGCGGTGGCCATCTTGTGTGAGTCCCATAAGGTTGATGGTTTCGCCCGATGAGTTGACGTATGACGAAGATTTCACCACCGGCGTGAGCGCAGTGATTTTGCCTTCTCCATCGTAGGTCTTTTTACATTCCAGTTCCATATAGCTCGAGCAGTCGATGCGGTCGTGAGAGGCCGATGAGGCGAAATAATACATGCCGCCGTAGTCAATATGATTGCCAATTGGATTGGACCCCACGCCTAAATCAGTACGTGAGTTGCACGCCAGCATATCGATGCTCCAGTCGCTCCATGTACCTCCCGGAAAATAGATCACTTCGCCGTTGATTTTGCTCACGAATTTGTAAATGACGACGAGATAGCGTATGGGCCGTACTTCGGCTGTGCCGTAGAACTCGCTGTTGTCGGGATGCAGATTGGTGTAGTTGCCCTCGGCGTCTTTTTCGGCAATCCGGGGAGCATATCTCACGTTGTCTTCATAATACCAGTCGTGAACGCTTATGTTGCAGTTGCGCATCAGTTCGTCCACCTCGTTTTCGTTGGGTATGCGCCATTCGCCTTTCCACAACCTGTTTCTCACCACGTCATATTCCGTTCCGGCAATGTTGCCGTCGATATTGGCGTAGGTGTAGTTGCGGTCGAGGTAGGTTCCGGGATAATAGCCTTTTTTCGAACCGGCCACGAAGGGAGTGACTTTGTCGCCGTCGAGTGTTTCGCCTGCGGCAGTGATTCTACCTTCGGAGTTGAAGATGAGAGCCGGCCGTTCATATTTCGTGTCGAGTTCTCCCCAAGAGAAGTAGTCGCCTCTGTCAAAACAGGCGTGGAGTTTGCTCTCCATGAGGTCGGTCCGGACGTTGCCGTCGGCATCATACCACTTGCCGCCTCTTTCCCTTTGCAGCGAGTCGTTCTCGGTGCCGAGGTTGTGATTGGCCCGGATGCAACCCGAGGGAAGTCCCATGTCGACGCCGGCCGTGCGATACGACTCGGTGGGCCGGCAGGCAATGGAGAGATAGAGCGAACCGTTCTCGACGAGGTCCAAATGCGTTTGCCAATAAGAATAGATTGTCAGGTCGCCCTCTTCTCCCTCGGCCGAATGGGTGGAAAGGGCCGTGCCGTAGACCTCAAGGTTGTTTTGTGGCGGAATGATGTAACTATAGGTTTTTCCGCCTTCGGGTCTGTACATTTTGTCGAGTTTCACGGGTTTCTCCACCACCAGTTCCGAGTCTTCACCATTATAGAAAATCCGGAGTTGGCCCATGGCGTGGTTGAAGACGAACCGGAGCGACATGCCGTCTTTTTGCGGTGTGCGGCACACCATCAAGTCGGCAGCCCGGTAGTCTGCGTGGCTGTTTTGGTTGGCATAGAGTGTGGGATAATCTGCCTTAAATCTGTCGATTATCTCTTCGACGGAGTGGCAACCGTCATAGCGGCTGCTGTAGGGACAATAAGCGAAATAGGAATGTGAGGGGTTCCAATAGATGTCTGATGCAATGACATTGTCGTCATCGTCGACACGGAAGGCCCCACCTGTTTTCTGAAACATGAAACGCTGGTTGTCGGCCACTATCGCGCCGTTCTCGTCGACCTCGAAAAGTCCCATGACGTCTCCCGGCTCAAAGGTGGTCACTACGCCCGTGCCGACCACGGCTTTGGGCGAAGCACCAGTCTGCCGGGGCAACACCTCGGCTTTGAGGCTTACCTTAGAGCCATTCGTCACGGCCACGTCGTCTGAGACGCAACCGGCCAAGAGGAGGCTGAGGACCAAAAGCAATACGGTTTGTTTCATTGTTTTGCCGATAAAAATCATTTTTCTTTCAACAATACCGGTCTGACGGCATAGCCGTTATAGCGTTCACGCTCCACCATCGCCGGCGACGACATATAGCCCACGCCGGGGTCGAGCGGGTCGATGCCGTAGATGGTCTCAAAGGCCCAAGCCGTGGCCTCTCCGCCGGTGCCGCCGCCGCTTGGTGTAGACGTCCAATAGTGACAGCGGGCACGGTTCACCCGTCCATAATTGCCCTCGGCGTCGCGTCCGGAATATCCCGTGATGGGAAAATAGATGATGCCCAAGAGTTTGCCTTCACTGTCTCTTTTGGTCACTTCCCAAACCGAGGCGTCGAAGTCGAGATTGTCTTCACCGCCGTCGTCGCCCACTTTCTTCACCGTTTTCCATTTCCACGTACATTCAGTCAGGAGTTTGTCCCACATTTCTTTGGTCGGCATCCGCCACAACCAGAAGCCGTCGCCGAGCCGGGCCCTCACGGGGTCGTCGGGCGTGGCCGAAATGTCGTCGGTGGCCGTCCCGACATATCCGGTCGGTGAATAGTTTTCGGCCGCTTTTTTTTCAGTCTCAGCCCAAGCGTAGTGGTTGCCGGTCTCGAGCGCCTCCATGACACCGAGATTGCACGTGGCCCACATCACTTCATAGGTTTTGTCGTCGATGGTCATCTCCATACCGAGCGAAACGAACACCATTTGGGCCGAACTGCTGCCGGTCTGTGTCCGGGTGGCGTCGGGCGAGACGATGATGTTGAGCGACTCCGTCCGGTCGGTGTTGTAGGTGGTGCACCGGGCGATGTCGATGGTGCTCAGCCGGATGTCTTGCTCTTCGAGTGTGAAGTTGAACGTATAGATTTTGCCGGCTTCAAACTTGTTGTTGGTGATGACGTCAGACGAGAGGCGTAGGCGGAAGGTGAGATAATTGGTGTCGATGGTGAAGACGAGAGGCGAGTGGGCGAAGTCGCCATCGAGGGGCAGACAGAGATTATAAAAGACCCCTCTTTGGCCCACGGCCATGGCGGGAGCCGTGATGGAAGTGGTGAGCTTGTCGTAATAGCCCGAATGGTCGGCCGGCTCGTGAGTGGTGCCTTCTTCAAAGCGTCTGGCGTCGGGAAACAGCTTTTTGCCGTCTTCGGCCTCCATCTTGATGCCATAAATGTAGATGGGCGAGGTGGTGGCGTTGGTCACGTTGAAGCGGATGATGGCACAGGCCGAGTTGAACGCCGAAGACTGAGCCACCACCTTCCGGTCGTCGACGACGCTGAGCCTGGTGGCCGTGTAGACATAAGAATAGTCGGCAAGCGAGGGCGGGACGGTCCAACATAGACGTATGCCGGGACTCGATATTCTAAAAAACCTACGCGTAAATGCAATGTTCACCTGTTCACCTGTTCACCTGTTCACCTTTTGGCCTTTTATGAGAAGCAAACTTGGGTCACTTCCCAAAATCCGCGTTTTTTGGGAAGTAAAATATCTATGAGCCCAAAGGGCACAAAAAAAACGCCCGGAGGGGCGTTCAGACCGCAGGTCTGCCTTTCCGGGCGCAGCAACAATCCCAAAATGTTTTACTTCTTTTCTCTCTTTTTCAATTCGCTCTTGATATACAGTTTCACGCCGAAGATGGCTCCGCTATATATCAAACACTCACTGAAGAAATAGAGCACACTTGATGAAATTTCGCCTTCGGGCGGCTGGAGAAAACCCCAAAAGCTGAGGATGATGCCGGCCACGAGGCAAAGAAGAGCCGAGAAACGAGCCGACATCACCGCTTAGGCAGCTTTGAATTTCACGAGGGGGTTGGTCACATGCAGCTCCGAGCGCAGCCAAGACGAAGTCGTGAAACGGCAGCGAACTATTTTCACATCAGAGCCTGTCACGTCTTTCTCCAATTCCTGGGGTTTTGACTTGAGGGTAGGACGAAACGAACCGAGGTCGCCGAGTCGCACGCTCTTGCCGTCGCGCAGCGCGTAGACAATCTGACTCTGAAGCGACGACAACACGGCTTTTACATCGTGCAGCGTCACTGTGCAGCTTTCACTGATTTTCATGCCGATTTCCTCAAGGGTGACGGGGTCAATGGGGGCAATCTGTGCGTAAAATTTACTTTCGCCCTTGATGGGGTCTTTCTTTTGGCGGGCAATGTACTTAATCA
>JBJFGJ010000064.1:0-4230 GCA_051892575.1 Alloprevotella sp. | reverse complement strand
AGACGGACACATCATCTCCACCGAATACAACCGCTACCTGCCCACAGCATTCGGCTCATGGTTCTTCTACCCCAATGCAGGCGCATACCGCCTCGAAGTCTATCAAGACGGCTCAATAGCCTTCGCCACAGACCTGCGGGCACACGAATACCTCAACGGCGCATACACCTTCCTCGGCTTCAAGTCAGAGCGAGGGACCGCACCCAAAGCCGTCTGGCCAACCTGCTACGACACTACCGTCCTCAACCCCTCCAAAATCTTCACATCCGAAGTCAACAACCCCTTCTACTTCCCCCTCACAGGCATCAACACCGTAGGCACAGGCACCGTCATCTCACTCTCCTCAGCCAACAAGGCACTCTCACAGGGACAGTTCGGACAATTCCCGCTCTACGCCTTCACCACCGACGGCGTCTGGGCACTCGAAGTCACAGCCACCGGAACCTACTCCGCACGACAACCCATCACACGCGACGTCTGCATCAACCCAGACGGCATCACACAACTCGACGACGCCGTACTCTTCCCCACAGACCGCGGCATCATGCTCATACAAGGCTCGCAGACACAGTGCATCACCGACGCCATCGACACCGACACACCATTCCAACTCCACACACTACCACACCTCCAAGACATCTACACCAAACTACACACCGACGCCGACACCTGCCTACAGCCCGCACCATTCCGCAGGTTCCTCTCCGGATGCCGAATGATCTACGACTACATCCACAGCCGCATCATCGTCTTCAACCCCTCACGCGACAAAGACCAAACACCCCTCTATCCCTACGCTTACGTCTACTCGCTCCGCTCAAAAGCCTGGGCCATGACACACGCCGACCTCGAAGACACACTCAACGCCTACCCCCAAGCACTCGCCATGACCACCGACAACCGACTCGTCAACTTCTCCGCCACACCACCCGTCGACGAAACCACCACAGCCATGTTTGTCACGCGACCACTTAAACTCTCCGCACCCGACGTACACAAAACCATCTCAGCCATCATACAGCGCGGACTCTTCCGCATAGGCAGCGTCGCAACACTCCTCTACGCCTCGCGCGACCTCTACACATGGCAGCTCGTCGCCTCATCACGCACACACATCCTCCGAGGCTTCTCCGGCACACCCTACAAATACTTCCGACTCGCCACCATCGCCACACTCAAACCCCAACACTCCATCTTCTCCGCATCCATACAATACACACCACGCTACACCAACCGACTCAGATAATACCATTTCTTCCTTAAACACAACAACTTATAAAATAATCGCGAAAAAACACCACATCCGCTATTGCACCACACAAAAAAATCCCCCACCTTTGCCTGTGAAATCCCGAGCAATTCGCGGTTTCACGCGGCGCCGCCTCCACCACCATCCACCCCGGCGCCGCGTTTCTTTTTTTTTAGACTGTTCATGTATCATGCTTTTTGCGATGTAGGATTTTATATTTATCATTTTGTTCGCCGCAACCGTTCGTGAGAATAGTTGCGGTTCTTTTTTTATCATAATGTCCCCTTGTGCAAATCCTTCGCAGCCCTGCAATCCCTGCAATGGCGCCACATATCAGCCCGGGGCGTTACGCAATGGTAAGAATGACACCTTTCGCGCGTCCCTGCAAGCCCTGAAAGGGCGTCACATATCAGCCCGGGTCGTAAGGCCCGGGGTTGGCACATTCCCCCTAATCCCGGCCTGTAAGGTCGGCACACTGAGCGAAACACACAAGCGGCCAGGCAGCGCCCTGAAAGGGCAACCGACGACAAGGCGAGAGCAGAAGACAAGCCCTGCTTAGATTATGCCGAGCCGCGAAGGAGGAAGGCGAAGCCAACAAGACCATAGCCCGGGGCAAAGTGAGCGTAGCGAACGGCACCCTGGGTTGGGTCGTGCCCCGCAAATGCGCCCTGTAAGGGCAAAAGACTTAAAAATCGCTCCCCACTAACCCCGGCCTATAACGTCCGCACACTAATCGGCACACCATTCCCTTCGTCTCTTTGTCCCAAACAAAAAAAATAACCCGGGCCAAACAACCCGGGTTAATAAAACCACTCTACCACGGCCACGTCCGCCGCGTCAGCACCTTCCTTCGGTAGTTCCTCACCCTTCTGATCTCGTCCTCCAGCATCGCAGCCTTCTCCATCCACTTCGCCGAAGCCTGTGGCGACGTCACGCCAAGCCAGTCGCCGAGAGCCCTGCACACCAGATACTCGTGTATCAGACGCGACAACAAATCTATCGTCGTCCCCGACATATCCTTCGGAACGTTCAGCTCAATCACCCATTCCTCCACATCCGCATGACGGTCGTCAATCAGCGTCGACACCGCCTCACGCTTCGTCATCGGATAGAGCAGCTCTCTCACCACGTTCACACCCACGTCTATCACGCGCGTCACACGCTCCACGTTACCGGCCTCACACACGTCAGCCGTCACGTGCCGCGCGTGCTCAGCGTCGTCGCCCATCACGTCGGCCTCCACATAAGCCACGTTACCGATGTCATACAGAAGGCTCTTCTTCAGAAACTTCAACTGAACCACACTGCCGCCATCCATAGGGCAGGCACCCACCGCACCGCAGCAATAGTCGCCCATCACGAGCCCTCCTCTACATCAGCAGCGTTCTCGTCATACACCGGACGTACCGGACGGCTGCGCTTATACAGCGCCTTCTTCGCACGCTCCAGAGCGGCCTCAGCGTCCGCACGGCAAGCCTCAGCAATCTCCGGACACGTCTGTCTGTACCACTCATAAATCGAGCGCCCAACCACAAACTCGTGGATGCCGCCGCCAAGAGCGTCAGCAGCCGCACTGTTGTAATTGCTCGGCAGCAGGAAGTCAAGCGTCACAAGATCGCCGTTCTCCACCTTCGAGTCGATAAGGTTGCTCGTCTCCGAAGTCTCCTCGTTCAGATACTCGCCAAGCTCCACCTTCGTCTCGGCAATCGCATTGCTAATCGCACGGATAAGCTCATAAGAGTTCTCCAGGTCGTCGCTCGCCTGCATATGGGCCGATGCCTCATAACCAAGCTTGCCTGCCGCCTGCAAACTGCGAGCCGTCACGTGCGTCTTGTTCATAATCGCAAACTTCAATTCCTTCGTCTGGATTTTTACCTTCAGGTCTTTCTTGCTCTCTGACATAACACAAAAATTTTATGGGGTTAATAAAAAACACTCAGTCATAACGCGGGCGCTGCGGCTGCTTCTTGTAAAAAGCCTTCTCCTTAATCTCGTCAAGCTGACGCTTGCCCATCGCCGCGAAGTCACCCGCCTCGCCCTTGTTCGCATACACATACCACTTCGCCGCAATGCTCTGCACGAAATACGAAAACAAGCCCAGCTCCATACCGGGCAGCAGCGCCCGGTCAAAAGCCACCGACACGTTCAGGTCAAGCACATAGGCCTCCCCCTCCATCCGCTCATCCACCAGCAGACGGATAAAAGCCTGCGCCACCTCAGCCCTGCACTCGTCCCAAAAACGCAACAGCTCGCCCCTGTCATCCTCCACCGTACCGATACGCGCCAGCGCACCCTCGTCGCCCGTCATCTTGCCGCCGGTATACAGCGTCGTGCGCTGCACCTCGTCCAACACCACCTCCCTGTTCACCGTCAATCTGATTTCCATCACTATCTTCTTTTAATCAATGAATACGTCAATCCCACACCCACCCACAAGTCACACCGCCCGCTCCCAAGCCCATAGCCCCATCCCGCCGTCACGCCAACGCCCCAGCGCCTGCCCTTCGCATACACCCGCTCCCTCACCGTCGTCGTACGCTCCGTCACCCTCACACTGTCCAGCCGCGCCATATAACCGCTCACCCAAGCCTCATACTGCTCACCGGCATAGTGCTTCTGCTCAATGGCCAACGCCACAGCCACACTGTCACCGCCCTCCGCCGTCACCACCGTGTCAGCCGCCACACTCTCCATCTTCGCCCGTGGCGCCATCACACGCACATACCGCGTCACCACACTGTCCCTCACCACCGGACACTCCACCGTCAACGTGTCCACACGCGTCAACGTGTCACGCACCGTCACACCATCCTGCACACACCGACGCCCAAGGTCATAACCGCCCACCAAACCAAGCAGCAGCCCGACAACCACACCAACCATCCACACCCACACCACACGCTTCACGTCCGTCATAACTTACCTATAAAGTCAATGATACCTTCCACGTGCAGCGACACCATCTCAGCCATACCATCATC
>JBJFGJ010000063.1:0-4278 GCA_051892575.1 Alloprevotella sp. | reverse complement strand
AAAAGAAACCCAGGAGGCGGCCATCCGGCAGATACAAGACGACCTCGTGGCACAGACTGCGCTCTTCAATGAAATGGGCAAAACGCTTGAGGCCAAACGGCTCACCGAGCGCGTGAGCTACGACATAGAGATGATACGCGAACTGGGCCACTGCTCGGGCATCGAAAACTATTCGCGCTATTTCGACGGTCGCGCTCCCGGCACGCGTCCTTATTGTTTGCTCGATTTCTTTCCCAAAGATTTCCTTATGGTCATTGACGAAAGCCATGTGAGTGTGCCACAGATAGGGGCCATGTATGGTGGCGACCGCTCGCGCAAGGAGGCGCTGGTGAACTATGGTTTCCGTCTGCCGGCGGCTATGGACAACCGCCCGTTGACCTTCGACGAGTTTCGTGAGATGACGCCTCAGACCATATATGTGAGTGCCACTCCGGCCGACTATGAACTCGCGGAGAGCGGTGGCGTGGTGGTGGAGCAGGTGATAAGGCCCACCGGACTACTCGATCCCGTGATTGAGGTGAGAGACACTGACTTCCCCGTAGACGACCTGATGGAGGAAATTCGTCTGCGCATTGCACGCTTAGAGCGCACGCTTGTGACCACCCTGACCAAACGCATGGCCGAAGAACTCACGGCTTATCTGCTCAAAAACGGGGTGCAGACCGCCTATATCCACAGCGACGTGGACACCCTCGAGCGCGTGAAAATTATGGAAGACCTTCGTCGTGGCGTGTATATGGTGTTGGTGGGCGTCAATCTGTTGCGCGAAGGTCTCGACCTGCCCGAAGTGTCGCTCGTGGCCATACTCGATGCCGACAAAGAGGGATTCTTGCGCTCGGAGCGCTCGCTCACCCAGACGGCAGGCCGTGCGGCGCGCCACGTGGACGGCCGTGTGATTATGTATGCCAAAAAAATCACGCCCTCCATGCAGAAGACGATTGACGAAAACGAGCGCCACCGCCTCAAACAGATGGCCTACAACACCGAGCACGGTCTCAAGCCACGCCCCATCAACAAAGAGATTGCCCAAAACACCCTCACTTCGCTCTCGCGCAGTTCGGGTTCAGAGCCCTACGAGGCGGCCACATCCGATATGCCGAAGGCGGCCGAACCCGCAGCAACCTATGGCACTGCGCCAAAGGCTGTGTCCATAGAGCAACGCATCGAGGATTTAAGAAAACAAATGAAAGCCGCAGCTGCTAAATTTGACTTCGTCCTTGCCGCACAATTGCGCGACGAGATGCTGGCGCTGGAAAAACAAATCAAATCATAAAAGAGCAATGCATCAACTTATCCGTTTCTTGAAAAAATGGACTCTTCCTGTGGCTATGACGTTGGGCATAGCCTCTTATTTTATTGCCGTGCGCGTGCCTTTTTTGAGAAACCATGGCGACGTGGTGAAGGCGACGATATCGGTAGTGCAGCCGGTATTGATTTTCCTTATGCTGTTCATCACATTTTGCAAAATCAATCTCTCCCAGCTCCGTCTGCGGTCTTGGCATCTCGGGCTGCTGCTTTTTCAGACATTCGCATTTGTCACTATGGCCGCCATCTTGCTGTGTCACACCGGAGAAGCCACTCGTGTGGCCGTTGAGGGCACTATGCTTTGCCTCATTTGTCCCACGGCTACCGCCGGCGCCGTGGTGACGGCCCGATTGGGAGGCGATGCAGCCGGACTCACCACCTACACCATTCTGGTCAACCTCCTCGTGGCAGTGCTCGTGCCGCTGGTGGGGCCGCTCGTGCATCCGCATCCCGAACTCGGTTTCGTCTCTTCGTTTTTTCTCATCATGGGCAAGGTGTTCCCGATGTTGATATGCCCGCTTTTTGCCGCTATGCTACTCCGCCTTTTGGCTCCGAAGGTCGTGGCCTTCCTGACGGCGCAAAAAAATCTCGCTTTCTATCTTTGGGCCGTGTCGTTGGCCCTGGCTCTGGCCGTGACCGCTCGCTCGCTGGTGCATAGTGATGTGGCCGTCAGCGAAATCTTATGGATAGGGGTGGGTAGCCTTCTCGCTTGTGTGGCACAGTTTGCCTTTGGGCGCTATTGGGGAAAGAAACATAGCGACCACATCGCCGCCGCTCAAAGTCTGGGACAGAAAAACACCGTCTTTGCCATTTGGATGGGCTACACGTTTTTCACGCCCGTCACAGCCGTGGCCGGTGGCTTCTACAGTATCTGGCACAATGTGTATAATTCTTGGCAATTATACCGGGCGGAACAAGGGGGAGGACGAAAGGAATAAGAAGAGTCTAATAGTCAATCTTGTCAGCCTTGCCCACCCAGCGTTCAAACACTGCAACTGCATCGGCCGACGGATGAGCCTCGGAGGTCAAGCGGCGAGAGGCCGGCGGCAGAGCGAGTTCGCGATAGATAAAAGCATCGTCGAAACCGGCTGCGGCAGCATCGTCTTTGGTTGAGGCATAGAAGAGACGAGAAATATGTGCCCAATAGATGGCACTCAGACACATGGGGCAGGGCTCGCAAGAGGCGTAGAGGTCGCAACCCGAGAGGTCGAAGGTGCCCAGCGCACGCCCGGCGGCACGAATGGCCTGCACCTCGGCATGGGCCGTGGGGTCGTGGTTGGCCGTGACGCGGTTGACGCCGGTGGCTACCACCTGGCCGTCTTTGACAATGACGGCCCCAAAGGGACCACCGCCGTTTTCGATGTTGTCGGCGGCCAAACGGATGGCTTGCCGCATAAAATCTTCTTCTTGTGGAGTCATAAGGCTTGTTTGTTTTAAGGATGTGTGATGGCGAAGTTAGGTCAAAATGCCTTACAGACCAATTTTTTGCTGACATTTTGACCTTTCGTGTGGCATATTTGAGTAAATTCGCTTATCTAAATCATTCGCAAACATATCCGACCATTATGACAGACATCACAGATCGCTTTTTGAAATATGTAAGTTTTGATACTCAAAGCACCGACGGCACCGGCTGTGTGCCTTCCACAGAAAAACAATGGGCACTTGCCCGCTATCTGAAAGACGAATTGACGGCAATGGGACTCACCGACGTGATGCTTGACGAGAAGGGCTATCTCTATGCCACGCTCGAGGCTAACACCACGGCCACCAATGTGCCCACTGTCGGCTTCATTGCACACATTGACACGAGTCCCGACTGCTCGGGCGCCAATGTCAAGCCACGCATCGTCAAGAACTACGATGGAGGCGACATCGTGCTCGACGATGCGGCCGGCATTGTGACAAGGCCGGAGAAATTTCCCGAACTGCTCAGTCACGTCGGCGAAGATCTCATTGTGACCGACGGCCACACCCTGCTGGGCGCTGATGATAAGGCCGGCATAGCTGAAATAGTCTCGGCTATGGACTTTCTCATTAAACATCCCGAAATCAAACACGGCAAAATCCGCGTGGCTTTCAATCCCGACGAAGAGATTGGGCTTGGTGCGCGCGACTTCGATGTGGCACGCTTTGGTGCCGACTGGGCCTATACGATGGATGGCAGCGAGGTGGGCGAAATCGAGTTTGAAAACTTCAATGCCGCTACGGCAAAGGTGAAGGTGCATGGTGTGAGTGTGCATCCGGGCTATGCCAAAAACAAGATGGTCAATGCCGCCCGGGTGGCCACGGAATTTGCTGCCTTGATGCCCGAGGCCGAAACGCCTGAACACACAGAGGGCTACGAAGGCTTTTATCATCTCATCGCCATGGAAGGCTCGGTTGAGGAAGCCACACTGACCTACATCGTTCGCGACCACGACCGTACGACTTTTGAGGCACGCAAACGTCGGCTGACTGAGGTGGCCGGGTTCTTGTGCGGAAAATACGGCCCCGACACGGTGACGGTTGAAGTGACGGACTCCTATTATAATATGCGCGAGAAGGTGGAGCCTCAGATGCACATCATCGACATTTGCCGCGAGGCGATGAAGGCCAGTGGCATAGAGCCTCGCGTCAAGGCCATTCGTGGCGGCACCGACGGTGCCCAACTCTCGTTTATGGGCCTGCCATGCCCCAACATCTTTGCCGGCGGTCTCAACTTCCACGGACCTCACGAGTTCGTGCCCATCCAGTCAATGGAGAAGGCCATGCAAGTCGTGGTGAATATTTGCCGGATTGTCGGCGAGGAAGATTAAACTAAGAGAGACAAAGAGACAAAGAGTCTAAAAGTCTAAGAGACTAATAGTTTGAGCGGCCTCGTAAGCCCTGAAAGGGCGTAACATTTCAGCCCAGGTCGTCAGGCCTGGGTAACGGACGTACACAATGATTCCGGCCTGTAAGGTCGGCACACCCAAGCGATTTTTTTAAGGT
>JBJFGJ010000062.1:0-53804 GCA_051892575.1 Alloprevotella sp. | reverse complement strand
CACCGCTTGACAGTTGGATTTCAAACTCAGCATCGGTGCTGTGGTCGCCCCATCGGATGCGCATTTGCTTGGGCTCGGCATTGTCTTTTAGGGTAAAGGTGGCATATTGTCCTGCCGCGGCCTGCCAGCCTGTGGCGGGGTTGTTGTCGGTCAAAGCTGCTGCTGTCCCTTTGCCGCCGGCCAGCACGATGGCCTCAGGCTTCGACTGCAGAGTGGTTTGTTCGCCATAGGGAGCCACAGTGAAAGTGCCTTCCAGACGCGTGTCGACCGAAGAGGCCGCCACCATGACTTTAAAGTCTCCCGGTTCCACCACCCAATGACCGTCGGCGTTGAGCAGCCGCAAGTCGCGCGGGTTGATGGTGAAAGACACGTGACGGCTTTCGCCAGGCTTCAAATGGACGCGCTCAAAGCCCACAAGGTTTTTCTCGTATGTGGTCACGCTGCTCTGTAGGTCGCGGATGTAGAGTTGTACGACTTCGTCGCCTTCGGTGTCGCCTGTGTTGGTGAGGTCACATTCCACGCAGACTTCTTGGCAATCAGAGACCACCGTCGGCGAGACCGCGAGGTTGCTATATTTAAAAGTGGTGTAGCTCAGTCCGTAGCCGAAGGGATAGAGTGCCCCGGCGGCGCGGCTCATATTGCCGCCCATACCCGTACCGCTGCCGCCGTTGACTTGCGAAGCCGGTTTGGCCGGAAAGTTAAAGGGTATTTGTCCTACGGTCTTGGGGAAAGTCACGGTGAGTTTGCCGCCGGGATTGATGTCGCCAAACAAAGCCTCGGCCACAGCCGTTCCGCCTTGAGAACCCGGGTACCAAGCCTCGAGAATGGCCGGCACATGGCGGTCGGCCCAGTTGATGGTGAGCGGTCGGCCGTTGATGAGCACGAGCACCACGGGTTTGCCCGTGGCCACGACGGCTTGCAACAGGTCGTTTTGCCGGCCGGGCAGCTCCAGGCTTGAGCGCGATTTGTTTTCGCCACAAGTGCGCGTGTTGCCACCCAATACGACCACAGCCACATCGCTCTTTCGGGCCATTTCCACAGCCTTGTCAATTTCTGCCTGCTCTGCCGCCGTGAGAGGCTCCCTCACTAGTTCGCTCTCGGGCCAGTTGGCGTCCACCAGATCGCAGCCTTTGGTGTAGTCGATTATAGTGCCCGGTGCGGCTTTGGCTTTCAGTCCGTCGAGAATGGTCGTGACGTCTACGGCCAGCGGGCCATAGTGGGTCAAGACGTGTGTGGTGGCTGCGGCGTTAGGGCCACACACGGCAATGCGGCGTATGCTGTCGCGGCAAAGTGGCAGCAGGCCGCCTTCGTTCTTTAAGAGTACGAGCGACTTGCGGGCAGCTTCCAAGGCCACGGCTTGATGTTCGTTGCTGTTCACTTCGCGGTCGGCGGCCTGAAGGTCTGTCTGGTAAGGCTGGTCAAACAAGCCGATGGCAAACTTTACGCGAAGAATGTCGCGCACGCGGTCGTCGATGGTTTGCATAGACAAGGCCCCTTGTTTGATAAGCTCGCGCAAGGGCAACACATACGACTCTGTCGAGCGGAACGTGCACCGCACATTCAGTCCGGCACGCACGCTTTGCAACACGGCTTCCACCATGTCTCGGGCCGTATGGTGTTTGGCATAAAGATATTCCACAGCGTCGCTGTCTGAGACGATGTAGCCTTTGAAACCAAAGTCGCCGCGCAGGCGTTGCATCAGCCAGTAGTAGCTGCTCTGGATGGGGAAACCGTCATAGTCGTTGTACGAACTCATCACGCCCCAAAGCCCGGTTTCGCCAATCACGCGCTGCCAGGGATAGACGTGCACCATCTCTACCTCTCGTGGTGACATTTGCGGGTCGCACCGCGAAAAGCCCTCGCGTGCACCTTTGTTGTTGCTGTAGGCAATGAAGTGTTTGCCCGTGGCGGCCACGCCGGCGTCTTTTTGGAGACCGTTGGTCATGGCTATACCCAGTTCGGCGACCAAGTAGGGCGCTTCGCCGTAGACCTCTTCGTATCGTCCCCATCGCTGGTCGCGTCCCACGTCGAGTATAGGTGCATAGATGTTGGTATAGCCCAGCAGTTTGCCTTCCCGTCCCGTGATGTAGCCCACGCGGCGCACCAGATCGCGGTCCCACGTGTGGCCCAATCCTAACTGTGTGGGAAAGTTGGTCGCCTTATAGGCTTCCACGCCTCTAATGCCCTCGTTGGTCATGTCGGCCGGTATGCCCAGACGCGTTTCTTCCACGAAAAAGCGCTGCACCTCGTTGATGGCCCAGGCATGACGAGAGGCCGGCCACACATAGGGATTGTCAGAAGGGGGTAGCCCCCATTGCCTGAAGCCGTTAAGATGCTCGTCGATGGCGCCGATGCCGTCTTTCCACAGCGCCGTCTTCCACGACGCATTGGGCAGATCGTCTTTCAGCACACGGCCATAGCCATAAAGCGTCACCATCTGGCAGGTTTTCTCCTCCACGGTCATTTGTCTGAGCAGGTCTTCGACGCGCTCCTCAATAGGTGCCGAGGGGTCTTCGTAGGTGTCTTTTGTGCCGTTTTTGTTGAAGTCGATCCAGCCTTTGTGATACATTTTGTGGTTGGAGGGCCGGTAGGTTTTGGGTATTGGTGGGGTATTGGTGGTCTGTGCCATGGTCGTTTCGCCGACCAGCAAGCCTGCCGCCAGCAGCAAGTTCAGAGAGAAAAGATTGCGCATAAGGTATGGTGTTTTTCAGGTAATAAGAATTTTGAGGCAAGTTAGCGACTTTTGCCCATTTGGCCAAATCGTTGGATTTGTGCCCCAATGAGCGGGGAGGATTATGTTGCTATCGCAGCCCCATCAAACGTTGGCATACAAAAAAACAGACCGTCTTCAGAGTTGAAGCGGTCTGCTTAAGTCTTTAACAATCTCTGGCTGATTAGGCCAAACCATTCACGTGAAGGGCAAGACTTGACTTGATGTTAGCGGCCTTGTTTTTGTGAATGATGTTGTTTTTGGCGAGCTTGTCGAGCATCTTCTGCACTTTGGGCAGGAGCTCGGTGGCTGCAGCCTTGTCAGTAGTGGCGCGGAGCTTGCGCACAGCGTTACGCATAGTCTTGGCGTAGTATCTGTTGTGCAGTCTGCGTGCGGCAGTCTGACGAATTCTCTTTACAGATGATTTGTGGTTTGCCATTGTTTGTGTGTCGTTTTTTTATTTTGTAGTCCCTAGCGGAATCGAACCGCTCTTTAGAGAATGAAAATCTCTCGTCCTAACCGATAGACGAAGGGACCGCCTGAAGTGGCTGTTCAGTCCTTGCGGGCTGATTTGCGAGTGCAAAAGTAGGAGATTTTTTTCATACTCCAAAACTTTTCGCGTCTTTTTTTGAAAAATCTGTATTTTTGCTTGGACTTCGCGCTTCTATATCGGATGTGCGTGCTCCCGTTTCTATCCCACTCCTTATTATATATAGGACAAATTTATGCAGATAAAGTCTGAAGGCTTGGTGTTCCGTACCACAAAATACGGTGACGACGGCTTGATTGTCGACGTCTTGACACGCGCGAGCGGCCTCGTGTCTTTCATGGTGAAGCGCTCGCGGTCGCCCCGTGCGGCCGTGCGCCACACGCTTTTTCAGCCTTTGACCTGCGTGGAGTTGACGTGGGACTGCCGCAAGGCGGGGGCGCTGCAGAAACCCACGTCGGCGCGCTGTGTGCAGGGATTTATTGATTTGCACGCCCACCCTTATAAGGCGTCGATGGCCTTGTTTCTCTCAGAGTTTTTGCACTATGCCGTGCGTGTGGAGACCCCTCCCGGCTTGCTCTACGACTATTTGCTGGGTTCGTTGCAGTGGCTTGACGCCGCGCCGGACCGTTTCTCCAATTTCCATTTGGTTTTTCTCATGCGCCTGGCGCGTTTCCTGGGTTTCTCGCCCAATCTCGACACCTTTGCCCCCGGTCGCAGTTTCGACCTCCGTGCTGGCGTGTTTGTCGACGGCCGGCCCGATCATCCCGACTTCGTACCGCCTGCCGACGCCGCCCGTATCCCCTTGCTCATGCGTATGAACTACGGCACCATGCGCCTGTTCCGTTTCACCGGCGAAGAGCGCAACCGCACGCTGACCTATGTCAACGCCTACTATCGCCAGCATCTGCCGTCGTTTCCCGAACTCAAATCACTCGACGTGTTGAGGCAGGTTTTCCGGTGAAAGTGAAATTTTCTCCTACGCCTCAATAGCGATATTTTTTTGGTAGGATGGGAGAGAGGGGCCCTAAAAGGGCCTCTTTTTTGCATATTCAAACTCTTGCGGGAATAGGTCGCGTTTTTCCCGGCCTTATTCGCGCAATTTTTGTCCTTATGCCGTTAATCTTTCAAATTGTCCCACACTTCAGGCGCATTCTTGGCCACTTCGCCCAAAAGCGTACAGGTGGATTTTTCGTGACATTCGGCACAGGTGGCAAAGTTTCTGGACATCACGCAGCGGCGAATGGCACACATCTCCGTGCAATAATAGGTTTTGCAACCGGCGGAGCGGCAGCCCATGCAGTTGATGTGCTCGGCACGGATATAAGGTGCGTTGTTCCATTCTGCCCATTTGCGGGCCACTTCTCGGCGCAGCGCGTCGTCGTCGTTTACGGTTGCCACGCGGGCCTCGCATTTTTCACAGTCCAGACCGCAGCAGGCTATCAGTGTTTTCATCTCACATTGTTTGGGGTTAAACATCCATGCATAGTTAAGAGGCAAAAATAGTGTTTTTGTGCCATGTCGGCAAGTCTGCCGGCCTCTATCGGCGAATTGTCTGCTTTCCCAGACAAAAAACATCGGTTTCATCGCGATTTTTGTGGCTTCGGCGAAGTTCAATAAAGGTGGTCAATCGTGACGAAATTAAGTGTTTATTCACACTCAGCAGCCGACGGAAGACAGGAAGCCGAGAAAAATCGACGGGAAAAGGCAGAAAAAACAATGAGATTAGAGAAAATTGTTCCTGTCCTTATGGGAGAAAAAACTGTCAGTATCGCAGAAATTCCTGTCCTTAGGCCCGTAACGGCCTGAAACCAAAGAGAGTGCCCTTCATTCGGGGGCACTCTCTTTTTGTTTACTCAAAGATACCCCTATCCGGCCGTTCAGAAAAAGACAAAAAGGCCTCGGTGATACCCAAAACAGGTGAGAGCCGGCAGGGTGGGGTTAGTGTCTGCCGAGGAACCGCTCATCGGCTATGGTGCTATTTTACACCAACTTGGCGATTGACAGCGTTTTGCTGGCGACCTAACTTTGCAGCGTCAAAATAAACCCAAAAATGCACAAAAACCGTTACCTCATCGGCGGCTGCCTCATTGGTGCCGGACTGCTCTTGGGCAGTTCCCTTTCATCCACGCCACGGCAGCCTGCCACGGTCGACATCGTGACCGGAGCCTCGCCCGTGAAGCCCGTGAAGCGCGACACGACCAAACAAAAGAAGCGCCCCAAATCTTCAAAACCGAAAACACAAAAACAAAAGCAGACCACGAAATCCATTTCCGCATGAAAAGATTCCTCACCCTCTCACTTGGCGCCCTCGCGGCCATCTGCGCCACGGCCCAAAGCCAAGACTCCTGCCGACACAGCCGACTGCAAATAGGCGGCTACGGCGAAGCGGTCTACAGCCGCAACTTCTACAGCGACAGCCCCTACCGCTATTCCACGGCTGCCAGCCACAAAAACGACAAGCACGGCCGATTCGACCTGCCCCACGTGTCGCTCTCGCTGACCTACGACTTCGGCAAAGGCTGGAGCGTGTCGACCGAATTTGAATTTGAACACGGCGGCACCGGCGGCGCCTACGAAAAAGAGTTTGAAGAAGGTGGCGAATGGGAACAGGAGGTGGAAAAAGGCGGTGAGGTGGAGATTGAACAGTTTTGGATACAAAAGACGTTCAAGCCGTGGCTCAACGTGCGTGCCGGTCACATAGTCGTGCCCGTGGGCTATATCAATGCCGGCCATGAGCCGCTCAATTTCTTCACCGTCTACAGACCCGAAGGCGAGTCGACCATCCTGCCCAGCACTTGGCACCAGACCGGTTTGAGCATCTGGGGCCGTACGCGCTCGTGGCGCTACGAAGTGATGTGTGTGGCAGGGCTCAACTCGGCCAACTTCACCAAAGAAAACTGGATACAAGACGGCGCCGGCACGCCCTTTGAGTTTGAGCCGGCCAACAAACTCGGCTTTGCCGCGCGCATAGACAACTACAGCATTCCCGGCCTGCGACTGGGTCTCAGCGGCTACTATGGTCACAGTTCCAACAACGGATACAACACCGAGACGGGCAAAAACTTCGAGGTGAACGGTGCCGTCGCCGTGGGCAGCTTTGACTTCACCTTCGATGCCTATAACTGGATTGTCGTGGGCAATGCCGATTTCGGCTATCTGGGCAATGCCAAGGCCATCAGCGAGGCCAACCAGCGACAGAGCAACTCTTCGCCCTATCCGCGTACACTCGTGGGCGACCACGCCGTGGCCCTGGGTGTCGAGGCCGGTTACGACCTCTTCTCACGTTTCGCCCGTCTGCGACGCAGTGGCCAAAACTGTTATCTCTTTGCCCGCTACGACTATTACGACAGTTACAACCCGCCCCAGACCGGCGCCATGGACTATCCCTGGACTGAGCGCTCGGTCATTACGGCCGGCATCAACTACAAGCCGATACCGCAAATTGTGCTTAAGGCGCAATATAGCCAACGCTTGCTCAAAGCCCCCTACAACAACGAGCCGTCCATTTCGTTTGGCGTGGCCTATGAGGGTTTCTTCATCAAATAAAAAAGCGAAAATCTGCGATTAAACCGATAATTTCTAATTCCTACAATATGAAGACAAACCGACAACTACTCCTGAGCCTGACCATGGCCCTGACAGTGCCTATTGCACTCACTTCTTGCAGCGACGACGACAACGCTCTCACGCCGTCGCAACAGCAAGACATCGAACTGGCCGAACTTACCGAGCAATATCTCAACGCTACGGTCATTCCCACTTACACGCTGCTGGCCAATGGCACCGACACGCTCTATCACAAGCTCGACTCTCTGCGCACCGTGGCCTGGGCAGGCGGCACCATCACAGCCGATGCCATTAGCGACGTGGCCGGTGTGTTTCTCCGCGCACGGTCCAACTACGAACTGAGCGAGGCTTTCCTCTTCGGAGCCGCCAGCGACTTTGGCATCGACCCCCACATCGACTCTTGGCCGCTCGACCTTGACCAGTTGCGCTCGGCCTTGCTCAATACCTCGACCATCGAAGCCTTGCGCACCGATGACGGCACCATAGCTGGCACATCGCTCGGCTCAAGCGTCTTGGGCTTCCACGGCATAGAATACGTGCTTTTCCGTAACGGCCAACCTCGCACCGACCTCAACGGCAACGATCCCGACCTTCCGGCGGTGAGCGGCAAGCTCGAACTGACCTATGCCGCGGCTGTGGCCGGCGACTTGCGGCGGAGCTGTTGCCAGATGGAGGTTTCGTGGAACCCCAATGCCTCAGAGACCCACAAGGAACTGGTAGAAGACCTGCCGCATGCCGTACCGGGCAATAATCTGACCTATGCCGAAAACATGATGCTCGCGGGACAGGCCGGCAGTACCTATTCACACCGCATCAAGGCCCTCAACGACATCCTCATTGCCGGTTGCGAAAACATTGCCAATGAGGTGGGCGACGTGAAGATGGGCAAGCCCAAAGGCGTGTCGCAAGGCGAGCCCGGACGCGACGCCGACTACATCGAGTCGCCCTACAGCCAGAACTCACGCGAAGACTTCACCGACAACATCCGCAGCATCGAAAACGTCATTATGGGCGGACGGCCCGAACTGCGCAACGAGAGCCGCTCCATCTATGCCTACCTCAAAGCCCGCAATCCCGAACTGGCCGCCGAACTCAAAACCAAGATAGACGAGGCCAAGGCCGCCATTCAAGGCATCACCTACCCGTTTGTCACCACCGTGGCCGACGACACCGACACTACCGTGCCGGCTGCCATCAGTGCCTGCCGCGCCCTCGACGATTGCCTTATCGCAGTGGACAACTACATCCGCTCCGCTCAATAAGCCATACATTTTTACTGAACAATGAAAAAGACTCCTTTATTATTTATAGGCTGCGCTGTCCTTATGGGACTCGCCGCCTGTAGCGACGACAACAACACGGCCGCCGTCATCCAGCCCTCCGACGACATATTTGTGGGGCAACCCGTCGGCAATTTCACCGCCGCAGAATGGTATCCCGGCGGCGAACTCGGTACCACCGACAACGTGAGCTCGTCGTCATACGAAGACGAAACGCCGGCCGTGACCCTTATGGGTAAAAGCGGCAACTTCAAAAGCGGCGAACTCTTTTTTGAACGCAACTTCGTGGAAACGCTCACTCAGTCCACGCCTTTCCGCGGCCTCGGGCCGGCTTGGGTGCGCACATCGTGCATCCAGTGTCACCCGGGCTACGGCCACGGCAAAAGGGTGAACAGCTATGAGGCCAATTCCACCATCGGCAACGGCTATCTGCTGGTGATCTATCACCCCACCGCCGGCGTCGACGCCACGGGCAAGGCCTACGCCAAAGACAGCTACGTCACCGAAGTAACGGGTATGCCACAGACCAAAGCAGCCAGCCCGTTCCTGCCACCGGTCGATGAGAGCGGCATCAGCATTGCCTGGCTCAAAGCCACCGACGGCGCTCTGCCCACCACCTTCCCCGACGGCGAGACCTACGAACTCATCTATCCCGAAGTGACCATCGCGCCCGAAGCCTTCAACACCAACCCGCGTCCCACCAACTACGAAGTGCGCCTTGAGAGCACCATCGGCATTTATGGCACGGGACTGCTCGATGCCATTAGCGAAGACGACCTCAAGGCCCAATATCAGGCCGAAGCGCCCTATGTCAGCCTCAACCCGGCTATGTGGGACGCCGCTGCCAACGACTGGGCGGCCACGGCCTACTATTCACTGGCCGACGGCAAATGGGCCGACGGTTCGGCGGCCAATGGCGTGAAGGCCATCAAACGCTATACCTACGCCCTGACACGCGCCTCGCTGCAAGACGGTGCCGGAGCCAACGCCATATGGAACATCACCAACGTCACACGCGGCGACCGCACCAAACTCTATACCACCCAGGCTTGGGCCAATGCCATGGCTGAAAATGCCGAAGTTATCGACAAAATCAGCCAAGACCCCTCGTCGCCCTACTATGCCGACGGCACTCGCGAAGGCATAGCCGAGGCCGTGCGCGGACTGCTCTCGCCCACTACCGACCAGACCAACAACGCCTGGCATAACTTCACGGCCGAAATGAATGACCAGTCCTACTACGACTTTATGGTCTGGCATCGCGGTCTCGCCGTGCCGCGTGCACGCGATTTGAACTCGGCCGATGTGCAACGCGGCAAAGAGGTGTTCTATGAGATTGGCTGCACCGCCTGTCACCGTCCGTCGTGGACAACCGGCGACGACAACTACTGGACGTCTAACAACGTGGCCGCCATCGGTAAGCTGCCGCAATATCCCAACCAGAAAATCTGGCCCTATACCGATATGATACAGCACCGCCTGTTTATGAAAAACGACATCCGCACCGGCTGGTGTCGCACCACGCCGCTTTGGGGCCGCGGTCTGTCGCTCTCCAACACCGGTGCCGAGGACCGTCTGCACGACTGCCGCGCCCGCAATGAAATTGAAGCCATCATGTGGCACGGCTACAGCCGCGAGAGCGACGCCTTTGCCTCTACCGAAAAGTTCTTTAACTTGCCCAAAGCCGACCGCGACGCCGTGGTGGCCTTCTTAAGGGCCATTTAATCACGCTCACCTTTTCCCTTTTTATCCTCAACAAACACGGCAGTCTTCCCAAGGGAGGACTGCCGCTTTGGATAATCATCGGCCAATACACTGCCGCTTTCAAAAAGACTATGATTAAACCCCACCTTTCCTGTAAAACCGTGGCTTTCGTCGCGCTCGTCGTCCTGACCGTCTCAATGGCTGTGGCCACATTCGTGGAGCATTACCACGGTACGCCGACGGCTCTGAGCCGGTTTTATCACGCACCCTGGTTCATTGCTCTATGGCTGCTGGCGCTCGTAGCCGGTTGGGCCTCCGTCTTGAAAGCCCGACTGCCTCGGCCGGCCTTAGTCCTGCACATCGCTCTCGGCTTCATCTTGATTGGAGCCGGCGTGTCGTTCTTCACGTCTGAAAGCGGCCAAATGCACCTCCGCATCGGGCAAACCGCCGACTACTATGCCGATGCCGAACATTCCGGCGATAGCGTGCGACTTCCGTTTCAGGTGACCTTGCAAGATTTTGACGTGGCCTTCCATGCCGGGACGGAGTCGCCGGCACAATTCACGGCTATGCTGGAAATAGCCGAAAACAGCGATGAAACCGTGCAAAAAGCCGTAGCCATGAACCGCGTTTGCGACTATGGCGGCGTACGGCTTTTTCTCACCTCCTACGACAGCGACCACGGCGGCGTGCTGCTCTCAGTCCGGTCCGACGCTTGGGGCACAGGCATCAGCTACGCCGGCTATGCCTTGCTCTTCGTCGCCTTCGGCTGGTTGTTGTGTAGCAAAAAAGGAGGCTTTCGCCGCACCTTATTGTCAAGAGTGTGGCGTGACGGCCGGAAGGCCTTTTGCATAGGTCTGTTGCTGCTGGTCGGCCATTCGGCCACGGCCGCTCCCACCACCGTTTCGCGCGAAACCGCACAGAAGTTTGGCGAACTATTGGTCAACTACGAAGGCCGTATCTGCCCTATGCAGACCTTAGCCCGCGACTTCACGGCCAAGCTCTACGGCGATGTCAGCTACGACGGACTCACCGCCGAACAAGTGGTGCTGGGTTGGACCTTCTGGCCTGAAGAATGGGAGCAAGAGCCTGTGATTAAGGTGAAAGGGAGAAGCTTGCGTAGGGAGTATGGACTGGAGAAATATGCCGCTTTTACCGACTTTTTTATGGGAGGTTATCGCCTCGGTCCGCTTGTCGCAGCCTACTACAACCAGGGCGACCGCTCCGCCATGGCCAAAGAGGCCGTCGAGATAGACGACAAACTGCAACTCATCTATAGTCTGCGACACGGCAGACTCTTCAAAATGTTCCCGGCCACGCTCCGGCAGGCCGCGCACCAAAAGACCGTCGTCCGTTGGCAGTGCCCTACCGACTCGCTGAGCGACCTAAGATTGTCGCCAAACGACAGCGTATTTGTGGCTACCTTTTTCGCCAATCTCTATCAGGCGGCTATAAGTGGCCAAGAGGCTTTTATGATGAAGAAACTCGATGAAATGGCACTTTTCCAGCAATCCCACGGTGGCGAAACCCTGCCGCCGGCACACGTCATCAAGGCCGAGCGACTCTACAATGCCTTCAATCTCCCCGTGTGGTTAAGCCGTTTGCATCTGTGCTTAGGCCCGTTGCTCTGTCTGGTCTTGCTGAAAGGCACAAAACGTTTCGGCCGTTGTCGGCAAGCCGCCTATGTCGTGATGGCCATAAGTTGGTTGGCCTTGAGTGCTTACGTCGTGTTACGGTCCATAGTGAGCGGCCATCTGCCTTTGGGCAACGGCTATGAGACCACCTTGAGCATCGCCTGGTGTGCCATGCTGATGACATTGGTCTTAGGTGTGCCACGCCAAGACGGCGGCCTGAGCCGCCGTCTGCTATTGCCGTTTGGTTTTCTCGTATCCGGTTTTTTCCTCCTCGTAGCCTCAATGGGTCTGATGAACCCGCAAATCACGCCGCTCATACCCGTGCTGGTCTCGCCATGGCTGAGTGTGCACGTCTCGCTTATTATGCTGGCCTATATGTGCCTCACGTTCATTTGTCTGTGCAGCCTGATGGCTTTTGGAACGTTATTGGCCGGCCGTCTGACTGAGACTGAATTGACGCGCATCAGCCTGCTGGCCCGTCTCTTCCTTTATCCGGCCTTGGCCTGCCTGGCCGCCGGTATTTTTATAGGTGCCGTGTGGGCCGGAGAGAGTTGGGGGCGCTATTGGGGTTGGGACCCGAAAGAGACTTGGGCACTCATCACCCTGTTGGTCTATGCGCTGCCGCTCCATTCGGCGTCTCTGCCGGCCTTCCGCCGGCCTCGGTTTTTCTTGGCCTATCTGCTGTTGGCTTTCGCTACGGTCTTGATGACCTACATCGGTGTGAATTATTACCTCACCGGCTTGCATAGTTATGCCGGCTAATGCAACAAAACCCCCGATTTAATCACGAAAAAGGGAAAAGCAACGGCAACACCACGACCATAACGATGCCCATTATTATCTGTAGGGGCAGGCCCACCTTGACGTAATCTATGGGGCGGTATCCGCCGGCCGACATCACCAGCGCATTGGGCGGGGTGGAGAAGGGTGAGGCGAAACACATGCTGGCCGCCACCGTCACGGCCATCAAAAAGGGCAGGGGACTCAAACCCTGCGCCTGGGCTGCCGTGAGCGCAATGGGAGCCATCAAGACCGCCGTCACGGTGTTGGAGATAAAGAAGGTGAGCAGCGAGGTGGCCAGATAGACCGCAATCATCAAGGCATAGGGCCCGTTGCCAAAGACAGAGACGAGAGAGTGTGAAATCACGTCGGACGCGCCCGTCTTCTGCAAAGCCGTAGACATAGGCAACATCGTCGCGAAAAGCACGATGCTTTCCCAGTTTATCGCCCTGTAAGCCTCGGCCATACCTCTCACGCAACCCGAAGCAACCATGGCCACAGCGGCCAGCGTCACGGCCGTGACGGGAGCGACGGGAATGGAGTCGACTGCCATCACCACCACCATCACCGCCATAATGAGTGCCGCCAAAGGCGCCTTGTAGTCGTGGGTGACGCGGCGGGCGGCTTCAGTCGGGCTTCCCATCACCACCCACTCGCTTTCACCGCCGCGCTCGAGGCGGGCGATGTCTTTCCAAGCCCCGCAAGCCAGAATGATGTCGGACTGTCGCAGGCTGATGCGGTCTATGTCGGTGAGCAGATAGCGCTCGTGGCGGCGTATGCCAATCACATTCACCCCGAAACGGTTGCGAAAATCCACTTCGCGTATGGTCTTGCCGGCCAAGGTGGTGGAGGGGAGGAGCAGGATTTCGGCCATGCCCACGTCGTAGAAATGCAATTCGCCGGGCGTGCCTTGCTGTGGGTCGGCACTCAGTTGCAGTTCGGCGGCCATTCGGACCACGTCTTCTTCGGCCCCGGAAACGTAGAGCATATCCCCTTCGGCAAAGGGCACATCACCGAGAGCGGAATATTGCTCAATCTTGGGCGAAAGCAGCAACCCGGTGCGGCGTTTGCGGCGCAACTCCATCACGTTGACGCCAAAGCGCCCGTGGACGTTGAGCTGCTTGACCGTCCGGCCTATCACCGGCGAGCCTTCGCCGACGCGCAACACGGCGAGCTGCACGTCAAGGCGGTATTCGGCCACAAGTTGTTCGGGACTTTTATAGCCTGTGCCGGTCTGGTCTTGCCGGCCTTCTTTTTTGGTAAGGAAACGTTTGGAAAGGGGCAACAGGCAGACAATGCCCACAAGGATACATACGATGCCGACGGGCGTAAAGCTGAAAAAGCCCAACTCAGACGCGGCGTGTCCGGCACCGGTGTAAGCGTCGCGCACGATAAGGTTGGGCGGCGTACCGATAAGGGTGAGCATACCGCCCATGCTTCCGGCAAAGGCCAGCGGCATGAGCAGGCGCGACGACTGTATGCCGGCGGCACGCGACATACTCACCACGATGGGCAGCATTAAGGCCACGGTGCCGGTGTTGCTCACAAAGGCGCCCACCAGCGACGTGGCCAGCATTATCAGAATGAAAAGCCTTGTTTCGCTACGGCCGGCCAGCGACACAATGCGGCTGCCCACCATGCCGGCCAGACCTGTGGAAAAGATGCCGGCACCTACGATGAACAGGCCCGCCATCATAATGACGATGGGGTTTGAAAAACCGGCCAGGGCCTCATCCGGCGTGAGTGTGCCACTGAGAACGAGTGCCAAAGCGGCACAAATGGCGACCAAATCAGCGCGGATGCGGCCCGTGACAAAGAGCAAGGCTGATATGGCCAGGACGATGAAAGTGATGGTCATAGGAGTCTGCGGTGTGTAAGTATGGAATTATGATTTCAAAAAGAAAACAACGTTTGTGACCACGCGCACGGTTTTGATGTAAGGCGTGTATTCGTCGCGGTCTTCAATCTCGAAATAGCCCTGAGTAGCCTCCTTGATTTTGCCCAGTTCGCTCTCGGAGTCGTCGGCAAACTTCTGCGCGGCAGCCCGGGCGTCGATGGTGGCGGCTTTAATCATTTCGGGTTTGATTTTGTTGAGCTCGGTATATTCATATTTGATACCCTCGCCGTAATCGGCAGGCGGAATGGCCACACCGACCTTGAGCAGTTCGCCCATACGGTTGACGAGCTGGCGCACGATGTCGACTTTGTCAGACGCCACGGTGACGGTGTTTTTCACGTTATAGCGGCTTGTAATCTTGGATTTGTCGGTCCAGCGGTCGGTCTGAAGGTCTTCAATCTCGGGCGAGTTGAGGCTGATGTCGGCGTCGGTGAGTCCGTTGTCTTTGAGAAACTTGACAATCTTGGCATTGGTGGTGTTCACCTCGGCATAGATGCTCTGCAGGTCGTTGCCTGTGGTCTTGTAGGTAATGGGCCAGACCACGTGATTGGCCCTGACTTCTTGCTCGGCCAGACCGCGAACCGACACGACGCGGTCGCGCGCGGCGATTTCCTTGATGCCTGAACTCACAAAAAGGCCGGCGAGAGCCACGCCTACGGCCAAGATGGCCGCTCCAATCCAACGGGTTTTCATACGCTTATTTTATTAAAGGTGATAATAGTGCAGAAAGATTAAGTCAAAAGTCTGACATTTGTTGCAAAGTTAGGCCGCGCCTCAAGTCCCGACAAAAGATTTAGACCCAATAATCGTTAAAGTCGTGAGATTTTGTGGAAAAAGCGGGTATGGCAGAGCGCGAATGGTGCATATACCAAAGTCGTGGTATTGCGGTGTGGCGCCAAAGCACCTAACTTTGCACTCAGATACAACACAAACTACAAAATACTTCAAAACCATGAGCAAGATTTACAAAAGCCTTACCGAATTGGTGGGTCGCACCCCGTTGCTGGAAGTGACGGGCGTGGAGCAGGCACTCGGCTTGGAAGCCCGTCTGCTGGTTAAACTGGAATATTTCAACCCCGGCGGCTCGGTGAAAGACCGCGTGGCGCTGGCTATGATAGAAGAGGCCGAAAAGAGTGGCAAACTGCAAAAAGGCGGTGTGATTATCGAGCCCACGAGCGGCAACACCGGCATCGGTCTGGCGTGGGTGGCAGCCGTCAAGGGCTACCGCATCATCTTGACGATGCCCGAGACGATGAGCGTGGAGCGCCGCAACCTGTTGCGTGCACTGGGTGCAGAACTGGTCTTGACGCCGGGCTCAGAGGGTATGAAAGGAGCCATCAAGAAGGCCGAAGAACTCCGCGAGAGCCATCCGGGAGCCTTCATCCCCCAGCAGTTTGAAAATCCGTCCAACCCGGCTATTCATGAGCGCACCACGGCCGAAGAGATTTGGACCGATACCGACGGTGAAATCGACATTCTTGTGGCAGGCGTCGGTACGGGCGGTACGGTGAGCGGCACGGCTCACGGACTGCGCCGACACAAGGCCGACCTTGAGGTCTATGCCGTCGAACCGGCCTCGTCGGCCGTCTTGTCGGGACAGGCACCGGGGGCGCACAAGATACAAGGCATTGGCGCCGGCTTTGTCCCCGCCAACTTCGACGCCGCTGCCCCCACGGCCATTCTCCCCATAGCCGACAACGATGCCATTGCGGCTTCGCGTCTGCTGGCCCAGAAAGAAGGCCTGCTGGTCGGCATCTCGTCGGGTGCGGCTCTGAGTGGCGCCATCGGACTGGCCAAGAAACCAGAAAACAAAGGCAAAACCATCGTGGCCCTATTACCCGACACGGGCGAGCGTTACCTCACGACAGTGCTCTATGCCTTCGACGACTATCCCGTCTAATGATTTGACCATCCCGCACTATTATGTTTGTCATAGCCGATAACCAAGCGCTCACCGCCATGGGGTTTGAGCGGCTGCTGAATGGAGAGGAAGTGCGCCACGCCGCCAACCGCCGCGAGTTGGCGGTTCTGCTGAGCGCACACCCCACGGCTGGCGTCGTCTTGGACTATGGGCTGTTTGACTTTGAAGGTCTGCCGGGACTCTTGGTGACCATCAGGCGTTTTGCCGCGGCCCGTTGGCTGATGGTGGCGGCTGAGTTCAGCCGCGACATGCTGCTGTTGCTTTCGGGCGAAGAGCGGGTGAGTTTTCTGGCCAAAGACAGTGCCGACGACCAGTTGCGCAGCGCCATCGAAGCCTTCAAGCGCGGCGAGCGCACAGTTTGCCAGTCGGTGGCTGAGCAACTTTCGGGACACGCCCCCACTTCCCCCGACCGCCTCACGCCTGCCGAGACGGAGGTGCTGCGGCTCATTGCCCGCGGCATGACGGCACGCGAAATTGCCGAGGCGCGCCACACGAGTTTCTACACGGTGACGACGCACAAGAAAAACCTTTTCCGTAAACTGGGCGTCTCAACGGCCTACGAGGCCACGCGCTACGCCATCAGAGCCGGCTTGGCCGACCCGGTGGAATATTACATATAAAAGGTGTGATAGAATGAATGAAAACGCCTCGGGCCTTTCGGCCTGAGGCGTTTTTGATTTGTGACGGCCGGCCGTTTCCGGCCGTGCGGATGTGTTTTGGTGAAAAATTTTCTCCCTTATTCAGAAGTTTTTTGTTTTGCGTGGGTCAGAGTCCCAGGCTTTTGGCCACCTCGACGAGCTCTTCATACCATGCTTCGCCAAAGCGGCGCACCAGCGGCTCGCGCAGGAACTTGTAGAGCGGCAAGCCCAGTTCGCGTCCCTTCTTGACAGCCGGCTGGCAGACGCTCCAACGATGATAGTTGAGGGCGGTGAGACCGTGCGAAAGGCGTTTCTCGCGTATGGGATAGAGGCTGCACGAGATGGGTTTGCACCAGGCGGTTTTGCCTTCGCGGTAGGCGCGCTCGGTGGCGCAGAGGCAGCAGCCGTGGGCGTCGTAGCAGGTGAAGACACAGTCTTTGCCGTCGACGATGCTCGTGACAAGGTCGCCGTCGCGGTCGGTGTAGGCCACGCCCTGACGGTCGATGACGGCTTGGGCTGCGGCACCGAGTTGAGGCCAAACGGCGTCGAGCACATTTTCGAGTTCGCCCACCTCGTCAAGACTAAGCGGAGCACCGGCATCGCCTTCGACACAGCAGATGCCGCCGCACACGTCGAGGTCGCAGCAGAAACACTGGGTGAGGATGTCGGAAGAGAAAATCACGTCGCCCACTTGCAGAATGGGCGGAATGGCATTTTGATGGTCCATAAATGGGTGAGCGTTTACCAGTCGATAGGTGTTTGACCGTGGGCACGTAGATAGTCGTTGGCCCGTGAGAAATGGTGGTTGCCGAAAAAGCCGCGATGGGCCGAGAGCGGCGACGGATGAGGCGAAGAGAGTACGAGATGCCGCGCGGGGTCTATCATGTCGCGCTTGCGCTGGGCATAACTGCCCCAAAGCATAAAGACCACGTGGTCGCGCTCGGCGGCAACGTGACGGATGGCGGCGTCGGTGAAGGTTTCCCAGCCATGGCCCGCGTGGGAGGCGGCTTGGTGGGCGCGCACGGTGAGGGTGGCGTTGAGCAACAACACGCCTTGGCACGCCCAGCGTCGCAGACTGCCGCTCGGCGGAACGGGACGTCCCAGGTCGTCACTGATTTCCTTGAAAATGTTAACCAGCGAAGGCGGCATCTTCACCCCCTCGGCCACAGAGAAACAGAGACCCTCGGCCTGACCCGGCTCGTGGTAGGGATCTTGACCAATGATGACCACCTTGACTGCCTCGAAGGGGCAAAGGTCGAAGGCATTGAAGATGTCGGCACCGGGCGGATAGCACGGCCCGGCCTTGTATTCGGCCCTCACAAAGTCGGTGAGGGCTTGAAAATAGGGGGCGTCAAACTCGTCTTTGAGACGGGCGGCCCACGAAGGGTCTATTCTGACTTTCATGTGGCGGCGTGGCTTTGGTCTATGCTGCAAAAATACAGATAAGCGGCGAGACGGCCAAAGGGCCACAAGCGGCGGAGGGCGCACACGGGGTTTGTCTTTTGGCAGACGGCACGAAAGGGGTAAATTGCGGTAAAGAAAGAGAGAGAGGTCCGCTCAGGGCCTCTTTTTTTGGCTTTCAGCGGTTTACGGGCATAAGGACAGTTTTTTCTCCCCTTATTCCAGAAAATTCCCGCCCTATTCCCGTACGGCCTAAACGGCTTTGAAACGATTTTTTGCCGGCACGAAGGGGCGTTTTTCAGTATTCTCCCGGCTGTCAAACTTATTATTGCATTGAAAAACAGGTGTTTAGAAGAAATTGGAAGGTTTGGATGGCAGATTTTAACCTTTACTGGAGTTTTTGTCAAACAAGCTGAATTGTCTTAAAACATCTTGCGCTGGCGTCACGCAAGCCCCCGTCATCTGAACAGCGGCGGCCACGGCGCAAAGTCCCTTCCCGACAGCCTTAATTCCGACAGACCAAAAGACGGAAAGGAGCGGGCAAAAGGCGTTTTTCTTATATAAGATGAGTGTAGGCGCATTTTTTTTCCTACTTTTGCGGGCAAAATCAAAAAACACGATGCAGAAAAATTTAGTTATCGTCGAGTCTCCGGCCAAAGCCAAGACCATCGAAAAGTTCCTCGGAGAGGACTTCAAGGTTATGTCGAGCTTCGGCCACATCCGCGACTTAAAGAAAAAGAACTTTGGGGTAGACCTGGACACGTTCCAGCCCGAATACGAGATTCCCGCAGACAAGAAAAAGGTGGTGGCCGACCTGCGCTCACAGGCCAAGAAGTCAGAGACCGTATGGCTGGCTTCCGATGAAGACCGTGAGGGAGAAGCCATCTCGTGGCACTTGGCCGAGGTGTTGGGTCTCGACCCGCAAAGCACCCGCCGCATCGTGTTTCACGAAATCACCCGTCCGGCCATCACCGAAGCTATCAGTCATCCGCGCCACATCGACCTGAACCTCGTCGATGCTCAGCAGGCGCGCCGTGTGCTGGACCGCCTGGTGGGTTTCAAACTCTCGCCGGTGCTTTGGCGCCGTGTGCGTCCGAGTTTGTCGGCAGGACGTGTGCAGAGTGTGGCCGTCAGACTCATCGTGGAGCGTGAACGCGAGATTGAAGCCTTTCAGACCGAAGCCTCCTATCGCGTGACGGCCCTGTTCATCACCGCCGAAGGCAAAGAACTCAAGGCCGAGCTCAACCACCGCTTCAAGAACGAACAAGAGGCCACCGACTTCCTCGAAAAATGCAAGACCACCGACTTCGTGGTGAGCAACGTGACCACGCGCCCCACCCATCGCACACCGGCGGCGCCTTTCACCACCTCTACCCTGCAGCAGGAAGCAGCCCGCAAACTGGGCTATCCCGTGGCGCTGACCATGCGCATTGCCCAAGGGCTCTATGAGTCGGGACTCATCACCTATATGCGTACCGACTCGATGAACCTCTCGGGGCTTTGTCTCTCAGCCTGCGGACAGGTCATCGCCGAAAAGATGGGCGAAAACTACCACAAACGCCGCCAATACCACACCAAGTCGAAGGGAGCGCAAGAGGCTCACGAAGCCATCCGACCCACCGACATGCGGCGTGAAGCCATCGACGGCACTGCGCAGGAGAAGCGCCTCTACGACCTCATCTGGAAACGCACTCTGGCCTGCCAGATGGCCGACGCCGAACTCGAAAAGACCACCATCACCATCGACCTCGACGGCGACGAGCGCCACTTCATCGCCACCGGCGAGGTGGTGCGCTTTGACGGCTTCCTGAAAGTCTACCGCGAAAGCGTGGAGGGCGAAAACGAAAACGAAGAGACCGTGGGCCTGCTGCCCACCGTGGCCGAAGGCGAAAACTTGAAACGCCACACCATCAGCGCCCAGGAGCGCTTCACGGCCGCTCCGGCACGCTACACCGAAGCCTCACTCGTACATAAACTCGAAGAACTCGGTATAGGCCGCCCGTCGACTTACGCCCCCACCATTTCGACCATCCAGCAGAGAGAATACGTGACCAAAGGCGAAAAAGCCGGCGAGACACGCAACTGTCACGTGATGACGCTCAGCGGCAGCCATATCACGCACGAGCAAATCGAGGAAAAGACGCCGACGGAAAAGGGCAAACTGCTCCCGACCGACATCGGTACGGTGGTGAATGACTTCCTGCTCGCCAATTTCCCCGAAATCATGGACTACAACTTCACGGCCAACGTGGAGAAGGATTTCGACGCCGTGGCCGACGGCAAAAAAGAGTGGACCTCGCTCATCAAGCATTTCTACGACGGCTTTGAACCGCAGGTGGAAAAGACCTTGGCCGAAAAGACCGACCACAAAGTGGGCGAGCGCGCACTGGGCACCGACCCCGTGAGCGGCAAGGCCGTCTCGGTGAAAATAGGCCGTTTCGGACCTATGGTGCAAATAGGACAGGCCGGCGAAGACGAGAAACCGCGCTTTGCCACCCTACCGCCCGAGATGAGTATCAGCGCCATCACACTCGAAGAAGCCCTCGAGCTCTTCAAACTTCCCCGCACCGTCGGCACGTTTGAGGGACACGACGTAGTGGTCAACACCGGCCGCTTCGGCCCCTATGTGGCCCACAACAAGAAATTTGTCTCGCTGCCCAAGGGCGAAGACCCCATGAGCGTAGACCTTGATGAGGCCATCGCCCTTATCAAGCAAAAACGTGAGGCAGAAGAAAAGAGCCACCTCAAACGCTTTGAAGAAGAGCCGGAACTGGAGGTGAGAAGTGGCCGTTTCGGTCCCTACATCGCCTATAAAGGCACCAACTACAAGATACCCAAAGCCATGGCCGCCCGCGCCGCCGAACTGACGCTCGAAGAGTGCCACAACATCATCAAGCAGACGCCCGAAAAGCCCGCCCGCGGCCGCAAACGCCAATCGGCCTCATAAACCGCACACCATGAAATGCATCACCCTCATCGGCTATATGTGTGCCGGCAAAACCACTATCGGCAAGGCATTGGGCAAGGCACTGGACCGCACTTTCTACGACCTCGACTGGTATATCGAGGAACGCTTCCGCCGCAAAGTGCCCCAGATTTTTGCCGAAGACGGCGAAGCGAAGTTTCGCGACCTTGAGCGGCGCATGCTCCACGAGGTAGCCGAGTTTGAAAACATCGTGCTCTCTTGCGGCGGCGGCACGCCCTGTTTTTTCGACAACATCGACTATCTCAACCAGGTGAGCGAAACCGTCTATATCAAGGCCACGGCCGACACGCTTTGCCGCCATCTGGCCATCAGCCGGGGCGAGCGACCGCTGCTCAAAGGCAAAAATCCTGAAGAACTGCGCGAATTTGTGGCCACACAACTCGCCGAACGCGAGCCTTATTATATGCGCGCGCAACATATCATTGACATCAACGTGCTCGACGACGCCGAAAAAATAGATAACGTCGTCGAGGCCATACGTCAAAGTCTGGCACTTTGACCCATACTTATCCCACACTTTTCCCTAACGATTATCTTTTCCCAAATATGAGAAAATGGAGAATTGAAGACTCCGAGGAGCTCTACAACATCAAGGGCTGGGGCGTCAACTATTTCGGCATCAACGAAAAAGGCCACGCCTATGTCACTCCCCGCAAAGACGGTGTGCAGGTGGACCTCAAAGAGGTGGTCGACGAATTGGCTTCGCGCGACATCACCGCCCCCGTGCTCTTGCGCTTCCCCGACATCCTCGACAATCGCATCGAAAAAACCGCAGACTGCTTTGCGCGCGCTGAGAAAGAATACGACTTCCAGGCCGACCATTTCATCATCTTCCCCATCAAGGTGAACCAAATGCGTCCGGTGGTGGAGGAAATCATCAGTCACGGCAAGAAATACAACCTCGGCCTCGAGGCTGGTTCAAAACCCGAACTCCATGCCGTGTTGGCCACCAATATGGACAGCGACAGCCTCATCATCTGCAACGGTCACAAAGACCAGAACTTCATCGAACTGGCCCTGCTGGCGCAGAAGATGGGTAAGCGCGTGTTTCTCGTGGTGGAGAAAATGCCCGAACTCATCACCATTGCCCGCACGGCTGAGAAACTGGGCGTGCGTCCCAACCTCGGCATCCGCATCAAATTGGCCACTTCGGGCTCCGGCAAATGGCAAGAGAGCGGTGGCGACGCCTCGAAATTCGGTCTCAACTCGGCCGAATTGCTTGAGGCACTGAGGCTGCTCGATGAGATGGGTATGCACGACTGTCTCAAACTCATCCACTTCCACATAGGTTCGCAAATCACCAAAATCCGCCGCATCTCGACAGCCTTGAGAGAGGCCGCACAGTTTTATGTGCAGCTCCACGCCCTGGGCTTCAACATCGAGTTCGTAGACTGTGGCGGCGGACTGGGCGTGGACTACGACGGCACCCGCTCGAGCAACTCCGAAAGTTCGGTAAACTACAGCATACAGGAATATGTCAACGACTGCGTCTACACCTTCGTGGACGCCGCCAACAAAAACAACATTCCCCACCCCAACATCATCACCGAAGGCGGCCGCTCGCTCACGGCACACCACTCGGTGCTTATTCTCGACGTGCTTGAAAACGTGTCGATGCCGCGTATGAGCGAAGACTTCCATCCCGACGAAAACGACCACCAACTGGTGCATGACCTCACGGAAATATGGGACAAACTCTCGTCGCGCTCCATGCTCGAAGACTGGCACGACGCCGAAGACATCCGCGACGAAGCCCTCGACCTCTTCCGCCACGGCATCATTGACCTGCGCACGCGTGCCCAAATCGAGAGCCTGTATTGGAGCATTTCAAGTGAGATTGCCGAGTTGGTTCATCATCAGAAACACGTGCCGGACGAATTGCGCAAGCTCGACAAAATGATGGCCGACAAATATTTCTGCAACTTCTCGCTCTTTCAGTCTATGCCCGACGCTTGGGCCCTCGACCAACTCTTCCCGATCATGCCCATCGAGCGACTGGCAGAGAAACCCACACGCTCGGCCACCCTGCAAGACATCACTTGCGACTCTGACGGCAAAATCTCGACCTACGTCAACTACAACCAGCAGACCAGCTATCTGCCGCTTCACCCTGTTAAGCCGGGCGACCATTATTATATAGGTGTGTTCCTTGTGGGCGCCTATCAAGAGATTTTGGGTAATATGCACAACCTCTTTGGCGACACTAACGCTGTGCATATCACCGTCGACGAAGACGGCTACAGCATTGACAAGACTATTGACGGCGAGACCGTCGCCGACGTGCTGGAATACGTGCAATATGACCCCAAACGCCTGGTAAGACGCCTGGAGAGCTGGGTGAGCAAAGCCGTGAAAGAGGGCCGCATCACCAACGAAGAGGGTAAAGAGTTTATCTCCAACTACCGCTCGGGACTTTATGGCTACACTTATCTGGAATAAACGATGAAACGGCTGATTTTTGCCATAATGGCTTTGACGTGGAGCCTAACGGCACTCGCCCAATATTCCACCCTGCCTCATTTCACCGCCGGCCCCATCCAGTACGGCTTGAAGTCGGCCGATGTGCTCTCTATGGGCGAGGCGGTGGTGCAACGCCTGGTGGAGCCCAATCTCACCACGGTAGAAATCCCCTACAACGTGTCACGAAGCAAGGTGAACTTCAAGGTGGAAATCATCGCCGAAGGCGCCTTTGCCGGCACCCTCTTGCAAGAAATCCGACTCAACGACGACATCAAATACATCTTGTCGCAGGCATTCGAGCGCACCCCGTTGAAACGCTTCAAATGTCCGGCCAAGTTGCGTCTGATAGGCCAAAGCGCCTTTATGTGGTGTGACCAACTGGAAGAAGTCACCACCGACGAGAACCTCAAAGAGGTGGGCCAGGCGGCCTTCTGGGGCTGTACCAAACTGCGCCATTTCCGCATCCCGCGCGATATGCACACCATTGGCAATAATGCTTTCAAAGGTTGCCTCTCGCTCGACAGCATCGTGATGGGCTACGACCTGATCAATCTGGGTGATGGCGCTTTTTCAGGATGTGTCGGTTTGCACCACGTGACGTTGGCCCCCAACCTTCGCCAAATACCCTTTGAGTGTTTCCGCGGCACGGGGCTGAACGAAATTACCATTGGCGGCCGCGTGGAAACCATCGGTCAGAGCGCGTTTTATGGTTGTGACAACTTGAAACGGGTGGTGTTGGGAACCAATGTGAAACAGCTGGACTACGACGCATTTGGCGGCACGTCGAATGTGGAGACGGTAATTTGCCTCGCCACCCGACCACCACAAAACAACAATGCTTTCGGCTACGCCACTTGTCAGCAAGGCGTGCTTGCCGTACCGGCCGCCGCCGTGGGTGCCTACCGCCAGGCTCCGGGCTGGAACCGCTTCAAACGCATAGTGGCCCTGAAGCAATAAACCGTGCAGGAATTGCAGAGTTGTGCAGAGTTCGTTTCGTCAACTCTACATCACGAAACAAATTCATCACAAGGCATTTACAATCATATTGTGCAAGGTTGCAGAGTATCTGCGACCTTTTGTTTTGCGTAGTTGGAAGGCAAAGACAATGGCCGCTCCACAGTGGAACGGCCATTGCGACATGGACATAACATTCTATAAAAATTCAAACTTAAAACATCTCTTTGTTTCTGCTGCAAAGGTAGGGAGAGCGTGCAGGAGAAACAATACCAAAAGTTGGGTATTTTTGAGAAGTCAAGCTCGTGTCAATCAAACGTATAAGTGAGTCCGACCAAAGCCGAGAGGTTGCGGCCTCCACCGGGAGCAAACCGCATCAAGCCGAAGTCGGCTTCGAGCGAAAGCGTAATTTTAGACGGAAACTGATAGCCGGCCGCCACCTGAACGCCGGCGTCAAAACGGCGGGCCTCGTCGAGGTCGAAGGTATTGTCTTCATAAAACAGTTTCTCACTGCCCTGACGGCGGGCGTCGCCCTTAGTCTTGACCTTGCCCGACAGGCCATAGGCCACATACGGGCCGGCCGAAAAGACCAAATAACGCTGGGCGGCCAGACGGTGGTAGTAGTTGACGAGCAACGGTAGCTCAAGATAACCGGCAGCCACAGAGCGGCTCATCAGACTGTAAGTCTGGTTGCCTTCTTCGTCCAAGACGGGCAAACCGCCATCGTCCAAGACGGGCACCCAGGCATCGGGCGATTTCCAGCCTTTGCCATAAAACATCAACGCCGGCGAAACGCTCCAATGCTGGTCGAGCTCCATTTCGTAGCCCACGCCAAAACGATAGGCGCCGACGCTGCGGGCGGAGCCATATTGGGTGGCCAAACCGCCACCGGCCTTGAGCTGCAAATGCTGGGCCGAGGCAGGCACGGTCAACAGGCAAAGCACAAACAAGAGTGACTTAATGTTCATAGTGTGTAGGAGGATTATTCAAAAAACTGTTTCCAATCGTCTTTGCCATATTTGCGGCGGCCACCCGAAGCTTTCTCGGCGGCTGCATGGCGAGAGGACCGGCGGTCTTCGCCTTTGTCACGACGTGAAGCACGACGTGCCGGCCGGTCACCTGTGCGGTCGGCATCGTCGACAACAACCTGACGATTGCCCACCATGGCCTTCGACATCTTTTTGAGTACAAGGCCGGCCGAGCCCTCGGGCACTTCAAAGAATGAGCAGTTGGTGGTGAGATCTATACGGCCAATCTGCACTTTGCCCTTGACATAGCGGTTGACGAGATTGATGATTTCGCGGGCATAAAAATTGTCGCGTTTGCCCAGATTGATAAACAAACGCTTATAGCCCGGTTCGGCGGCACGAGGTCCGGAGACGCGGTCTTTGCCACGGCCGGACTGACGACCGGACGATTTGCGATCTTCTCTCTCCTTCTTGCCGCCTTGTGGCTGAACGATTTCGGGCGCGTTGGCATAATAGTCGAGGAAATGACCAAACTCTCGGCTGACGATGCGTTTGATGAGGTCTTCTTTGGTGAGCCAATCGAGTTTGCGGAAAATCTCAGGGAGGAAGGGTGCAATCTGATTGTCGTCGACCTCAATGCGCTCGAGCTCGTCCATGACGCGATAGAGCTGTTTGGTGCAAATCTCCTGAGGCTCGGGCAGTGTGCCCACTTCAAATTGCTTGCCGATGACTTTCTCGATGATGCGCACACGGCCCTTTTCACGCATATGGATGATGGAGATGCTCGTGCCACGACGACCGGCACGACCCGTACGGCCTGAGCGGTGGGTATAGTTCTCCACATCTTCGGGCAGACCATAGTTGATGACGTGGGTGAGCTCGTCGACATCAAGACCACGGGCTGCCACGTCGGTGGCGATGAGCAGCTGGGTGCGATGGGTGCGGAACTTCTGCATAGTGAGGTCGCGCTGAGCCTGTGAGAGGTCGCCGTGGAGCGCTTCGGCGTTGTAGCCGTCGCGAATGAGCTGGTCGGCCACCTCTTGAGTCTCGAGGCGTGTGCGGCAGAAGATGATGGCATAAATATTGGGGTAATAGTCTACCACACGCTTGAGAGCCGGATATTTGTCTTTGGCATGTACGAGATAATAGATATGGTTGACACTCTCGGCGCCCTCATTGCGCGAGCCCACCACAATCTCTTTATAGTCGTGCAGATAGCTCTTGGCAATGCGCTCAATTTCTTTGCCCATAGTGGCAGAGAACAGCAGCGTGTTGCGCTCGGCCGGCACTCCGGCAAGGATTTCGTCTATGCTTTCGGTGAAGCCCATATTAAGCATTTCGTCGGCCTCGTCGAGCACCACGTTTTCCACGTTGTCGAGTTTGGCCACGCCGCGATGCATCAAGTCGATGAGTCGGCCCGGTGTGGCCACGATGACCTGTACGCCTTTGCGCAGACTGCGTATTTGGCTCTCGATGCTCGAACCGCCATAGACAGCCAAGACCTGAAGGCCGTCAATGTAGCGGGCATAGTCTTTGAGGTCGCCGGCAATTTGCAGACAGAGTTCGCGTGTGGGGCTGAGGATGATGGCCTGTGTGTGATGGTCGGTCGGGTCAACCTTCTGCAATACGGGAAGACCGTAGGCTGCCGTCTTGCCCGTACCGGTCTGGGCCAAAGCAATCACGTCGTTACCGACACCGAGGAGATAAGGAATAACCTCCTCCTGCACAGGCATGGGATTTTCATAGCCCATTTCGGCTATGGCGCGTCGAATGTTTTCAGACACGCCCAATTCTTCAAATGTTTTCAAAAGTGTGGGGATGTTGTAGTAGATCTATAAAATATTTATGGTGCAAAATTACACAAAATGCTCGTATCTTGCAGCATTAAGAGGCTAAAAGTCTAAGAGACTGTAATGTCCGCCAATGACGGGGCTTCACGGTGCTGACTGCATCTCATGCAATTTATCCACCCACAACCGGCTGTATTTTTCCATTCGGCGTGAGAGCACCCCATTAACCTCGGCAGCGGTAGTGTCTCCCAACCGCTTGGCTACGCTTTCGACATAACGACCCACTTGTTTGTTCAATTCTTCCCACAAGCCACTCGCCTGGGTAAGGTCGAAAACGGTCTTGGAACCCTTCACGATTGGAGCCATTTTCTCTTGCCAGAAACTATCAACGAGTTGTAACCCTTTTGTGACAGCTGCGTCTGTTTGTTGTTGACGGCTGATGGTGGCGTTTTCACGACCGGCTATGCGGTTGACACTGTCACTCAAGAAAGCGATTTCTTGAGTGAGACGTGAAGTGTGGCTCTCAGCTTGCCGTTTGTAATTGCGCAAGAGTACATCGGCCGAGTCCAGACGATGATGCAAAGAGTCAATCTCGCGAGTGCGGTCATTATATCCCCGAGTCATCAACGCCCAACCCACAAAGAAGACCACAGCGAAGACCGACAAGACTACAGCACCCACCGAAGAGAGTCGACGCAAGGCAAAAGCCCGATCTACAGCCCGCCGCAATTCGCCGACATTGGCATAGCGGCCGGAAATGGGGCCAAGACAACGACGCACCACGCCTCTGAGCAACCTGCCCGGGCATATGTCATTAATCAGCAGGCCAAGGCTATAGACATCGTTGCGCACATCCGCCTTGAAGGTTACGGCCTGCTCGGGCGAGATATAGCCTTTTGTGCCGGCCGGTTGTTTCAGAATGGTATGGCTGTCTGTATCGGCCAAACCAAAATCAATCAACTTCAAGACAGCACCGTCGTTGGTGATAAGCACATTGGACGGCTTGAGGTCGCGATGCACCACGCCGCAACTATGCGCATAAGACACGGCTGCAAGCAGATCGCCCACCACTCTTTTGCGCTCTGCAAAAGACGGTGTCCCATCAAGCCAGCCTCTGAGGGTCTGCCCGTCGATATATTCCATCACAATGCAGAGCCCAAGTTCGGCCACCTGTTCCAATCCGGCGACCTGGACGATGCCGGGATAGTTGAGCCTCATTAGGAGTTCAAACTCTTTGCGCAACATCCCCTGATAGATTAGGCTGTCAGCCACTTCAAGCCGCAGGCCTTTGAGCATCCACCAGCGACCATAACGCTTGGCCCGGGCCACCACGTTGACATCAGAGGTGCTCATAATCTGCACATCCGAAAAACTGGTGCCTAAACCTTCAAATGCATCGACGAGATAACCGGAAAAAGATTGTCCTGATGACATACCTATAGAATATATGGGAAAGATGCCGGGAGTGACAGACACTTAAGGCCGGATGGTGCAAAGATAAGTTTTTACACTGTCACGAAGAAGACCAAGAGTCTGAAAGACTGTGAGTGGATGCAGCCCATATTTGCCTCGACAAGCAAATGACCGGCCACACCTCGCTCATAGACCCGCCGAACTTGTTGACTTTTGTCTGACAAAACCACAAAATCAGGCGCTTAATCCACCCGACTACAAAAAAATGCCTACTTTTGCAGGTCGTAGCCACTTACACCTTTCAGTGGCCACGTCACATACAAGATGCCAAATCATTAAATACAAGTCGTTTCAACCTGCTTACATGAAACAGTATAAACTCATTAACAACATCTTTGGCTGGCTGGCCTTCGTCATCGCAGCAACCACCTACTGCCTGACCGTGGAGCCTACGGCAAGCTTTTGGGATTGTCCCGAATTCATCACTACTGCCTCAAAGCTGGAAGTGGGTCACCCGCCCGGCGCACCTTTCTTTATGCTGACGGGCAACTTCTTCACGCTTTTCACCAGCAACCCTGAGCACATTGCCGTTTGCATCAACGTGATGTCGGCACTGCTCTCGGCCTTCTGCATCTTGTTCCTCTTCTGGACCATCACCCATTTGGCCCGCAAGCTGTTTTGCAAAGACGGCATCGTGACCACCACCTGGCAGACAGTGCTCATTATGGGAGCCGGACTGACGGGAGCCTTGGCCTATACGTGGAGCGACACGTTCTGGTTCTCGGCCGTCGAAGGTGAGGTCTATGGCTACTCGTCTATGTTTACCGCCTTGGTGTTCTGGCTCATCTTGAAATGGGAAGACCACGCCGACGAGCCTCATTCCGACCGCTGGCTGGTGTTGATTTTCTATCTCACGGGCCTTTCCATCGGTGTCCACCTGCTCAACCTGCTGTGTCTGCCGGCCATTGCCCTGGTCTATTATTTCAAGAAAAAGCCCCATGCCAACACGTCGGGTTCGCTCTGTGCGCTTGGCATATCGATGTTGCTCGTAGTAGCTGTGCTTTACGGCGTGGTGCCCGGTATTGTGAAAGTGGGCGGCTGGTTTGAACTCTTCTTTGTCAACGTGATGGGTATGAGTTTCAATACGGGTTTGGTCATCTATATCCTCCTGCTGATTGCCATTGTGCTTGCCGCCATTTGGAGCACCACGAAAAATAGGCGTGCACTCATTGTGGTGTTGTACACGCTGTCGGTACTCCTGCTCGGCATCCCCTTCTTTATGGGTCGCAGCACGATGGCCATCGTCATCGGTCTTCTGCTCACCGCCGGCCTGCCCGTGCTCTTGACGTTGCGCCACAACGGACAGTATCTGCTGCGCAAGCGTTTTCTCAACACTTCACTGCTCTGTATGTTGATGTTGATGATTGGCTACTCGTCGTATGCCGTCATCGTAATCCGTTCGACGCAAAACACGCCGATGGACCAGAATTCACCCGAAGACATCTTCTCTCTCGGCACTTACCTGAGCCGTGAGCAATATGGCGACACACCGCTCTTCTACGGTCCGGCCTTTTCGTCAACACCGTGCTACGAACCGGTGGTTAACGAAGAGACAGGCCAAACGATGTATATGTATATGGTCAACAAGTCGGAGGCCATGGTGCGCCACGAAAAGCAAAATCCCAACGAGCCCGACCGCTACGACTATATGGAAACCAACGACGGCTTGCAATATCCCGGTGCCATGAAGATGCTGTTCCCGCGTATGCACTCCGGTGCCCACTCCGGCCACTATCAACAATGGTTGGGTGAGATTTCCATGCACGACGTCGATGCCACCTGGACCACCTCTACGGGTGAAGAAATGAGCGGTGAGGGACAAATGCCCTCACAATGGGACAACATCCGCTTCTTCACCTCCTATCAGGTGAACTTCATGTATTGGCGCTACTTCATGTGGAACTTTGCCGGACGACAAAACGACATACAGGGCCACGGCAATCCCGACAACGGCAACTGGATTACAGGTTTCTCGTTTATTGATAATTGGCTGCTCGGCGACCAAAGCAAACTGCCCGACGACCTCAAAGACAACAAGGGACACAACGCGTTTTATTGCCTGCCGTTGTTGTTGGGTCTGCTCGGCCTCTTCTGGCAAGCCTTCAAGGGACAGCGTGGCATCCAGCAATTCTGGGTGGTGTTCTTCCTCTTCTTCATGACCGGACTGGCCATTGTGATGTATCTGAACCAAACGCCGAGTCAGCCCCGAGAGCGTGACTACGCCTATGCCGGCTCGTTCTACGCCTTTGCCATCTGGATAGGTCTGGGTGCCATGGCATTGGGCGACTGGATGAACAAGTTGGTGAAAAACAAACCGATGCCTGTGGCTGTCGGTGTGTCGGCACTGTCGCTGCTCGTGCCCATACAGATGGTGAGCCAGACTTGGGACGACCACGACCGCTCGGGCCGCTATGCCTGCCGCGATTTCGGTCTCAACTATCTCAACACCCTGCCCGACGGCAATATGCCTATCATCTTCACCAACGGCGACAACGACACCTTCCCGCTTTGGTATGCCCAAGAGGTGGAAGGCAAACGCACGGATGCCCGTGTCTGCAACCTCAGTTATCTGCAGACCGACTGGTATACCGACCAGATGAAACGTCAGGCCTACGAGTCAGCACCGCTGCCCATCGCATGGAGCCGCTATGAATATGTGGACAATCGTGGCAAAGGCTTCGACTATTTTGAAGTGAAGCCTGAGATGCGCAGTGAACTCGACGCCATCAAACAACGCACCGGCGTCAACACCTACGACCTGAAATACATCATCGACCACTATGTGCGGGGTCGCATAGCCAAGGGGCAACCCGGTGTCATCCCGACCGACTCCGTAGTGGTGCCCGTCAACAAGCAAGCCGTCATAGCCCAAGGCACCACCCTGCCTAATGGCAAAGACAGCATCCCCGACTACATCACCATCCGCTTCGGCAACAGTGTGACCAAGAGTCAGATGATGGTCTATGAGATGGTGGCTCGCAACGACTGGAAACGGCCCATCTATATGTCAGTCACGCTTGGAGGCGACCTGACCAACAGCAACTATGCCGGCTTGGGCGACTACCTCGTGCTCGAAGGCTTGGCCTATCGCCTCACGCCATTCTGCCACGCCCGTACGGCCGACGGCCGACCCAGCCTGGTCATCGATAGCGAAAAGATGTACGACAACATGATGAACCGCTTCAAATATGGCAACGTGGCCGCCAAGAACATTTATCTTGACGAAACCGTCATGCGTATGTGTTCCACCCATCGCAACATGTTCATCCTGCTTGTCAAACAGCTTCTGGCCGAAGGCAAGACAGACAAAGCCCGCAAAGCGCTCGAAAAGTGCAAACAGGTGCTGCCGCCCGAAAACATCCCCTACGACGACTACGACACCGACGTGGTCACGGCATGGCTTGGCGTGGGCAACACCAAAGAAGCCGGCCGGGTGGCCCTTGCCATCTTCAAACAAGCCCATGACTACTTGAACTGGGGCGGCACGCTCAACGAAGACCGTCAGGCCCACATGATGGACAAATTCCGCAGCAAGCTCTCTGTGCTCTACCGCATTGTGGAAATAAAAGGCAAATTCGACAAAGCCACACAGGGCAAAATCGACCGCCTCGCCTCTCAAACCGAAGCCCTGAGCCTCGTGCAGGCCATTTATAACAACCTTGAGCAACAATATAATCAACCGTCTGCTCTCCCCGCCTTCGACCTTGGCGGAGAAGACTACGGTCAAGGCGACTTCTAAGCCATGATTATCGAACAGCCCGCCAAGTTCCTCAGATGGCTCTACCCCCATGCCCTATGGCGTATGAATCCCAAAGAGCGGGCCGTCTATCTCACTTTCGACGACGGGCCCATTCCCGAGGTTACGCCGTGGGTGCTTGACGTGCTCGACCATTATGGCATCAAAGCCACCTTCTTTATGGTGGGAGACAACATCCGCAAACACCCCGAGGAGTTCAAAATGGTCAAAGCTCGCGGCCACAGGCTGGGCAACCACACCTTCAATCACATCGGCGGACTACGGCACGGCATAAGCAGCTACGTGCGCAACGTAGACAAAGCCAATGTCTATCTCAAGACAGACCTCTTCAGACCGCCACACGGATGGATGAAATGGGAGCAATATGTCGTGGTCAAACAGCGCTACCGCATCGTGATGTGGGACCTTGTCACCCGCGACTATTCCACCCGGCTCAACGGCCGCGACGTCTTGCTCAACATTCGCCGCTATGCACGGCCGGGCAGCATCATCACCTTCCACGACTCCGTCAAGAGCCACGACAAACTGCTCTATGCCCTGCCACGCGCCATCGAATGGTTGCAGTCGCAAGGCTACAGTTTCAAGGTGTTTGATTGAAAAAAATATGAACAATTCCATCATGCTTCATTCAGACCAGATAAAAGCCGAGGCCAAACGCCTCGGCTTTTATGCTGCCGGCATAGCCCGGGCTGCGCCGCTCGATGCAGACTATGCGCAACGCTACAAAGATTGGCTGAAAAGCGGACATCAAGCCGATATGGCTTGGATTGAAAACCATCTGGAGAAACGCCTCAATCCCTGTCTGTTGGTAGAGGGAGCCCGTACGATAGTCTCCGTGGCCTTGGGTTATTATCTGCCCGACGACGAAGCCGGCGGTGCCGTTAGTCTGGCCCGATATGCCCGCGGTCGCGACTATCACGACGTGATGCGCGAGCGACTGAAAGCCCTTATGGCCGCCCTCGGTCTGCAAGACTATGTGGACGGCCGGGTCTTTTGCGACACCGCCCCCATCGACGAGCGCTATTGGGCCCGTCAGTGTGGCCTCGGCTGGCCCGGACGGTCAGGCCAGTTCATCATCCCTGGTGCCGGCACCTACTTTTTTCTTGGCGAACTCGTGCTCATCCATCCGGCCGACCACTACGACCAACCCACCACCGCTCACTGTGGCCGTTGCCGCCGCTGCATAGACGCCTGCCCAACAGGGGCACTGATGGGTGACGGCACACTCGATGCCCGGCGCTGCCTGTCATATCTCACCATCGAACATCGCGGCGAACTGCCCTCCGACACAGGCTCAAAAATGGGCAGTTGCTTTTACGGTTGCGACCGTTGTGCTGAGGTCTGTCCATGGAACCGCTTTGCCCAACCTACCAAAGAAGAAGACTTCCGGCCCAAACCCGAACTTCAGCAAATGACTCCGTCTGATTGGCCAAACCTCAACATCGACACTTATCGCCGCCTCTTTAAAGGCAGCGCCGTCAAGAGAGCAGGATTTGATGGACTCATCCGCAACATCAAGGCTTTTCAAGACGCCCAAGACGCCGATAATTAGGGAGGTGTTACGCCGTCAAAAAACAGAAAAACACCACATTCCTTTGCAGAATAAGAAATAATTTCTACTTTTGCACCGTCTTCTAACGAAGCAACAAGCGGATTGTTCCATGGTGTAATGGTTAGCACTAGAGTTTTTGGTTCTCTCAGTCCCCGTTCGAGTCGGAGTGGAACAACACCAACTAAAGTCTCTCATATCAGTCACGATATGAGAGACTTTATTCGTTTAAGGCAACAAAAAAACACCTTAAATGTTTGCATATCTCAATTTCTTGCAGGAATTTTGCATAAGAAAAACACACCATTCCCATCGTTAGCATCATTCAACAACAACGACCTCAAATAAACCACACAACATGAAAGCATTAGTCAAGAAAGAGCCCATGAAGGGCATCTGGATGGAAGATGTGCCCGTGCCTGAAGTAGGCGTCAACGATGTGCTCATCAAGATTAAGAAAACAGCCATTTGCGGCACCGACCTCCACATCTACAAGTGGGACGAATGGAGCCAGAAAACCATCAAAACCCCGATGACCATTGGCCACGAGTATGTCGGCATCGTTGAGAAAGTCGGCATCGGCGTGCGCAACATCAAAGTCGGCGACCGTGTCACCGGCGAAGGTCACATTGCCTGCGGTCACTGCCGCAACTGCCGTCGCGGTCTGCAACACATCTGCGAAAACAGCATCGGTGTCGGCGTGAACCGTGACGGTGCTTTTGCCGAATACCTCAGCATCCCCGAGAGCAACGTGGTCAAACTCGATCCCCGCATCTCAGACGATATGGCGGCCATTATGGACCCCTTCGGCAACGCCACCCACACCGCCCTCTCTTTCCCCCTTCTCGGCGAAGACGTCTTGATTACCGGAGCCGGCCTCATCGGCACTATGGCCACCGCCATTGCCCGCTTTGCCGGTGCCAAAAACATTGTGGTGACCGACCTCAGCGACTATCGTCTTGACATTGCCAAAAAGATGGGCGCCACCGCCACCGTCAATGCCCGCAACGGTGAAACCCTCGACCAAGCTATGGAAAAGCTCGGCATCCGCGGTTTCGACGTAGGTCTTGAAATGTCGGGTGCTCCTGTCGCCTTCCGCGATATGGTAGCCCATATGTACAATGGCTCAAAGATTGCCCAGCTCGGCATTCTGCCTCCCACCACCACCGTAGACTGGAGCGAAATCATCTTCAAGGCCCTCACCATCAAGGGTATCTATGGACGCGAAATGTGGGAAACCTGGTACAAAATGGAGCAGATGCTCGTTTCCGGTCTCGATCTGTCACCCGTCATCACCCACCGTTTCCCCGTAGATGACTTCCAGAAAGGTTTCGACATCATGGAGTCCGGCCAGTGCGGCAAAGTCATCCTTGAGTGGGCATAAGCCAATCTCGTCATTACATATCCTCTACAACCTCTCCCGGTCACACTGCGATTGTGTCTGGGGGAGGTTTTTATTGAATAAGGCCCATTGTGAGGGATGTTGTGTCTATTCGATGCATAATACTTCTCAAAAAACGCGATTTTTGGGAAGTATCAGCATTTTACTTCTCAAAAATGGCCAAATTTGAGAAGTAAAAGTCTTAGTTTCCTATGTTTCTGGTAGTGGTCGGCGTGCTGTGATATAATTGTCTCAATCAAAGTTGGCTATTTCTCCCCCATTCGATTTCGTTTGATTATAACAAACTTACTTATGATTGATAACCGACCGCAAGCCAAAACCAATAGAGAAAACCAGTAAGACAATATAGTGGGATTTGACATATTCGACCAACCTGGGTGTGAAAACAATCAGACCAATGGTGATGGCCACTACGAAGGCCATCACAAACGTATCCAAAAGTTTGTCTTGTCCTCCCGGGAAAAAGAGGGCCCGCATCTTGGCCGTCAGTAGCAACACAATCAGCGCCACAAGCACTGCACTCATCACGATGAACGAAGCGGTCATTTCGCCCATTCCCTCTATGCTTGCGCCTCCCATCTGACTCAGGTCGAAGTAGTATAAGGAGAGGAGAACAAGCAAGAAAATGGCATAGCCGCAGCAGAAAATCCAACCCAGCGGCTTCTTCTTGATGTAATAGACCATCCCCACAAACGGCGTCACGATAAGTCCGATAAGAGGAAATGATACATCCCAAAAACTCACCGGCTCATCTAACTCTCTCGCAAGATTAAAGGTCAGCACAATGCCAATCGCCATGAATATCGTCACAACAAACATAGCGCCCAAAGCAATCTGGTAAATGATTTTCGATTTCATACGCAATAGGTGTTTAAGATGCCTTTCAAAGGTAGCGGTTTTATTTCACATTGGATAAAAATCACACACATATTTAGTTGGCTACTTCCCACGGGACAGTTTCCGAGTGATGCGTCAATGGGTCTCCCTTGCTTCCCTTACGCATAAATATAAAGTCGCCGGTGCCAATCCACTTCCTACCTCCTCTATACCCAAAAGTTTGCCTTTTCTCCAATCACACAATCACGCGTCTGTAACTGTTAAGGAAATCAGCGACTTGCTGTGATTGGAGCGTTCAGTCACGCTCAGTCACACAAGAGAGGGACACAAAACAAAAGAGATTGGAAACCTTCGCGTGAAGATTTCCAATCTCTTGTACCCAGAGCCGGGGTCGAACCGGCACGGGTTGCCCCACTGGTGTTTGAGACCAGCGCGTCTACCGATTCCGCCATCTGGGCTGGTGGCCTTTGCATATCGAGGCCAAGCAAGGCCTTCGTTTTGCGCTTGCAAAGGTAGGTGATTTTTATAAACGAACCAAAAAAGTTGGTAAAAAACTCTTGCCGGCTCATATTATAGGCGGTTTTTAGGCGAGATGTAGCGGAATTATGCCTACCTTAGCGATGCTATCAAGCACCACAACCTTAAAACCTTATTCCTCCAAACTTATAAATTCCCTGCTTTATGAAAGGACTTCACGATTACTGCATCATCCTGGCCGGCGGTATCGGCCGAAGACTGTGGCCCGTGAGCCGCCGCAACATGCCCAAACAGTTTATCGACTTCACAGGCGTGGGGCGCACGTTGCTTCAGCAGACTTTTGACCGTGTCAACCGCTATCTCGACACCGACCATATCTTCATTTCCACCTATAAAGACTACACCGACATCGTCAAGGCCCAGTTGCCCGACGTGCCGGCCGAAAACATCCTCTCCGAACCCGTACAGCTCTCCACCGCACCGGCAGCGGCGTGGGTGTCGTGCCACATCGGCCAGATTGACCCCGAGGCCCGCATCATCTGCATGCCGTCAGACCAGTTCATACAACAGGAAGACCTTTTTGCCGCCGCCGTAGAGCGGGCTCTCGACTTTGCCGGTCGTCACAGCGAGTTTGTGGCCCTGGCGGTGCGGCCTACTGTCCCCAACACGGCCTATGGCTACATCCAGCGCGGCCGTCCCGGAGAAGACAAGGGGATGTTTCGCGTGAAGTCTTTTGTGGAAAAACCGGCCATCGACTATGCCAAAATGTTCGTTGAAAGCGGCGAATTTCTTTGGAACACGGGTCTGTTTGCCTGGCACAACAAGACGATGATGAACCTGGTGAGTGAAAGTTCGGATATTGTGGCTGAACGCATTCAGGAGTCGAAAGGCACCTTGACCGCCGCCGAGGAGCTCGAAATCATTACGTCGTCTTATCAGTCGAGCATCCACCGCTCGCTCGACCTCACGATTTTGGAGAAGACGGAGAATGTCTACGTGATGCAGGCCGATTTCGGATGGGCCGATGTGGGTTGCTGGCCCGAGCTCTACGATGTGACGGAAAAAGACAACGACGGCAACGCCCTGCTGCAAGGCGCCGGCACCATGCTGACCAACTGCCGCGACAATCTCATCCGTCTGCCGAAAGACATGGCGGCTGTGGTGACGGGTCTCAACGGCTATCTCATCGCCATCGAGGGCAACGTGCTGGTGGTTTGCCCCAACACCGACCCCACCGTGGCCCGCAAGCTTTCGGGCGAGGCGCTCATCAAGTTGGGCGAAGATTTTGTTTGAAAAAAGCAGATGTCCTATAAAGGCGGCCTTGCACCGACGGGTGTGAGGCCGCCCGTTTTTTTGTAAAACTCATCTTGTTCAAAAATGGCGGCCGTGGGTGACAAACAAACTGGGATTTAGGGTAAACTTTTTGGCAAGGCGGAAAAAACACACCAAAAGTAATGATGAAATGGGTGAATTTGGCGAAAAACGGAGTGGAATAGGGTGGGTCGTTGACGGGAATAAGGACAGAAATTTCTCCCATAAGGACAGTTTTCCGTGTCATAAGGCCCGTAGGTGGCACATCGGCACAAAAAAGAGGCCCGTGGGGCCTCCTCTCTCTTCTCTTGCTGAAATATACGATGAAAGCGCCATCCGGGAAAAGACAAAACCACGCTGCGGCCGCCTAAATGCCTTGCCATCGTCCGTTTGTGGCGGCCGGTCGCGACCAACACCTTGCCACGCGCTGTTTTTTTGCTACTTTTGCATATTCATAACGTCGTGCCGCGGCCTTCAAGCAACTGCCGCCGGCGACACAAGCCTAAACAAAGACATTCATGCAAACTTCCGCACCCCAACGCCAACCGCTGACCGTCGTCAAAGTGGGCGGTAAAATCGTAGAAAACGACGAGGCCCTCACCGACCTCGTCAAGAAGTTCGCCGCACTGCCGGGCCATAAGGTTCTGGTACACGGCGGTGGCCGCACAGCCACCGACATTGCCGCCCGTCTGGGCATCGAGACCCAAATGGTGGGCGGACGCCGCGTGACCGATGCCGAGATGCTGCGGGTGGTCACGATGGTCTATGCCGGATTGGTCAACAAAAACGTGGTGGCCCAACTCGAGGCTGCCGGCACGACGGCACTGGGTCTGACGGGTGCCGACATGGACGTGGTCCGGGCCCACAAGCGCACGGGCACGGCCGTGGACTATGGTTTTGTGGGCGACGTAGACCGCGCAGACGGCCGGCGGCTCTCCGGTCTCATCGAGACGGGTGTGGTGCCGGTGATGGCTCCGCTCACCCACGACGGCTGCGGCACCATGCTCAACACCAATGCCGACACCATGGCATCTGAGGTGGCCAAAGCCCTGGCTGCCGTGGGCTATGACGTGAGGCTGGTGTTTTGCTTCGAGTTTGCCGGTGTTTTGGCCGACCCTGCCGACGAGACGAGCGTCATTCCGACCATCGACCGCGCCACCTTCGAGCGCCTGCGTGCCGACGGCACGGTGTCGGGCGGTATGTTGCCCAAACTCGAAAACTGTCTCGCTGCCATCGACGCCGGTGTCTCGGAGGTAGTCATTACCCGAGCCGATCTCATCGGCCGGCCCGGCGGCACAACCATACGGAAAAACGCCGATGAAATCGGCCAAAATTAACACAAGACCCTTCAAAATGACAACCCAACACGAAGTGATGGCCCCGGCCGGCTCGCGCGAGTCGCTTGCCGCCGCCCTCAAGGCCGGAGCCGACTCGGTCTATTTCGGCATTGAGGCCCTCAATATGCGCGCCCACTCGGCCAGCCGGTTCACCATAGACGACCTCCGCGAGATTGCCGCCACCTGCCGCGAGCAGGGGGTGAAGTCTTATCTCACGGTCAACACCATCATCTACGACGAAGACCTCGACCTCATGCGACGCATCTGCGACGCCGCTCTCGCGGCGGGCATATCGGCTGTGATAGCGGCCGACGTGGCTGTGTTGGCCTACTGCCGCACCATCGGCCTCGAAGTGCATCTTTCCACGCAACTCAACATTTCCAACGTTGAGGCTCTGAGGTTTTATGCGGCTTTTGCCGACGTGGTGGTGCTGGCCCGCGAACTCAACATGTCGCAGGTGGCCGCCATTGCCGAGGCCATCGACCGCGACAATATTTGCGGTCCCGGTGGTGAGCGCATCCGCATCGAGATGTTCTGTCACGGGGCCTTGTGTATGGCCGTGAGCGGCAAATGCTATATGTCGCTCGACAACCTCGGCCGCTCGGCCAACCGTGGCGAATGTATGCAGGTGTGCCGCCGCAGCTACACCGTACGCGACCGAGAGACGGGCGTCGAACTGGATGTAGACAATAAATACATCATGAGCCCGAAAGATCTCAAAACCATCGGTTTCATCGATAAAATGATGCAGGCAGGGGTGAGCGTGTTCAAGATTGAAGGCCGCGCACGCTCAGCCGAATACGTCTACACGGTGGTGAAATGCTACAAAGAAGCCATCGAGGCCGTCAAGGCCGGCACCTTCTCGCAGGAGAAGGTCAAGGCGTGGGACGAACGCTTGGCCTCGGTCTTCAACCGCGGCTTCTGGGACGGCTACTACCTGGGGCAGCGGCTGGGCGAATGGAGCGTCACCTATGGCTCTTCGGCCACCGAGCGCAAAGTCTACATCGGCAAGGGCGTGAAATATTTCTCGCGCCTCGGTGTGGGCGAGTTCTATCTCGAAGCCGGCGACATCTGCAAAGGCGACCGCCTCGTCATCATCGGTCCCACCACGGGCGTGATTTATGTGACGGCCGACGAAATACATCTCGACGACGGGCCCGTAGAAATCGGCAAGAAAGGACAGGCTGTGGCCATTGCCGTGCCCGAAAAGATACGTCCCTCCGACCGCATCTATAAACTGGTGAAAGCCTGACGCCACGCCGGGCCGCACATTTCCAGCCAACTGAAAAAATGAACCTTTGAGCAAGGCGTGTGCATAGACCGACAAACCCGTTTGTTTGACCTATGCCGCGCCGCAGCCAAAAGACACATACCTATGAACCTTCTATTCGATTTCGGCGGCGTCTTGGTCGACCTCGACAAGCAGCGCTGCATCAAGGCTTTCGAGCAAATCGGCTTCGACGTGAGGCCCTACATCGGCACCTTTGCCCAAGCGGGCATCCTCTCGGCGCTCGAGCGCGGCGAGGTGACGGTGGAGGAGTTTTGCGACCGTCTGCGCGCCGACTCGGGCCTTCACCACATCACCAACGCCCAGATTGTGCAGGCCTGGGAGAGTTATTTGGTGAGCGTGCCGGCCGACCGTCTCGACATGCTCCTGCGCATTCGTCGCCACTACCCCACCTACGTGTTGAGCAATACCAACATCGTGCACTGGGACATGGCCCGCAACGGCCTGTTCCAATATCAAGGCCACGACCTGCCCGACTTCTTCCGCCGGGCTTTCCTCTCCTACGAACTGGGCGTGGAGAAGCCCTCGCCGGCCATCTATCAGGCCGTGGTGGAAGGCATCGGCTGCCGTCCCGAAGAGATCCTTTTCTTCGATGACTGCGAGGAAAATTGCGAAGCCGCCCGTGCCTGCGGTCTGCAAGCCCGTCTGGCTCCCGCCGGTGGCGAATGGCTCAAATATTTTACCGCCGAAGGCATCTACATCCCCGAATGAACTTCACCCGTCTTGATTTCACGACCTGCAGCGACCGGCCTATGGCGGCGACCATCGGTTTTTTCGACGGCCTGCACCTCGGACACCGCCACCTCATCGGCCAACTGAAAGCGGTGGCCGAAGAGCGTGGGCTGGGCACTATGGCCGTGACCTTCGGTCGACATCCCCGGAAGGTCTTGAAATCAGACTACCGCCCCCAACTGCTCACCGACGCGGCAGAAAAAACCGACCTGCTCCGCCAGTCGGGCCTTGACGCCTGCACACTCCTGGACTTCACACCCCAAATGGCGGCCATGACGGCACGCGAGTTTATGACCGGCATTTTGAGAGACCGGTTGGGCGTGAAGGCCTTGCTCATGGGCTACGACCACCACTTCGGCAGCGACCGCTCGCTGGGCTTTGCCGACTATCAAGCCATCGGCCGCTCGTGTGGCATAGACGTGATACAGGCCACGCCGCTCGTCATTGACGGCCAGGCCGTGAGTTCATCGCGCATCCGGCGACTCGTGACCGAGGGACAAGTCCGGGCGGCTGCCCGATTGCTGGGACGCTACTACACCCTTGGCGGCGTGGTGACTGAAGGCCATCATGTGGGCCGTAAACTGGGTTTCCCCACGGCCAATCTGCAACCCGCCGACGCCGAAAGGCTCATCCCCTCAGGCGGTGTCTATGCCGCTTGGGCCGAAGCAGGTGGCCGGTGCCACAAGGCTATGCTCAACATCGGCCGGCGCCCAACCCTGCAAAACGGCGACGACCTTTCCATCGAAGCCCATCTGTTTGACTTCACCGGCAATCTCTACGGACAAAACCTCCGACTGCACTTCGTCTCCCGCCTGCGCGACGAGCGCCGGTTTGACAGCATTGACAGTCTTGCCCGGCAAATCCGTCACGACGCCGAACAAACCCTCAACCTCCTGAACCTATGCTCAAATCCTTCATCATACTCCTCGGATTTATCGCCTACCAGATAGTGGCCTCGGCCATTGCCATGGTATGGGCCACCTCTACATCCGCCACTTCCGACGACGTTGTTACGCCTTCCGCCCACCAGTTTGCCGTGGGTATGGCCATAGCGGCGGTGTTGTTTGTCGTCGTGCTATGGGTGGCCAAAGGCATCCGGCGCCGGCCTTTCAGTCCGTCGCATCAACTGTCGGCACTCACGTGGTTGGCCGCTATAGTGGGCTTTACGTTTTTCGCTTTCGGCCTTTCGGCAGCCTTGTCGCCGTTGGACCTCTCCGACAGCGGCACCGGCGCGTTGTTTGGCGAGATGAAGTCAGACACCATAGGCTGGATTATGCTCGTAGTCATCGGACCGCTGGTTGAAGAACTGGCCTTCCGCGAAGGCATTCAGCGCACCCTCTCCGAGCGTTTCATGCCGGTGATGGCCGCCTTGGTCAGCGCAGCCACGTTTGGCATCATCCATTTCAACCCCCTGCAGACGGTGTCGGCCATGACGCTGGGCTTTGTGCTTGGTCTGCTCTATATGCGTGCCGGCGACATCCGCCTCTGTCTCATCTGCCACATCCTGAACAATGGTCTCGGCGTGCTTCTGCTCAGTTTTCCCGCCATTGAAAGCCGCCTGAACCAAACGGGACCCGTCGCCACCGGCCTCATCGGCCTCGCCTTGATGGCTGTGGGCGGCTTCATCCTTTGGAAAGGCGTACCACTCGACCGCAAATTGTTTTTCAAACCCTCTCACGCCCTATGAAGATAGGCCACATCAATCTTGGGCCACGTCCCGTCTTGCTGGCACCGATGGAAGACGTGACCGACATCGGTTTCCGCCTGCTCTGCCGGCGGCTGGGCGCCTCTATGGTCTACTCGGAATTTGTGGCTGCCGACGCCCTTGTGCGTATGGTGAGCCGCAGCCTCGACAAACTCACCGTGTGTGACGAAGAGCGCCCCGTGGTCATACAGATCTATGGCAAAGACCCCGTGGCCGTGCGCGACGCCGCCCAGATTGTCGAAGAGCGCGCCCATCCCGACATCATCGACCTTAATTTCGGTTGTCCCGTGAAGCGCGTGGCCGGCAAGGGAGCCGGAGCGGGTATGTTGCAGAACGTGCCGCTCATGCTGGAAATTACGCGTGCCGTGGTCGAGGCGGTGAAACTGCCCGTCACGGTCAAGACCCGCCTGGGCTGGGACGCTTCGCAGAAAATCATCGTGCCATTGGCCGAACAGCTCCAGGACTGCGGCATCAGTGCACTCACCATACACGGCCGCACAAGAGCACAGATGTACACCGGCCAAGCCGACTGGAGCCTCATTGGCGAGGTGAAGCGAAATCCGCGCCTACACATCCCCATCATCGGCAACGGCGACATCACCTCGGCCGAGGGTGCCGTCAAGGCTTTCGACGACTTCGGCGTCGACGCCATAATGGTGGGTCGTGCCACCTTTGGCCGCCCGTGGATTTTCAAAGAAATACACGATGCCTTGCACAGTGACGACCACGCCGTGGACCACGCCATCGAGAGCGACTACGCTCCTATGACGGCCGACTGGAAACTCGACGTGCTCAAAGAGCAGGTGAGGCAGAGTGTGGCGCGCATCGACGAGTATCGCGGCATATTGCACATACGCCGCCACCTGGCCGCCACGCCGCTCTTCAAGGGCCTGCCCGATTTCCGTCAGACCCGCATCGCTATGCTTCGTGCCGAGACCGTGGAGAGTCTCTTTGCGATTATGGAGTCCACCCGGCCGCTCATCCGCGCCGCCGAAGCAGCACAACGCGCATAGGCACAAAATCAGTAATACTTCACCACCGGGTCGCTCAAAGGCTGCCCGAAACAGCCCCAACAGATGCTACGCTCACGCCTCCAACGCACCGACCAACGCACTTCGAAGATGTTGGTCAACATCCTGGCCTCCTTCCTCATCAAAGGGTGGTCGGGCGTGGTGCAGTTGTTGTTGGTGCCGCTGACCCTGGCCTGCCTCAACCCCTATGAATACGGCATCTGGATGACGCTTAGCACGGTGCTCATCTGGATAGACTCGTTCGACGTGGGACTGGGCAACGGCCTGCGCAACAAGTTGGCCGAGTTTGTGGCCCGCGACGAATGGGACAAGGCCCGGCAGGCCGTGAGCACGACATTCTTCACGCTGGTGCTCATCATGGTGCCGGCCATTTTCATCCTGCTCACCGCCGAACACTACGCCGACCTCTACGGCCTGCTCGGCGTGTCGCCGGAGCGCTCGCCCCACTTGCCGCTCATCGTGCAACTCTCCACGGGATTGGTCTGCCTGACCTTCGTGTTCAAGTTTGTGGGCAATGTCTTTTTGGGCCTGCAACTGCCGGCTGTGAACAACGCTCTCATCGTGGGTGGCCAGACGCTTTCGCTCATCGCCATCGCCATTGCCCGTCTGTGTAGCGACGAGGTCAGCTTCCTGCTCATAGCTTTTCTCTTCACCGCCGCACCGCTCGTGGTCTATCTCTTGGCCTATCCCGTCACCTTCTTGAAACTCTATCCGCGTCTGTTGCCGTCGGTGAAGTGTTACAGCCGGGCTATGCTGGGCGGCATCTTCAGCCTCGGCTTCAAGTTCTTCTTTTTGCAGACTGCCGGCATCGTGCTTTTCGCCTCAAGCAACTTGTTCATCTCCCGCATACTGGGTCCTGAGCACGTATCGCCTTATCAGATAGCCTATCGCTACTTCAGCGTGGCCCTGATGCTCTTCAGCATTGTCATAGCACCGATGTGGTCGGCCATAACCGACGCCTACACCAAAGGCGAGATGGCTTGGATAAGCCGCTGTCTGCGAAAAGGTCTCTACGTGTTGGGCGGCACCACGTTGCTCCTTGTCGGCATGGCGGTAGTGGCCGGCTGGATTTACCCCGTCTGGACACTGGGCAAGGTAGACATCTCGCCGTCTATGACCGTGCTGATGGCTATATATATAGGTGTGCTCATGTTCAGCCTGCTCTATGCCCACATTCTCTACGGCATCGGCTGCATCCTGCTGCAGAGCCTTGTTACCCTGGTTGAGGCCGTCGTCTTTGTGCCGCTGGCCATAGGCAGTCTGAAAGGGATGGGGCTGGAAGGCATAGTCGTGGCCCTCATCATCGTCAATCTGATGTGTGCCGTGACCAATTATCTGCAAGTCAACAAACTGCTCAAAGGCCGTGCCAAAGGCATCTGGATAAAATAAGTGCCGGCCTTGAACGTTTATATAGTAAAACGCCATTTATGGAAGCAAACCAAAACCCACAAGCCGAGTCGGTGATGAAGCGAGAAGTGCGTCTCGACCTCGTCTACCGGAGTCTGCGCGCGCGGAAACGCCATTATATCCTGCCGATGCTTATTGTGCTGGTGTTGTCGGCCGTCTACATTTACAGCCAACCGCGCTACTACGAGGTGGAAATCATCCTGGCGCCGGAGACGAGCGGCAACGACAAGATGTCGCAATTCTCGGGTATGGCCTCAATGGTGGGCATCGACCTGTCGGGTATGATGAACTCAGAAGACGCTATCATCCCGCTGTTTTACCCCGACCTGATTGAAAGCAAAGATTTCATTGTGCCCTTCTTTGATATGCAGGTGACCACCGCCGACGGACAGTGGCACGGCGCCTTGGCCGATTATCTCACCTATCAGGCACCCCAGCCGTGGTGGAGTTCGGGCAAGGGCAAACCCATTGCCGAAAAAAAGAACGGCCGCTATGTCATCGACCCCTTCAGACTGACCAAAGAGCAAGACGCCATGGCACGGAGCATTGCCAAAAGCATCAGCTGCGACGTGGACAAGAAGACGCAAGTCATCACCATAAAGACGCAAGCCCTCGACCCGCTGGTGGCCACCACCCTGGCCGACTCGGTGAAAAACGCCCTGCAGCGCCACATGACCGAATACCGCACCAAAAAGGCACGCCAGGAATTGGCGCATCTGGTCAAGGTGAGAAACATGGCCGAACAAGACTATCTAAAGAAACAAAAGGCATACGGTGCTTTTTCTGACACGCACCAGGAACTTGACCTGGCGAGCCTGAAAACCCGTCAAAGCCAAATGGAAGAAGACATGCAGAGCGCCTACGCCATCTATACCAAACTGCAGAGCCAGTGTGTGGCCGCAGAGAGCAAGGTCTTGGAGCGCACGCCCGTATTCACCACCGTGCAGGCCGCTTCCGTTCCCGTCAAGCCGGCCGGCCCGAAACGTTTGTTTTTCATCCTCACGATGCTGATGGTGTGTTTTGCCGTCACCTCCGTGGTCTTGTTGGTCAAAGACAAGAGCCTGAAATGGTAAGCCCTAACCTACACTCACCCTCACCCCGCCTATGATTTTCTTCGGCATATACGTCTGCCTGTTTTGCCTGGTGCTTTTCCTGTCGTTTATGGACAAGGAGAAGGACAAATACGTCGTGGGTGCCTACATCGCCATCGCCGTGGTGCTGGTGCTGATGGTGGGACTGCGCCCCATCGGACTGGATAAGGACTCGGGCGAATACGAGAAGTTCTTCTATGCCGGCAACATCTTGGTGGAGCCTTCGTTTTATTTCATCTCAGACATCGCACAGAGTTGGTTGGGTGGCATCCGTGGCGTACTGATCATTTATGCCGTCTTGTCCATCCCCCTCATGGCCTTTGCCGTGAGTCGCAACACGAAACTCTGGTTCTTGTCGATGGCTGTGTGGATGAGCCACTTTTTCATTCTCCAGAACACCACGCAGATCCGCGTGGCGGTGGCGACGGGCATCTTCATTCTGGCCTTGCAGTTTCTGATTGAAAAGAAACGGTTGGCCTATGCCCTGATGATTGGTGTGGCCATCTTTTTCCACTACTCGGCCATCGTGTTGCTGCCGCTGGCGTTTCTGGGTTGCGGCGAACTCTCTGACCGTTGGAAACTCGCACTCATCGTGTTGCCACTGGCGGCCTATGTGGTCTCGCCCAGCAATATCGGTTGGCTTTCGGCCATTCCCATCCCCGGCATACAAGACAAACTCGAACTCTATGAGGAGATGCGCGACTCGGGTATGATGAATATGGACGAAATCAACCTCTTCAACATCGTGTCGCTGCTCAAAATGGCGATGTATTACTTCTTGCTGTGGAAGTATGACTTGATCAAACGCCACTTCCCGCAGATGGCGCTTTTCCTGAAGATTTACGCCCTTTCTATCATCTGCTTCGCTATGCTGGCCTTCTTGCCGGTGTTGGCCTTCAGAGTCTCAGAGATTTTTGGTGTGGTGGAAATCATCCTCTTCCCCTACATCATCTATGCCATACGTCCGCGCATAGCCGGCCAGATACTCCTGCTGCTCTTCGCCACGGCCATCCTGGCTATGGACGTGCTCTACAACCAATGGCTCAACCTTAATGTTTAAGTCCACAAAAGCGACAAGTCATGGCAAACAGCATACTCCCGGTCATCGTTTTATATCAGACGCACTTGAGCGACTCTGCCACCTACCTGTCGTTGATTAAGCCCAACGGTATTGAGGAGTTTGTGGTCTACGACAACTCGCCGGCCACTTTTGCCCAAGAAGACATCGCCGCGCTCTGCCCCCGGGCCATCTACGTGAGAGACACTCAAAACAGCGGCTTGCCCAAAGCCTACAATCTGACCGCCCAAAGGGCCAACGAATTAGGCTACAAAAGAATTCTCCTGCTCGACGATGACACCACATTTCCACCTGAAGCCTTCGGGGCCTATCTCGACACGATAGACTTCGCGGGCGTGACGGCGCCCATCTCGGTCACGTCGCTGGGGCAGCCGTTCAGCCCCTATATGCCTTCTGTCTGGAAGAAAACGCCCCGAGACATCAAAAGCGGCACTTACTCGCTACGGGACCTCATCGTCATCAACAGCGGTCTGTGCATACCCACGTCACTTTTTCTCGAGGCAGGCGGTTATGACGAACGCATCTATCTGGACTTTGCAGATTTCCAGTTTTTGCAGAAAGTCAGAAAAATCAACGACGGTCTGTGGCTGCTGCCCTTCGTCATCACACAAAACTATTCCAACGACGACAAAGACCTCGGCCGCGCCATCAGGCGCTATCGCATCTACTTGGAATGTGCCAATGCCTGCCGTCTGGAGGGCTTCAACGGCCACCTGCTGCATCATTACAGTATGATGAGGCGCACGCTGGGCCTTTGCTGTCATCACAAGAGCCTCAAGTTTATGGGGCTTTATCTGAAAAATCTGTTCAAGCCTAAACACCGCAACCCTAAACATCGAGTATGATTTCAGTCTGCATAGCCACCTACAACGGTGCCGCCTACATCGGTGAGCAACTCCGGTCCGTCGCCTGCCAACTCTCGGCCGACGACGAGATTGTCATATCCGACGACGGCTCGACCGACGAGACGCTCGAGGTGGTCACGTCGCTGGGACTGCCGCAAGTGCGCATCGTGCATCACACCACCGACCACGGCTATGTGAGCAACTTTGAGCACGCCCTCAAAGCGGCCACCGGCGACATCATCTTCCTGGCCGACCAAGACGACCTATGGATGCCGGGCAAGGTGGAGCGTTGTCTGGCCCTTTTGGAGCATTGCGACTTTGTGGTGAGCGACGCCCAAGTGGTCAACAATGACGAAGAAGAGATAGCCTCCTCTTTTTACCAGCTTTATCACTCGTCGCGCTCTTATTTGGGTAACATCATCAGGTTTCGGTATTTAGGCTGCTGCATGTGTTTCAGACGCACCATTTTGGCCAAAGCCCTTCCCTTCCCCCAAAAACACAAGCTCTGCACCCACGACAACTGGCTCTTCCTCGTGGCCAAGACGTTTTACAAGGCCGTCATCATAGACGACAAACTCATCAAATACCGGCGGCACGAAGGCAACACCACCAACGGCGGTGCCAAATCGGCCAACTCGACGGCCTTCCAGTTGAGATACCGCCTTTATCTCATCGGCCACCTTTTCAGACGCGCCTTTTGGCGAAAACGATAGGACGAAGCAATCCAAAATAAATCAACGCGACATCTACCCGGATTGAAGCCGGACAGATGTCGCGTTGATTGGGTATGGGCGTGTTTAGAACGTCACGCGGAACATGAAGCGGATGCCCCATTTGTCTGTGTCGGGGTCGTCGACATAGGTGAGGCGGCGCACATATTCTATATGGAAAATCTTGAAGATGTTGTGTATGCCCGCAATGACTTCGACATAAGGCTTCTTCTTGTCCATCACCGTGGAGAGGTAGTCAAACGATCCGTCGGCGTTGAAGTGGCCGGGGAAGTAGAAGAGACGCGGGTCGTTGGCGTTTTTGGCAAGGAATGGATTGTTCTTGCTGGTGAGCGTGCCCCAGAGCACGTTGCAGCCGATGTATTCACGCCACTTCAGCTTCTTGATGAGCGGAATGCGGTTGAGGATTTTGCCGTTCATGTCCCAGGAGACCATAAGCGAGGCATAGCGGTCGTTGAGGAACTCCATATTGTTGATGAGGTTGAACGTATAGTCCTCCATGATGTAAGAGAGGTTGGCCGCCGGCATGATAAGCAACGGGAAGGGCACCTTATTCCATTGCGCCCCAGCCTTGAGATAAGTGTCTATCTTGCCCCACGAGGCCATCCAGAAACGCTTGTAGATGCCCGCCTCGGTGAAGTTGTAGGTGTGGGTCTTGTCAAACTGCTCGTAGAGTCCCACGGTGTGGGAAAGCGAAAATATAGGTGCGTCGTTGTTGGCGGCAATGCGTCGTTGCTTGGTATTGATCCAGGTGACGCCGGGCTGGAAGGTGAGGCCGGCGGTGAAGTCGGATGTGCGGAACTTTTGGCGATACTTGGCACTGTTGGGTGAAGGCGCACCTGTACCGTCGAGCGACTGGAAGAAGAAGGCTGCCGTGGGCTTGTCTTGCTCTGTGCGCACCTGGAGTTTGAGGCGCAGACCGTTTTCCCACTCACGGTCCCAGAGCAGACGCAGGGTCTCGTAATACATCATATGGTCCACTTTCGTCCATTTGAACGAAGTGAAGACATTGTCTTTGTCGGTGGGGAGGAATTTGTCGCTGGGCGACATGACGTCGCGGTTGTAGGTGAACGTGAGATTGTTTACGGGGAACTCGCGCGGCAGATAGGCTTTTTTGTTGAATGAATAGGTCACCTCGCCCAAGCCTTTCCACTCGTGGTCTTTAAAGCCATAGGCTACATAGCCTTTGAGGAAGAGGTGCGGATTGAAGTTGGCCGTGGTCTGTGCAGAGGCTCGGAGGCGCAGACCGTCGACGAAGTTTTGTGAAATGGTGGTGTTGACGGGGCCGATGTCGACTTTTGAAGGCTTCTTGGGGTCGGTGGTTGTCTCGACAAAGTTTTCGATGAAGGCTTTGGCAGTGAAGAGCACCAGTTTGAAGCCCTTGACGCTCTCGAGGCGCTTGATGAGCAGGTCCATCTGGTCTTCGCTCTTTGTGAGCGAGTCGGGTCGATGCTCTGCCCAAAAGATGTCGTCACGCATCTTGGCGTTGATGTCGATGCGCTGGTCGCCCTTGAATTTGAAAACCTTGTCGGGGATGATGTCAAAAGAAAAATTGCTGTATTCGGTGGTACGTTTCACCTGGAACTTCTGCAAGAAGCTGGCCAGTTTGAGTTGCACGAGCATATTGTCGCGTACAAGCACCTGTTCGCCGCTGGGTAGGGGCTCGAACTCCTGAATGACGCGCATGCTTTCCACAAAGTTGACGTCAGAGCGCCGCGGAATACCGATATCGGCCTTCTTGACACGATAGGTGGAGTCGGCGAGGATGTAGAGCGAGCCTGAGAAACCGAAGTCTTGAGGGTTGTTGGGCGTAAAGTCCACCCGGATGCACTTAGCGCCGTCTACATAGGTGGTGTCTTCAAGATAAAAACGGTAGAAACTGATGGCCGAGCGTGTGGAGATGGGGCTGGTGAAGGGATACTGCAACAGGCGCACCTCGTCTTCGTAGATATCCACGTCGGTGAAACAATCTTTGAGCACCGTGGTGAGAATATCGCCCGTGTTGAAGAGGTCGTTGATGCCGTTGCTGCGCTGGCCCAGCACAATCGATTTGTCGGCGTGAGGAGACTTGCGATAGATTTCGCGCGTCACGCTCTCGTCCACGGAGATGGGCAGAATGAGTTTCCCCGTCTCGTTACAGGTCTCGACGTGCTCTTTCAAGAAGGGCATTTTCTTGAACTGCCCTTCTTCAAACACCTTGTCGGTCACGTCGTTGAGCGCAAAGGTGAGCTTGGAATATTTGTCAATGCTGTAGTAGTCGTAGCGCTTGAGGTCGCTCTTCTTTTTGGCGGCAATCACCTTCTGCATCAGTTCGACGGCCGGGTTGTTCTTTCGCGAGTATTTTTTGCGGTGTCCCGTTACCACGGCCTCACGGAGCTCGGAGGTGTTGTCTTGTAGTTTGACGTTGTAGACGCCGGCCTGGCCCACACGCACCGTCTTGGTGTCGTAGCCAATCATGGACACGCGCATCTTGCCGGCACGGAACGGCAGACTGTATTTACCGTTGACGTCGGTGCGGGTGAAACCGCCGCCCTCAAGTTGCACATTGACAAAGGGAAGAAGTTCGCCGGTCTTGGCGTCGGTGACAGTGCCCGAAATACGTTGGGCCGAAACAGTAACGAAGCCTATGAGGCTGATTATGAAGAATAAGAGTTGTCTTTTCACCTTGAACGGAATGTTTGGAAAGATACGTGTGAATGGCGTTCTTCGACCTTGCAGGTCCGGCCGGTATAGCGAGGGTAGCTACGATGAACGGCCTGCTGCCGGCAAAACTAAATCGGCGTCGACAGAAATAGCACTGAAAAACTCTGCAAAGGTAGCGAGTTTTTCGTAAAAGATATTGTGTAAGGTGTAAAAATAAAAGAGGATGCACTAAAAGGTGCATCCTCTTGAATGATAAGCTGAAGGGCTTGGCTTAGTCAATCTCTTCGTCGGCTTCATAGCCGCCCATCTCGCGGATGGCGTTTTTCAGCATGACATACTGCTGGAAGAGGTGATTGATGGGCACTTCGCCCTGTGTGTAGTCGTGCATCGGGCTCTTGAGGAAGAAGCTCAGGAAGCGCTGCGTGCCATAGCGGCCGTTGCGGGCGGCGAGGTCTGAGAGCAGCACGAGGTCGAGCAAGAGCGGAGCGGCAAGGATGGAGTCGCGGCAGAGGAAGTTGATCTTGATCTGCATAGGATAGCCCATCCAGCCAAAGATGTCGATGTTGTCCCAACCCTCTTTGTTGTCGTTGCGGGGCGGATAGTAGTTGATGCGCACCTTGTGGTAGTAGTCCGTGTAGAGGTCGGGCTGCTCCTCAGGCACGAGGATACTCTCAAGCGTAGAGAGTTTAGACACTTCCTTAGTGTGGAAGTTGGCAGGTTCGTCGAGCACGAGGCCGTCGCGGTTGCCAAGAATGTTGGTGCTGAACCAGCCCGAGAGGCCGAGGCAACGTGTGCCGATGATGGGGGCGAAACCGCTCTTCACCAAAGTCTGGCCGGTCTTGAAGTCCTTGCCGGCAATGGGCATCTTGGTCTTTTCGGCCAACTCCCACATAGCGGGGATGTCGACGGTGGTGTTGGGAGCACCCATGATGAAGGGAGCACCTTCACACAAGGCAGCGTAGGCGTAGCACATTGAGGGAGCGATGTGTTCACGGTCGTCGGCCTTCATGGCAGCCTCGAGGGCAGCCAAAGTGCCATGCACATTCTCGTCAACGGGAACGTAGATTTCTGTAGAGGCAGCCCAGATGACTACGATGCGGTCGCAGGCATTTTCGGCTTTGAAGCGGCGGATGTCTTCGCGAAGGGCTTCAACCATATCCCAACGGGTCTTGCAGTCTTTCACGTTGTCGCCGTCGAGACGCTTGGCATAATTGCGGTCGAAAGCGGCGGCAATGGGCTTGATGGCCTTCAGTTCGTCAGCCACCGGGTTGATGTCTTTCTCTTTGAGCACTTCGGCGTTGATGGCACTCTCATAGGCATTGGCAGGATAAACATCCCAAGCGCCAAAGACAATATCCTTCAAATCGGTGAGGGGAACAATCTCGCCGTAGTGCAGATATTTCTTGTCTTTGCCTCTACCGACACGGATTTTGTCGTATTGAGTCATTGAGCCAACAGGCTTAGCCAAGCCTTTGCGGGTCATCAAGACGCCCGTCATAAAAGTGGTGGTGACGGCACCGAGACCGACACACATCACGCCTAATTTTCCTTTAGCAGGTTCCATGTTATTGAGTTATTTTGATAGATATAGTTTTCAAAACTGCAAAGCTACGAAAAGTTTTTAGCAAAAGTAAGAAACTTATAATTGAAAATAGGTTTTGCTGTGTTAAATTGGTCTGTCTTGCCCATTTATGGGGATTGGGGGCGGCAGAAAAGCGGTTGATGGTTTTTTAATAGCAAAAAGCATCCCCGGTCGTGGGGATGCTTGATTGGGTGCGCTTCAGGATGGGCTTGAACCAACGACCCCCTGATTAACAGTCAGGTGCTCTAACCAACTGAGCTACTGAAGCAGGTGACAATTCTTGAAACCGGCCGGCCGGTGCGCTTCAGGATGGGCTTGAACCAACGACCCCCTGATTAACAGTCAGGTGCT